>CAMDRB010000031.1 GCA_945906455.1 Caenispirillum bisanense
CGACGCTCGGCACCATCACTCCAACCGAGTGCTCAAATTACTTCCGGGAGGCCGGCTATAGTTCTATCTAAACGCAACACGCTCTAGAATATTTTCTACGTCCTCGATCACCCGCGATGTCTCCGCAGCTTGGTTCGACTGAATAGAACTACATGATGGAAGGCACGTGGAGCGAGCCCATCTTCGCCTCTTTGGGGCTTCGACGGGCGCCAGCTTTTGTAAGCTGCCCGCCTTCGCGAGGCGCAAGGTTTCTTAAACTCGCTCCGCTCGTCCCTACGGGCACCAGCTTCTGTAAACTCGCTCAGCTCGTCAACAGAAGCTAGGTGAACGAAACCTAGGCGTCGCTGCGCCTGTGCACTACCGTTCGTAACCTCGCTTCGCTCGCTAACGAAAGCTAAGTGTCGCCAACAAAAGCTTAGGTGTGTTGCCCAGGGACGGGTCAGCATGTGTCAACATTGCCGCGGGTTTGGTTCCGGGCTGATGCCGGGCGGTACTTGTCCTACCGCTTTGCCTTCGATGCCATGGCCTCGGCCCGCCGAGCCATCTTGTTTCTACTGGGCTTGGGGATGCCGGTACCGGCGAGCTTTTCCCGCGCTGCCGTCGCCAGAAAGTCAGACCGGCCATAGTTGCCGGCCACGGAATCGATGCGTTTCACAAGATCGCCCGGCAGGGTGACGTTCACGCGCACGGTGGGCTCAGGCAACGGCACGTCCACGATTTGAAAGATGGTCGCACCTTTGCGCCCCGCGGCTTTCATCCTCGCAGGGACCTCGTCGAAGGGCGTCGACGCCGGAATATCCTCTTCGCCCTCCAAAGCCAAGGCGGCGGCCTCGCGGCCATGCGTGATGGCTTCGCCGATGGAATTTCCCCAGGAAATTGCACCCGGAATATCGACGAATTGGATGGTATATGTCCCGGTGCCGCCCTTGCGCTGATCGCGCGTGATGACCGCAGGGTAGTATTGAACTGCCATGGTCTCCTCCAGGTAAGTCGTTGTCCTGAATCGTGGGGTGATGGCTTACGTGAGTTTCACCCCGGTTTGAGTCTCGATCGCCTTCAGCGTTCCGATGGGCACGTCGCCCTTGTGCATGGGGACGATGGTCCAGCGCGTCTTGTCGATCGCATGGCGCATCTTCTTGTGCGCCCCCTTCTGGCCGATTTCATCAAACCCCGCCACCTTCAGGGACCTCACGATTTCCTTAGCCGTCATCGCCCTTTACCTCAATTTATGGCGATAATATCCACATGTAAAACCGGCGCGATCAAGTTAAATATATGTATAAAATGTGTATATTTCATGGCGAAGGTATCCCTGAAATCAAGCCGCTGGCTCAAGTCGTGAGTATCTTGCGGCCTATACGAAGATAGTGGCCTGCCTCCGGTTCTATGTTGACACTTAACTCGGTGTCTTTGGAACCGGCAGCAGGCCAGTTTGCATCGCTCACAGGGGTGCCGTTCAATTAGAAACTTGTCTCACTTTTCACTCCTTCGGTAAGGAGTGAGACAAATCGGGCGAAAAACCCAATGATATCAAATCTGGTTTTAGGGAGTGGTGCCCAGGGACGGAATTGAACCGCCGACACACGGATTTTCAATCCGTTGCTCTACCAACTGAGCTACCTGGGCATCGCGACATGGCCTCTCTGGAAGGCCGCGCTTTATAAAAGAGAACGCCAAGCCTGTCCAGCGCCGGCCAAACCCTCCGAAAATGGGCGAAAGGCTTGAGCACGCTCGCGTTTTTGGCATCGCCGCAGCGGCGGGATGGCGCCCCTCAGGGCTTTTCCGGCTCCCCGTCGCCGGGCGCCTCGGGGCCCTCAGTGGTCGCCACCCGATAGGCGCCGGTGAACCAAGAGCCGAGGTCGATGTCGGCGCAGCGCTGGGAGCAGAACGGCCGGGTGCGCGGCTGCACGGGCTTCGCACAGCGCACGCACTTGGCTGCGCTCACGCGCACGCCCGCTGGTTTAGGATCATCCGGCTTGAGATCATCCGGCTCGGACTCATCTGGCACTTTGCTCATGGGCTGGCATCATTGGTGGGCTGCGGGTGAACGTCAAGGATGGACGTCAGGCGCGTCGCAGGGCGACCCGCCCGCGCGCGAAATCGGCGCGCGCCTCAAACGCGATCTTGGCTTTGATCGCGTCCTCGGCCTCGGCGAGAGCCGCGCGCAAGGGGCCCTGAAGCAGCGCGACCACGCCCGGCGCGGCCGAAGCCGTAACGCCCGCGCATTTTTCGGTGCCGGCGAAGCGCACCGCGTCCCGCAGTAATTTGTAGGCAACACTGGCGGCGCTGAACCCACCCTGGGCATCGCACAGCACTTCCGCGAGTGAACGGCCCTGGCGGCGGCGGGTCAGCTCGATCATGCCCAGCGGCGTAAGCCCGGCGACATGGGCCGGGATCGGATCGGGGCTGAGCGCATCGGCCAGGAGACGCGGCCAGACGGCGCGGCGGCGACCCGGGATGATATCGACGAGGATATGCCCAGCGAGATTGCGTCGGCGCAGCTCGGCGGCAATGGCGACAACAGCCTCACCATTGGCGATCCCCGGATCGGCGGGACCGGAATTGATGTCGATGGTCATGACCGCCGCCGTGGCCTCGATGATCAGGCTGCCGCCGCACGGCAAGGGCACGCCGGCCTCAAGGGCCGCTGCAATGGCGGCGTCAACTCCCAGATCCGCGAAAGGATCGGCGAAAAGATCGGCGCCGGCGGTTTCCGCAACGGGCGCCCGGGCATCGAGCAGCGCTTTGACGCGGGCAGCTTCGCGGCGCGGCGCGCAAAGGATGCGAGCGATGCCGTCGCGGTAACATCGCCACCACTCCACCACCGGCTCGGGTGCGGGCCGGAGCAAACACGGCGCGGCGGCAGTGGTTGGCGCGTTGAGCGTCGCCGGTTTCAACTCCGCGCCTTTGCCCGCGCGCGCCGGCACCATGACCAAGACCGGGATTGCCGCGCCCTCGGCCGGCGGCCGGCCCTTGATCGGGAGCACACCGGGGCGCGCATCGCCGATCTCGACAAATATCGCCGGCGTACCCGGCACCGCCCCACCCGCCCGGCCCAGATAAACCGCGCCCGGTTGAATCTCAGCGTCGCGGCGGTGCACAACTTCGATCAGCTCCTCGCCGGCGAGCAGCGCGCTGCGGGTCTCGCCCGGCGACCTACAGACAAGAATGGTGTCGGGTGAGCGGAGGACTGCGCGGGACGATGTCGGCGGCATCCCTGCTCAGTCCTGCTCGTGGATGAAGTAACGGCCCTCGGCGTGGTTATAAAGAATCGTCTTGAGCGGCGGGCCCATGGACTTGTCGACCAGGTGTCCGAAGCCGATGGCCTTCAGGTGTTTGGCGATGACCCGGTCCGAGAGCCGCTTTAAATCCTCGGGGATAATCGGCGTATAGCGCTTGAGGACCTTCACGCATTCGTCGCGGTAGCTATCGCGGCTGACGATGGCGGCATTGGCGCCGTGATAGCGATAAATGCCGAAAGGCACCGGCACTACATAAAGATCGATCTTCTGGATGAAGCGTGCCCACAGCTCGAAGTCGGCCGCGAGCTTGAGCGATAGATCGAAGCAGCCGCCGGCCTCGTCCCAGAGATCGCGGCGCCAGAAAGTGCAGTCCTGCACGATCCAACCCGAGGACGGCAGGCCCAGCGAGCGCACATATTCGCCGTTGAAGAATCCCCAGTTGTCGACGCCGGGCAAGAAGTCGGCTTTGATGACAACGCCGTCTTTGCGCGCCTGCATGGGGTGGCGCGAAGTGATCCAGCGCACCTCGGGCAATTGGTCGAAGATGTCGAGCACGCTTTGGATGGCCCAGGGCGCCAGCTGGTCGTCGGAATTGAGCCAGCCCATATAGGGCGCGTCGGACTTAGAGAACCCCGCCTGGATGGCGTGGTACATGCCGGCGTCCTTCTCCGACTGCCAGTGCTTGAGCTGAGTCGCATGCTTCTTGATGACGTTGAGCGAATTGTCGGTAGAGCCGGCGTCCATGACGACGTAGTCGACGCGTTCGGCGCCCTTGCTGGTCAGGATCGAGCGCATGCAGTCGTCGAGGTAGGCGCCGTAGTTGAAGTTGGTTGTCACCATGCACAGGCGGCCGGATGGCGCGTTCATAACTCAGTTAGCTCCGAACACGGGGTCGAGCCTGAGATACTTGAAACGCAGCGTGAGTTCCAGGGCATGGGCGAAAGGCGGCGGCGCGCCAAGGTCCACGACCGCCACACCGGCCTTACCTGATTTGATCAGACGCAGGCCCGGTGAAATTTCCGCCGCGGCAATCCAGACCACCGGCGCAAGTGCCGCCGGGCGCTGTTCGCTCTCGCCGAAATAGGCGGCGGAGATGTGGTCGATCTGCACCACGGCGCGCGCACTCGGCCAGGTCAAGCGCAAGCGCCGATAGGCCTCCGGGCCGAAAGGTTTGATCATGACCTGCATGTGGCCACGGCCGAAGGCGTTGATCGCCAGCGGCACGGCCCCCTCGCGCTTGGAGTCAAAGCCCGCGCCGATATCGGGGCAAATGACCACCCCGCCCAAAAGCGGCCCTGCCGTGAGGTGGGCAACGCGGTAGGCCGCCTCCAGGCCCTGGGCAAACCCGGTGCCGACAAAGACATTGGCCGCCGTCAGGGCCGCCGCCGGCCAATAGACCTGATGGCGCCCAAGGTTCTGCAGGGCCGGCCAACCCCGGTATTCCAGTTCCGTGGGATTGAAGGCGAGATCGGCGAGCCGGCGAAGGTCGGTCAGATCGAAATTAGCCTCGTGCTGCCAGCTGCCGATGGTGGCGGCCTCTTGGGGCGTGGGATGCACCAGGAGGCCGTGGATCATCCGCGCCACCTGAGCCGAAAGCGCTGCGGCCGGTGCGCGCGCGAGGCCGCCGATCAGCGCGTTGACCGCGGCCACACCCGCGATAATGCCGTCCTGCATGGCCTCCATCTGCGTGAGCTGGGCGGTGGCGCGCTGGTTGGGAAGCAGCAATGCGTTGCCGGCGTCGTCATAGCCGATCAGGCTGCCCTCGCGGCACATGCAGGCGTGTTCGAGCACGTCCGGCGTCCGCGAGAGCAAGGCCGAAGTGGCACCCTGGAAACCCTCGCCGCCGAGAAAGGCGCGTAGGTCGGCACCGCCGCGAACATGCGCCATGGCCTTTTCATTGAGCGCCAAGTAGAGGCCGGTGAGTTTGATCTTGGCCCCCTCGCGCTCGAGGATGCGCGCGAGCACGCTTTGAATGGTCGCGGCGTAGCCCAGGTCCAGGAATACGACGGTCTCGGCTTGCGCGAGGTCCAGCTTTTTGGCCAGGCCCTTAAGAAGGTTGGCGCGCAAGCTGGCCGAGACCGCCAGCACCTTCTCCTTCAAGGCCGGCGTGGTGGCGATGACGCGGCTCAGGTTCCCCAGGGCGTCGGCCTGGGCGATGTCGTAGCCCGGCAGAACCGCGTTCAGCTCGGCGCGGTCCAAGCCCATGGTCCGCAAGATCCCGTCGGTGGTGGTGCCGGGAGTCAGTAAGATGGCCTCGGGCAGCAGGCTGAGATCGTCGTCATAAAGTGCTGCGCGCACCACGGCGCGGCGCGACAGCCACAACTCCTCCACGACCAGTGGAATAACAGCGGGCGGCGCCTGCAGGTCGGATGCGGTGGCTTCGATCAGCCGTTTGAGAAATCGCCCCTCGCGCATGAGGCCAAAGACCCGGGTGGCTCCGCTCGCGCGATTTTCGGCAATGATCCACCGGGCGAAGGCGGCAAAGATCGGTGCCAGCACGGCAGCGCCATAGCTCCAGTAGGGCTTGAGATCGGCGCTGAGGTCCGCGGGCGGGCGGTGGGCAAGGCGCGCGCGCAAACCCGTGAGCCCGAAGTCGCCGTGATCGCCGAGCAGAGTGGCGCGGGTCTCGCGGTTGGCCGGAAATTCGACGGTCTGCATCCGCGGCGCATAGCCCCATTTATCATAGTGGGCGACGGCGATGCCGCGTGCGCGGGCTGGGCCGATGTCGGCCTCCAGCGTATCGCCAACGTGAATCATCGCGCCCGGCGCCACAGCTTGATCCGCCAGAATCACGTCGAAGAGATCGCGGTACTTGGGCTTGCCGGATTCACAGGAGACGTAGAGCCGATCGATCAGCGATTTATCGTTGAATCCGGCGGCAGCGAGAATGTCCCACAGCTGCGCCGAGGTGAAATAGGTATCCGACACCAGAATGACCCGCGCGCCGCCGGCCTTGGCGGCTTTCAGCAACGCCACCAGTTCGCGGTCAAGAACCGTCAGTCCGCGCTCGCAGGCCAGCTCGGCGGCAACGCGGGCGGGTCGGTCGAAGCCGGGCGCGAACAGGTGATCCGGGAGGTCGGCGTAGATGTCGGCAAGCGTGATCTCGCGGTAGCCCGTGACCGCTTCGACCTTTTCGCGGGCGGCGCGCTCGGCGGCGCGGCGCAGGTCGGCAAAGCCCAAGGGCGAGACGTGAGCGGCCAACTTTCCGTCCGCCGCGAGGGCGCGGCCCAGCAGCAGAAACACATCCGCAGCCTCGGGCACGCGCCGCCACAGAAGCGTGTCGAAAACATCGAGCGAAAGCACCTGATAGCGGCCCGCCGCCAAGCCACCCAGCGCCTCGGTCAGGCGTTGATCGGTTACAGATATCGCGTCAGACAAAGGTCACCCCAAAAAAGGACACTGTAACCAAAGCTGAGCGGCGGCGGTAGGCGTAGGTCACAGGAGGCCGGCGGTCCGGGCGCGCAGACGCATCAGCCCGGCAAGCTGGCGGGTTTGCGGTAGCGCCACACCGCAGCGCTCGGCGATCTCGACCACCGCATCGACGATGCTTTCGAGCTCCAGCGGCCGCCCGCGCTCCAAGTCCTGGAGCATGGAGGTCTTGACCACGGCATCCTTCATGCGGTCGAAGCGGTCGGGGCCAGCGTCCAGGCCAAGGGCCAGGCCCAGGGCCCGCATCTCGGCGGCGACGGCGTGAATCGCCTCGGCCACCAAGGGCTCGGCGAGCATGTCCTTGATCGTGGCCACCGTCAGCGCGCTCACCGGGTTGATGGTGACATTAACCAAGAGCTTGATCCAGAGGTCCTGGCGGATGTTGGCGCTGACCAGGGTCTTGTAGTTGGCCGCCCGGAAGACTTCGGCAATCTCATCGAGCCCTGCCGGATCGTCGTTGGGGCGTCCTAGAATGAGATGTTGGCCAGTGGTGTGCTGGATGGAGCCGTCGGGCAGCTCGTGAACGCTGCAATTAATGACCCCCCAGACGATCGAAGCTTCCGGCACGGCAGCGTGCAGCATGCCGTCGGGATCGAGCGACTTGAGCCGGGTGCCGGCCAGCGGACCGCCGAAGTCGTCGAAGAACCACCACGGAACGCCGTTCATGGCGAAGACCATCGGGGTAGCCGGATTGAACTTCGGCGCGTTGGACAAAGCCTTGAGCTGCGCGGCCACCGATGGCAGGGCATTGCTCTTGAGCGTGACGACGATCAGATCCTGCGGTCCCAGCTTGGCGACGCTGGCGGTCGCCTTCGGGCGCGCCTGCAAAGTCTCGCCGCCCTGGCGAAGCGTGAGCCCGCGCAGGGCGATGGCTTCGGCCTTGCGGGCACGGCCGAGGGTACTGACGTTAAATCCAGCGCGCGACAGCATCACGGCCATCATGCCGCCAATGGCGCCGGGTCCGACGATGCAAATGTTGCGGAATGCCAAGGGCTCAATCCCCGAAAGGCAACAAAATCCACTAAATGCTGGATTCAGCGCGCGAATCAAGGAATAAATCAGGGATTGTTCCCGCGATCACCGCTGGCAAAACCTAAGTCCTGGGAGGACTCCATGCAACTCAGAATTTCCGCCGCCCTCTTGTTTGCCGCAGCGCTTCTGCTCCCGACCGTTGCGGCACAAGCGCAGCAGGTGCCGCAGACTTACGGCGCGCCGATTACCCTCGACAACGCCAAGAAGGTCATCGCCGCCGCCGAGGCCGAAGCCAAAAAGAACAATCTCACGATGGTCATTACGATCATCGATAGCGGCGGCCATGTCGTTGCCACGGAGCGCATGGACGGTACACAGTACGGCTCGCTCCGCGTCGCCGAGGGCAAGGCTCAAAGCGCCCTTGATTTCCGCCGTTCGAGTAAAGTGCTCGAAGACTCGCTCGCCCCCGGCGGTGTCGGACTCAGATTCTTCAGCGTTCCAGGGGTCGTGACCATCGAAGGCGGAGAGTTGCTGATCGTCGGCGACAAGATCGTCGGCGCCATCGGCGTTTCGGGTGGATCGTCCGTCCAGGACGGCCAGGTAGCCCGCGTGGGCGTCGCGGCCGTCGGGAAATAGTCGCGGAAACCCGCCGTCGAATAATAGCGGCGAAAAATGGTGGCGGAAGATAGCGGCGCCCTAAAGGCTCTAGGCGGGTAAGCGCTTGAGATCGCGAAAGCGGATCATCCGCTTTGCGGCTTCATCCCACAGCGCGAGGCGGGTGCAGCGCAAGGATTCGAGAAAGGTCACGCGCCTCACCTGACCCAGCTCCGGGACGCGGTCCTGGCATTCCTGCAGGCGATAGTTCGGCACGCGGCTGCACAGATGATGAATATGGTGCAGCCCGATATTGGCCGTGAGCCACTGCAGCACCTTGGGCAGCCTGTAGTAGGAACTGCCGTAGAGCGCCGCGTGCTCGGGGTCCCAGTCTTCACCGCTCCACCAGCGCACGCCTTCGAACTGATGCTGGATGAAAAATAGCCAGACCCCGATGGCCGAAGCCAACAGCGTAATCGGCACCTGCATCTTTATGAGATCGATCGGGCCGATCAGCAGGGCCAACACTATGAGAAATGCCGCGATGACGCCGTTGGTGGTGAGCACGCTGCTCCACAGCCTGACCTTGCGCAGCGGCAGGTCGAGCGGCAGGCGATGCTTGACGAGAAACAGGTAGGCCGGGCCGATGCCGAACAGCACCAATGGATGGCGATAAAAGCGATAGCCGAATTTTTGCCAGCGCGAGAGCGCGAGATATTCGCGCACGGTCAAGGTGGTCACATCACCGACACCGCGCCGGTCGAGGTTGCCCGAGGTGGCGTGGTGCTCGGCGTGCATGCGCCGCCAGTAGGTATAAGGCGTAAATGTAAGGACGCTGATCATGCGGCCGACAAAGTCATTGGCGCGCTGCGAACGGAAAAACGAGCCATGACCGCAATCATGTTGGATCATGAAAAAACGCACGAGAAACACCGACGCCGGCACCGCCAGCAACAGCGTCAGCCAATAGCCGACGTCCAGCGACAACCACATCGAGAGCCATAAGACGCCGAAGGCGCCGGCCGTGACCGCCAGCTGCACCAGGCCGCGAACATTGTTGGGCACGGCGTGGGCCTTGATCCGGGCGGCCAGATCGGCTGCGGCTTCGCTTGGCGAGGGCGAGACGGTCGTTGACGGGCCGTGAGTGCCCGGAGGTTGAACGTCAATCACGATGGCGAAGACTCTTTGCTACGAGTTGAGAACGGCGGTGCATAATCGGCGCACCCAGCGGGCGTCTTGCGCCCGGAAGAATACGTCGGCGGGACACTAACACGGCCGATATTCCCCGCGCTATCTTCAAAACCTGAGTGAAATCAGTGCGAAAGCCGGCTCGCTGGGCTAGCCCTTAAACATCTTCGCGAACTTGCGCGCCTTGCGCTTTTTCCAAGCGCCACGGTGATAAGCGTCCGAGGCGATCAGCGGGATGATGCTCGAGGCTTCGGCGAAGACCATCTGCTCGGCGGTCGCGTCGACCTTGCCCCAGGAATTGGCTTCCTTGAGCGTTGAGGACGAGCAGCCGCCGTCGCGCACGTCGGCGACGGTGATCTGCACGGCGTACTTGTGCATCTCGGCTTCGACCCCGAGGACCTCGGCGCAGACCACGGTGTCTTGCACAAAGTTCTTTGGCACACCGCCCCCGATCATCATCAGGCCGGTGGTGCCGGCCTTGATCTTGATGTCGGTCAGTTCACGGAAATCGGCGACCGAATCAATCGTGATGTGCGCCTTGGGATTGCGCACCTGGTGCAGCACCAGGCCGAAGCCCGCCGAAGAGTCGGTGAAGGCCGGACAGAAGATCGGCACGTCGTGGTCGTAACAGGTCTCGACCAGCGAGGCCTTTTTGCGGTTCTTGCGGGTCTTCAGCCAGCGGCCCATTTCCTTGATGAAGGCGCGCGAGGAATAAGGCCCGGGTTTCATGCCGTCGGCGATTTCGCCGATGGTCTTGTCGCAGTGCTGCAGTTCTTCCTCGTCGATATAGGTGTCGTAGATCCGGTCGATGTAATGGGCGCGCAATTCCTTGTCGTCGACGAACTGCGAGCCCTGATAGTGCTTGAAGCCCAGGGCCTCGAAGAAATCCATGTCGACGATGGCCGCACCTGTGGAAACAATGGCGTCAACCATGCCAAAGCGGACCATGTCGATGTAGACCTGCATGCAGCCGCCCGCCGAAGTCGAGCCGGCCAGGGTCAAGACAACCGAGCATTTTGGGTCGGCGAGCATGTCGTTGAAGATGCCTGCGGCGCGGGAAGTATCGCGCGAGGTAAAGGACATTTTGCCCATGGCGGCGATAATCGGGCGAGCGTCGAAGGACGTAATATCGATATGCTCGACCGGCGTCGAGAGCAGCCTGGCTTTCTGGTTGCTCTTGGTTTTTGCCGAGGTCTTTGACTTTGTTTTGGGCGCGGCCATGGCGTGGAAGTCCGTTCATATTGGTGCTGAAGAGAAAGAAAAGGCCAAGGCGACCGCCCTGAATAGACCTAGGGGTCAAGACTAGACGGGCAAATCCTCGCGTTGAGACGGCGATGGGAGAATCGGACGCTGGTGCTACTTTAGCTCAAGCCCCGGGGAGGCGGCGTTATCGTTCGTGAACAATTCCGACTGCGGCTTCGACGACATTCCCTCCCCATTCTCCGTTGAGGGGGTCAACTGAAGGTGCGCCTGCCCGGACGCCTCCCGTTCGGTTACCGCCCGGGACACCTCTTGCAGCGTGGCGCGGCGCCTGGACCGCTGGTCCACCGCGAACGGCGCGGCCTCAGGCCATACGGTGGCTGCTACCGACGAGTGGAAGCCATTGAACCGGGTCTGCATGGCCGAACCATAGGCCCCGAGCATACCGATCTCGATCCAGTCGCCTTCCTGGGTGTCCTCGGGCAGCAGGAACGGGCCCTTCATCTTGTCCATATTGTCGCAGGTGGGCCCGTAGAATACGAACGGCACCAGCTTTTCCGACGGCAACCGGGTATTGGGCGCGTTTGAGTTCTTGCCGATGCGCCCCGAGGGGCGCACGAGGCGGACCGGGAAACGCCAGTTGAGGGCGCCGGCATCGAACAGGCTGCCGTACGTCCCGTCGTTGATGAACAGGCGCCGGCCCTTGCGCAGGGTCACACGCACCAGCATGGCGGCGCCGGCGGCGACCATGGCGCGGCCCGGCTCGCACCACAGCGCAGCGCCCGCGGCAACGCCGCCTTCGGCGACCAGGTGCTGGGCGGCATCGGCAATGGCGGCCAGGTACGTCTCAAGCGGCGGCGGCGTCATATTAGGGTAGGTGGCGGGAAAACCGCCGCCCACGTCGATCACATCCACCTTCACTTTGGCTTTGCCGATGACCTCGCCCGCGCGCTCGATGGCGGCGCGGTAAGCCGCCGGGTCCATGCACTGGGAGCCGACATGGAAGCAGATACCGAGCTTATGGGCGACCTTGCGGGCATGGCGCAGCAAATCGGCGGCCACGGACGGGGCGGCGCCGAACTTGCCCGAGAGATCATAAGCCGCGGCATTGCCCGATACCGCGAGGCGCACAAACAGTTTCAAATCCTTCGCCGATTTGGTTTCTTCCAGAATCTTCATCAACTCGCCCACGGAATCGAGGGCAAACGTGCGCACGCCCAACTTGTAGGCGGTGCGGATGGAATCGCGCGACTTCACCGGATGCATGAAGTGGAGGCTGACACCGCCATTTCGCTCACGCTGGGGGAACAGGGACTTCACCAGACGCACTTCGTCCAGCGAGGCCACATCGAAGTGGCGAATGCCGGCGTCGTGCATATGACGCAGGAATTCCGCACCGGGATTGCACTTCACCGCGTAAAGCACTTCACCGGGGAACTGGCCGAGGAAACGGCGCGCCTGGGCGCGGATGACTTCAGGAAACACACACTGGACGGGGGCCTCGGGCTTGAGCCGCCGGGCGACATCGTCGACGGTACGGAAGTACGTCTGCGGAGGGTCGTTAATTCCGGATTGTTCGAATTGCCGCGCTTTGAATTGGACCATCTTTACTTTCGTTCCCGCACTTGCCGCATTCGGCGGCTCCATGACTTCAGCCCAGCCGGTTCCCCGGCGTGGGCCACGCATAACCGTGATGTGGGATTTTCAATCCCTAAGAACGTCAAACCTGGAAACGACGACCAGGTCATGGCCGTCCCAAGCGATATGCCGACAATCCTGTAGCGCCGCCGGAACGTGGGCGGTGAGGCGCAAACGTGATCTCAGTCGTTTTCTTAGAAGGGGCATGCACGGCCTCCTTTGATCAATCAGACGAAGACTAAAAGTCCAACCAACGAAAGGACGCTTACGTCGTTGCTTAACGGCAAGCTGCTTTAGGCACGTGCGCGTAACGTCTGGGTTCGCATCTACTCCTATTGCGCGCGAAATCAAGCAGAAATTTCCCCCGGGCCGGATTTTTTTAACCCCGGTGTTTTGAGCCCAACGCGCGAGCTCGCTTGGGAGGGCAGTGACCGCCCGCTCTTGGGCGCTCACCGGTCGCCAGTATAGGCTGCCCAGGCTGGAAGTGGCGGCGGTCGATGGCGTATGATCGGCGCCGATCTCTGGTGCGAATTATTGCAAAGGAAATAGCCATGCTCGCCACCTATCCGCATACCGCCCTCGTCGTCGTGCTTTCGCTTCTGGTCTACGTCTGGGTCATCATCAAAGTGGGCGGCGCCCGCGCAAAATATAACGTTCAGGCCCCGGCCATAGACGGCCCGGTAGAGTTCCAGCGGATCTTCCGCGTGCACATGAACACACTTGAGCAGCTGGTCATTTTCCTGCCGTCACTGGCGCTGTTCGCCGCCGCCTGGGGCGACATGTACGCGGCGATCGTAGGCGTCTTCTGGCCCATCGGGCGGGTGATGTACGCCTTGGCCTACTACCAGGCCGCCGAGAAGCGTGGCCCCGGATTCGGCATTACGTTCCTATCGACGGTGATCCTCCTGATCGGCGGATTGGTGGGCATCGTCATGCAGCTGATGGCGTTAGCCGGCGATATGTAAGCGGCGCAGCACCCGAGTCGCGGGGAAAATCGACCGAGGGGAACGCTACTTGTGCAGCTCCCGCCAGCGGCGCTGCTCGTCGGCGGTGAAGGCGTTGATCAGATCGCGGTAAACCCGCTCGATGGTGTCGGCGTTGGCGCCTAGGGCGGTCGCGGCCGCCCGTACAGTGTCGACGATCTCCTCGACCCGTGAGGGCACGACGACGCCCGCCACCGAGGGCTTGAAATTGGCGGCCTGGGTGACGAAATGCAGGCGCTCGCACAACAGCGGCACGATCTCCCGGTCGAGACGGTCGATATTTTGCCGGACCTCGGCGAGGCTTCCGCAGGCCGCCGGGGCGTGCTTTTGAAGCGGCCGTCGTTTGCCCTTGGCTTTCGCTTTTAACGTGGATTTTGCAGCCGCCACGGGTTCCCCACTTGCTCGTCAGTCGCCCACTTGCTCGCCAGCCGATGGCTGCCCGATCAGTAGCTAAATGCGCCGTAGGCCTTGCTCACGTCGCCGCGCCAGGGCCCGTGGTAGAGCGCGAGCATGCGCTCAGCGGCGGTTATCCCCGAAGCGGCAATCTCCTGCAAGGGGGCCAGGTAGCGGGTTTCATTCCCGCCCGCGGCATCCTTGCGGGCGCGCTGTGCCAGACCGGCCTCGGACGCCGCCAGCAAATCCTTGGCCAGGTCCTGGACCGTGCGGCCACGGATTTTGGCTTTGAGACCCAGAACCGCGACATCGCGGCGCAGCTCTTCGCGCTCATCGGCCGTCCAGGCCTTGGCCAAGTCCCAGGCGGCGTCCAGTGCCGTCGTGTCATACAGCAATCCCGTCCAAAAGGCGGGTAGCGCCGTCAGACGGTCGCGGGGTCCGCTATCGGCGCCGCGCAACTCGATATAGTTCTTCACCCGGGCCTCGGGAAAGGCCGTGGACATGTGGTCGACCCAGTCGGCGATCGTCGGAATTTCGCCGGGCAGGGCCGCAAGCCGCCCCCCTAGATAATCGCGGAACGACTGGCCGGAGGCGTCGATATAGCCGTTGCGATAGACGAAATACATCGGCACATCGAGCAGGTAATCGACATAACGCTCAAAGCCCATGCCGTCCTCGAAAGCGAAGGGCAGCATGCCGGTGCGGGCGGCGTCGGTGTTCTGCCAGATCTTACCGCGGAGCGAGAGGCAGCCGTTGGGCTTGCCCTCGGTGAAGGGCGAGTTGGCCCAGAGCGCCGTGGCCACCGGCTGCAGCGCCAGCGAGACGCGCAGCTTCTTGACCATATCGGCCTCACTGGCGTAGTCGAGATTGACCTGCACCGTGCAAGTCCGGGTCATCATGTCCAAGCCCATGGAGCCGACCTTGGGCATGTAGGCGCGCATGATTTTGTAGCGACCCTTGGGCATCCAGTGAATGTCCTCCCGCCGCCAATCGGGCGTGAACCCCAGCGCCAGCATGCCGATACCGAGTTCGTCGCCGACGGTCTTGACCTGGGCCAGATGTTCGGTGATTTCGAAATCGGTTTCATGGATGGTGTCGGTGGTGGTTCCGGAAAGTTCCAGCTGTCCACCAGGTTCAAGTGAAATCGTGCCCTTGCCGCTTTGCCCGAGCGAAATGACGTTCTCGCCCTCTAACACCGGCTGCCAGCCGAAACGCTCAAGGCCCTTGAGCAAAGCGCCGATGCCGCGGGGGCCGTCGTAAGGCACCGGTGAGTGATCGGCTTTGGCGTAGCCGAACTTCTCGTGCTCGGTGCCAATGCGCCACCGGTCCTTGGGCTTGCAGCCGCCAGACAGTGTGGCGATCAGTTGAGCCTTCGAGGTCACAGGTTCAGCCTGTTCGGAACGGAACGACGTCATGTCAGGCAGAGGCCCCTCTCGTGTCGCGGCTATATAGGGACCCGCGGGACGTCCGCCAGTCGTGCCTGCGATAATTATTCAGCGTGATGATCAAGTCCGGGGTTGAGGTCGCAAATTTCGGCTGTTCAGACGGTCGCCGTTGAAGTCCAGTCTCCCAAGAGCGCCTG
This sequence comes from Caenispirillum bisanense, assembly GCA_945906455.1. Taxonomy (GTDB): domain Bacteria; phylum Pseudomonadota; class Alphaproteobacteria; order Rhodospirillales; family Rhodospirillaceae; genus SHVO01. Next base: position 15,222 of record CAMDRB010000031.1, read on the forward strand.
CCAACAGGCCACCGCAGCCAGTGCCGCTGTTTCGGCGCGCAGGACACGCGGTCCCAACCCCACAGCCGTAGCAAAAGGCAGTTGCCGAAGGGCGTCAAGCTCGGATTGGGCGAAACCACCCTCGGGTCCGGTCAGAAAACCCGCCGGCGTGGCCGCAGAGCCCCCCGAGAGCGCGCCGGCAATCGGCGCGCCGCCGCCCGTTTCATCGAGAAAATAGAGCCTCCGTCCCGCCGGCCAGGCGGTAATGAAGGCCGCGAAACTCACGGGCTCGTGAATGACCGGCACGGTCAAACGCTCACACTGCTCTGCGGCTTCCCGGGCGTTGGCTTTGAGCCGAGCAAGATTGACGCGCGTGATATCGGTGCGCTGCGTGAACACCGGCTGCAGCACGGCCACGCCCAATTCCGAGGCCTTCTCCACCAGAAATTCGAGCCGCTTGACCGGCGCGAAGGCAAGCCAGAGATCGGGCACCGGGCGTTGCCCGCGGATTTGCCGCAAGACCTCGAAGTGGAGGCGCCGCTTGCTGGGGACCGTTACCGTCGCCTGCCACTCGCCGTCGTGACCATTGAAGAGCAGAACCGCCGCCCCTGCCCCGAGACGCATGACGTTCAAGAGATAGTGGGCCTGGGCATCGGAAGCGGCGATGCCGGCGCCGGCTTCCAAGGGCGCTTCGACATAGAGGCGGATGGACGCGGCGGTTTTGGGCATGCGGTCGATATCGGGGACGGATTGAGCGAAATGCGCGTTCCCCCTACTCTAGCCTCCCATGACAAATGGCCAAGCCCCCAATAAGAGCGACATACAGCGTCTGGCCTGGATCGACGTTTGGCTGCCCCCGCCGCTCAGGCCCTTCGCCCGGCTGATGCGCCTGGACCGTCCCATCGGGACGTGGCTGCTCGTCTTGCCGGGATGGTGGGCGATTGCCCTCGCCGGCTTGGGCACGCCCGATAAGCAGCTCGTTGGGTTGTTTCTGCTGGGCGCCATCGTCATGCGCGGGGCGGGCTGCACCTACAACGACATCATCGACCGCGACATCGACGCCAAGGTAGCGCGCACGGCAACCCGACCCCTGCCCTCGGGGCAAGTTAGCGTACGCGCGGCTTGGATTTTTCTTGGCCTGCAGTTGGCCGCGGGCTTAGCGATCCTAGTGCAACTCGATCGTCCGGCGATCATCGTCGGTGCGGCCTCGCTGGTGCTGGTGTTCAGCTATCCCTATATGAAGCGGATCACCTATTGGCCCCAAGCCTGGCTGGGCCTGACGTTCAATTGGGGTGCCCTCGTAGGATGGACCGCTATGCGCGGCGGTTTTGAGTGGGCGGCGGCGCCCCTCTATGCCGCGGGCTTCTTCTGGACGCTGGGCTACGACACCATCTATGCCCACCAGGACAAGGACGACGACGCGCTGATCGGCGTGAAGTCGTCGGCGCTCGCGCTGGGCCCACGCACCAAGCCCTTCGTCGCCGTCGCCTACCTGCTGACGATGGCCTTGGTGGCGTATGCCAGCATGCGGATCGTCATGCCCGGCTGGCCGGCATTGGCTCTTCTAGGCGCGGCCGGCCTGCACCTCGCCTGGCAAGTCGCAACTCTTGATATCAATGACGCCGGCAACTGCCTGAGGCGGTTTCAATCCAACCGCGATTTCGGGCTGTTGGTGCTGGCGGCCTTGCTGCTGCAGGCACTGTAATCGTCTAGTGGTCCGCGCTATTCCGCCGCCTGGGCTTGCGGCGGTGGCGCCGGTGGCGGTGGCGGCGCGGGCGGTGCCAGATACGGCGTGATATCGACTTTGTCGATCTGTTCAGGCTTTAGGAACTGTTCGGCATATTCCATATAGGCGCCTGAGCGCAGGAAAAGGTCGAACAAATCCGGGTCGACGTGTTTGTCCTTTTTCATAAACCACAGAATCTTGAGACTCTCGGACAAGGTCTTGGCCTTCTTATAGGGCCGGTCGGCGGCCGTCAGCGCCTCGAAGATGTCGGCGATCGCCATCATCTTCGCCGGCCACGACATCTGATCGCTCTTGAGCTTGTTGGGATAACCGGTGCCGTCCATCTTCTCGTGGTGACCGCCGGCGTACTCGGGCACGCGCTTCAGATGCTTCGGGAACGGCATTTCATTGAGCATGTCGATGGTCAGGACAATGTGATCGTTGATCTTGCGGCGCTCATCGTCATTGAGCGTGCCGCGCTGGATGCACATATTGAGAATTTCGCCAAGATCGTACTCGGCCTCGCTGTGCTCCGGCAGGTCGGCGAGAAGCTGCTCCCAACCTTCGGCGGCGGGCGGCGCCTTTTCGAGAAGTTTGGCTTCGGTCCAGGGTAAGCCAAGCTTGCGGTCGAAATGGCGGTACCATTTCTGCTTGGCGAATTCCTTGACCTTGTCCTGCTTTTCCTGGGACATGAATTCGCCGCCGATATTGCAATCGGCAATGAATTCCCACTGCTTCTTCAGCTCCGCGCAGCGGTCCTTGAACTTCTTGCGCTCGACGCGCGCGTTCTTGCCCTTGGCGATGGCCTTCAGCATTCTGATCTCGGCGTCGCGGCGCAAGACCTCGAAGCGCATACGCACTTCATGGATGCGGTCATAGATGGTCTGCAATTTGGTGGCCTTGTCGACCACGAACTCGGGCGTCGTCACCTTGCCGATGTCGTGCAACCACGCCGCCACGTGCAGCTCGTACCATTGCTGCTCGTCGAGTTTGAAGTCCTTGAAGAGGCCTTCAGTCTGGGCCTGGGCTTTGCTCGCCAGCATCTTGGTGAGTTCGGGCACGCGCTGGCAATGGCCTCCGGTGTAGGGCGATTTGGCGTCAATGGCGTGGGCCATGATCTTGATCAGGCTGTCCATCAGGGCCTTCTGGGCCTCGATCAGGTTCTGATTGTCGATGGCGACCGCGGCCTGCGAAGCCAGGGCTTCAATGGTCCGCTGGATCTCCCGGGTGAAGGCGACCACCTCACCGGCGGCATTCTTGGCGTTGATAAGCTGCAAGACGCCGATGACTTCGTCCGAGTAGTTCAAAAGCGGAATGCACAAGAACGACTTGGAGCGGTAGCCGGTGCCCTGGTCGAATTTCTTGGTGCCGGAGAAATCGAAGCCTTCGGCCTCGTAGGCATCGGGGATGTTGATGGGCTTCTTGGTGATGGCGGCGGAGGCCGAGACGTTGTTGTGGTTGGGCAGGCCGGTCTCGGCGTTGTACAGCCGCACCGGCGGAAACGGGATGGGCACGCCGGTGGTTCCGCCCATGGCGATCTTGAGCGAGTTGGTGCGCATGATCGAGAACTTGAGCGCGTCCTGCTCCGTGCGCAGATAGAGCGTGCCGCCGTCGGAACTGGTGATGCTCATGGCCTCCAAGAGGATCATCTCGGCCAGCCGGTCGTGATTACGCTCGGCCGAAAGGGCGAGGCCAATCTCGATCAGCCGCTCAAGGCCGCTCGCGCCGTCGGGAATGGAATTGCGTACAGGTAAACCTTGTTCGGCAGCTTCAGCCATGCGTCCCACCCGACTTGCTTCTTACCCCGGTCGACCCAGACTCCCCGCTTCAGAGCGGTCCCGTGTCATTTTTTGAGGGCGTTTTTTTTGAGCCGTCAGCACGTTAGAGCGAATTTACCAACGAAACGTAAAGCTCATCAACCATACCCTTGCCGCCTTTTCACGACAAGTGGACCGGTCTTTTTCGCGATTTAGTTGAGCTCTAGCCTGAGTTTCGCCTGCACTTTCGGCTGCTTGACGGCCCGGCGGGGACGGCCTTAAGTGCCCGTCCCATCCGGAAAATTCACCCATCGCCCGGTGGCGGGAGCGGCCATGCCTTACCAGTCCTTGCGTGAGTTCGTGGCCCGCCTGGAACGCGAGGGACGCCTGCTCCGGGTCAAGGTCCCGGTCTCGCCGCACCTCGAAATGACCGAAATCCAGTCCCGAGTCCTGGCCGAAGGCGGCCCGGCCATTCTGTTCGAGAACGTGGTCGGCCTCGACGGCAAGCCCTCCTCCATGCCGGTGCTGGTCAACCTCTTCGGCACGGTCGAGCGCGTGGCTTGGGGCATGGACCGCGAACCGCATCAGTTGCGCGCAGTCGGCGAGACCTTGGCCTTCCTCAAGCAACCCGAGCCTCCCGGCGGCTGGAAGGAAGCCTTCGAGATGCTGCCGCTGCTGCGCACCGTCATGGCCATGAAGCCGAAGACGGTCTCGAACGCGCCCTGCCAGGAGATCGTACTGACCGGCAACGATATCGATCTCGGCAAGCTCCCGATCCAGACCTGCTGGCCCGGTGACGCCGGGCCGTTGATCACTTGGCCGCTGGTCGTCACGAAAGGCCCCGGCGATGACAAACGCGACGGCTATAACCTCGGCATCTATCGCATGCAGGTGACCGGGCGGGACACGACCTTGATGCGATGGCTAAAGCATCGCGGCGGCGCCGGGCATTTCGATCGCTGGAAGGGCAAACGCGCCGAGCCGCTGCCCGCCGCCGTGGTGATTGGCGCCGATCCCGGTACCATTCTCGCCGCCGTAACGCCGGTGCCCGACACATTGTCCGAGTATCAATTCGCGGGACTCTTGCGCGGACGCAAGGTCGAGCTCACCGCCTGCAAGACCGTGCCTTTACAGGTTCCGGCGGAAGCCGAGATCGTTATCGAAGGCCACGTCATGCTCGACGAATTCGGCGACGAGGGCCCGTTCGGCGATCACACCGGCTATTACAACGCTGTCGAGAAATTCCCGGTGTTCAAAGTCTCGGCGATCACCATGCGCCACGATCCGATTTATCTCTCGACCTATACCGGCCGCCCGCCCGACGAGCCTAGCATTCTCGGCGAAGCCCTCAACGAGGTCTTCATTCCGCTGCTCATCCAGCAGTTCCCGGAGATCGTCGATTTTTGGCTGCCGCCCGAAGGCTGCAGTTACCGGATCGCCGTCGTCAGCATGAAGAAGTCTTACCCCGGCCACGCCAAGCGCGTGATGATGGGGGTGTGGAGTTTCCTTCGCCAGTTCGTCTACACCAAGTTCGTGATCGTCGTCGATCATGACATCAACGCGCGCGACTGGAAGGACGTGATGTGGGCGGTCGCCACGCGCATGGACCCGGCGCGGGATATCACCGTCATCGAGAACACGCCCATCGATTACTTGGACTTCGCCTCGCCCGAGCCCGGCCTCGGCGGCAAGATCGGCCTCGACGCCACCGGTAAAATGTACCCCGAGACCAAACGCGAATGGGGCAAAGAGATCAAAATGGCCGACGACATCGTGAAACTCGTCACCGATAAATGGGCGAGCTACGGATTGCCGGGCGACGGGACGAAGGTTTGGAAGGCGTGAAATTTGGATAGCGCCTGATTCCACTCACTAACGGCCGTCATCTCGACGCTCTTCTAAAATCAGCTAGTGGATCGAATCTAACACTTGGTGCCCGCGTTTGACTGCGGCGATGATTTTGTTTGGGTCTTTGGTCCAGGTAAAGGGTTTTGGCTTGGCGTTGATCTCGGCGAGGAATCTGTGAATAGCGGCTTTGAGGTCCTCGATAGATC
>CAMDRB010000032.1 GCA_945906455.1 Caenispirillum bisanense
TTGGTTAAGCAGCTGGGCTCATCCGACAAGGCGCGCCTCGACGAATACTTCACCTCGCTGCGCGAGCTGGAGAAGCGCCTGGATCTGGAACTGCAGAAACCCGCACCGCTCGCGGCTTGCACGGTTCCCAAGAAGATCGACGAGCAGGGCGCGATGGGATTGGTGATGGGCGACGCCATGATCAATCACAAACTGCATGCTCAGTTGATCGCGCATGCCTTTGCCTGCGGCCAGACTCAAGTCGCCAGCGTCAACTTCGGCGGCTCGCTGTCGAACCTGCGCCGGCCCGGCATGCAGCAGACCTTCCACATGTACACGCACGAAGAGCAGATCGACGCCGAGAAGGGTTATCAAGTCAACGTCGAGTGGTTCAGCAACCAGGTTGTCGAATCCCTGCTCGAGTTCGCGAAGACCATCGAGGGCTTCAAGGAAGGCGACCGGAACTTGCTCGATCGTTCGGTCATCATGTACTCGACGGACAGCGGCTATGCCCGTACGCACTCGACCGAGAACATCCCGATGATGACCATCGGCAGCGCCGGTGGCCGCATGAAGACGGGCATCCACGTCTCGGCCAAGGGCGATACCGCCACGCGCGTCGGCCTAACAGTCATGCAGGCCGTGGGCGTTCCCATCGGCACATGGGGAACAGAGTCTAACAAGACCTCGAAGACATTTACGGAAGTTCTGGCCTAAGCTACTTGTCCTATATTGGACGTCTTTTTGGGAAGGGAGACCGCGCCATGCGGAGCATGAAATCGCTATTGATAGCCGGTACGGCTTTAGTGGCTGTAATGGCCGTAGGACACCAGGGCGCCACGGCTGCGGCCGTACAGGACGTCATCCTGACGTCGCCCGCTGGGATTACGATTCAAGAAATCCTCGGCGGCGGCGGGGCTGGGCGCTTCGAGCAGAACCGTCCCGACGCTGCCAAAACCGATGTCGCTACGGGGCCAGCCGAGGCCAAACCGTTCCCATTCTTCCCGGGCGGTCCGCGTCGCGGCGGCGGCCGTGGCTTCACCTACGCCAACGCTGTCGGCAAGTCGCTTTATACCTACGACAAGGATACCGAAGTCGGTAAATCGGCCTGCTACGACGACTGTGCCAAGAACTGGCCGGTGGCAGTCGCTCCTGCCAACGCCAAAGCCTTTGGCGAATGGTCCATCATCACCCGCACCGACAAGACCAAGCAGTGGGCCTTTAAAGGCAAACCGCTTTATTCGTTCGTGAAGGACGCCACGGTTGGCGACGTCAAAGGCAATGGCGCGGCCCAGCTATGGCACAACGTCAAGTTCCAGCCCGAAATCACGCAGACCGGTTATGTCGCCATGCCCTTCGGTATGGATCTGACGGAAGTCGAGACCCTTAACGGCCACGCCTTGGTCGATAGCCGCCGTCTGGTGATTTACGCCCTTGATGGCAAAGAAACCCGCGCTAAGTCGGCCTGCGTTACGTCGACCTGCCCCGATCAATTTGTACCGGTTGCGGCGGGGCTCCTGGCCAATCCCAAAGGTGACTTCACGCTGGTCGATCGCGACGATGGTGTCAAACAGTGGTCCTTCAGGGGTAAGCCGATCTACACCTTCAGCGGTGACCACGTTCCGGCTGATGCCAACGGCGTAGGCGTCGATAAGAAGTACCAGCCAGTCATGTTCTCGAAGCACTTCGTTCCGAAGGGCGCCGCCATTATTCAGCACGCCGCCCGCGGCCCGATCGTAGTGACCGACAAAGGCATGACGCTTTACCACCGCGACACCAGCTACCATCAACCCGATGGTCACGGATTGCCCGGCTCAACGCCCGGTAGCCCGGCTGTTGGCAGAGAGATGGGTGTGCGTTCCTGTAAGGATGAATGCCTGAAGTCCTACCGCCCATTCGTCGCGCCGGCCGATGCCAGTGCCCAGGGTTTCTGGGAAATCGTGCAACGTCCGGAGGGTACGCGGCAATGGGCGTACAAGGGCTTCCTCATGTTCACCTACGTTGGTGACAAACGGCCCGGCGACATGACTGCCAATGATACCTACGACATCGTCACCTCCGATGACGGCAAAGAGAACATCTATGAAAAGTATGGGGTTGTGAATAACACGGACTCGCCGGCTCTGTTCTGGACCTACACCGAACAGTAAGCTTTTCGGAAAACGAAAGATCTATTTCAACGGACTTGTGCTCGGTCATGGCAATGCCGCCATGACCGAGCATTCACTTTAACGGGAGACTTGGGCGTATGAATAAGCAGTTTATCGGGGCGCTGTTGGCGTCCTCCTGTTTTGTCGCGGCGAGCACGGCTTGGGTCCAACCGACCTTTGCGGCCGCTGTTGCCGCGGGCGTACCTGCGGCCGCCGACGGTATCGCCGGCGTTGTCACCAGCGCCAAGGGTCCGGAAGCCGGTGTTTGGGTGATCGCGGAGACCAATGATCTGCCGACGCGTATGATCAAGATCGTCGTCACCGACGACCAGGGCCGCTTCATGCTGCCGGAATTGCCCAAGGGCAAGTACCAGGTTTGGGTCCGCGGCTACGGCCTCGTCGACTCGGCCCGGGTTGATGGAACCCCCGGCAAGAACATGAACCTGACGGCCGTGGTAGCGCCCGACGCCAAGGCGGCGTCGAAGATTTATCCCGCTAACTACTGGTTCTCGATAATTACGCCGCCGACCGAGAGCGAATTCCCGGGCACGGGCCCGAAGGGCAACGGTATTTCGCCGGCCATGCAGACCCAGCAGATGTGGATTTCCCACATGAAGGATGGCTGCATCCAGTGCCATCAGCTTGGCGACGTCAACACCCGCACGATTCTCGATAACAGCCCGGAAGGTTGGGCGGAACGTATAACCAAGGCTCGTCCCGACGACGATCACGTGCTTGGCGATCACGGTAAGGACTTCGCCAACGACATGTCGAACCGCATGACCCGCTTTGGTCGCGCCCGCGGCCTTTCCATGTTCACCGACTGGACGCAAAAGATCGACAAGGGCGCTTTGCCCGAAGCCCCGCCGCGCCCCTCAGGCATCGAGCGCAACCTCGTGCTCACCTCGTGGGATTGGGCCAACGGCCGCTATGTCCATGACAGCGTCTCGACCGATCGCCACGACCCGAAAGTCAACGCCAATGGGCCGATCTACGGCGTCATCGGTATGTACGGCTATATCGAGGTTCTGCACCCGACCAACGGCACGCAGGAAGAGATCGGCTACAAGGTCAACCTGAACAAGAACGTCGAGATTCTGCCGGCGAGCGAAGCTCCGGATGCGTTCCCGCACAATCCGATGCTCGACAAGAAGGGCCGCCTCTGGATCACCGACCTCGGCCGCTATGGACCCCCGCCGCCGAGCGCGGCTCCGCGCCCCGACGTGATGGCCTATTGCACCGATCCTTCGTACAAGTTCGCGAAGTACTTCCCGCAGCCCGGCAAGACCAGCAACACCGCCGTCGTTTACGATCATTCGAAAAAGACCATCGAAGGCATCCCGATGTGCAACGGGACCCATCACCTGATGGTCGCGGTTGATTCGAAGACCATGTACTTCAGCGGCGGCAGCAACCGCGCCGTCAGCTGGGTCGATATGGACGTCTGGGATGCCACCAAGGATTCGGCGAAGTCCGTTGGTTGGTGCCCGATGGTGCTCGACACCAACGCCACAAAAACCACGGGCTATGCCTCGCCGTCAGAAGTGTCGATCACGCCGGACCGGAGCCAGTGGAACAATCCGGCGCCTGCCGCGCCCCAGGGCGGAGCGGGCGAAGAAGGTGGCGGCGCTGCTGCGGTCAAGGTCGTCCTGGATATGAAGAAGGACACCCGCATCGAGGGCTTCCTCTACGGCACCGACGCCGACCCCAAGACCGGTGGTATGTATTTCGCCCAGACCAATCCGTTCCCGACGGGCGCGGTATACTTCCACCCCGGCTCAAATCCGCCGGAAACCTGCCACACTGAGTACTATCAGCCGCCGAAGCTTAGCCCGACCAAGTATGCCGCCGTCAACGGTCGCGGAATCAGCGTCGATGGCAACGGCGTTGCTTGGATCGCTTACGGCACCGGCAACTTCGGTCGCTTCGACCGGAGCAAGTGCGCCGTGAAGAGCGGCCCGACCATCGTCGAAGGTCAGCATTGCCCCGAGGGTTGGTCGTTCTATGACTCGCCGGGACCGAAGATGCAGGGTATCGCTTCGGGTTCGTCCGACCACCACTACCTGAACTGGGTCGACTTGCACGACACCTTGGGCCTTGGCAAGGATACGCCGCTGTTCGCCGGTTCGAACTCTGACTCGTTGTTGGCGGTCGACGACAAGAACAAGAAAGTCATCACCTTGCGCGTCCCCTATCCCATGGGCTTCCACACCCGTGGCATGGACGGCCGCTTCGACAACATGGCGACGGGCTGGAAAGGCAAGGGCGTGTTCGCGACCTACGCCTCACAGCCGGTCTGGCATCAGGAAGGCGGCGAAGACGCCTCCGGTCCGCAGCTTGTGAAGTTCCAGATTCGCCCCAATCCCTTGGCGTTCTAAGAGCCCATAAGCACTTTAAACTTCGATTTAGAGAGTGCAGCGCGGGAGCAAATTGCTCCCGCGCTGTAACTTTTTTTGGCTTCAGAATTGCGCCCAAATTTGCCTATAATTCGCTCCGATTTATGCCGACACCGACGTGGCAAGGCAGGGCTATGACACAGTCATTTAGGGAGTTTGATCATGAATAAGCAGTTCGTGCGGGCGCTATTTGCGTCTACCTGTTTTGTCGCCGTCAGCGCCGCGATGGCGCAATCTGCGCTGGCAGGTGCGACCTCGGCGATTCCAGTCGCTGCCGATGGGATTAGCGGTGTTGTCACCAGTTCCAAGGGTCCGGAGGCGGGCGTGTGGGTGATCGCCGAAACCAATGACCTGCCGACGCGATTCATCAAGATTGTCGTGACCGACGACCAGGGGCGCTACATGCTGCCCGAATTGCCGACGGCCAAATACCAGGTTTGGGTGCGTGGTTATGGCCTAGTTGATTCTCAGCGCATCGACGGAGCTCCCGGCAAGAATCTCAATCTCACGGCAACTCTCGCGCCCGACGCCAAGACGGCGGCGCAGATCTATCCCGCCAACTACTGGTTCTCGTTGATCGTGCCGCCGGCCGAGAGCGAATTCCCCGGTACCGGCCCCAAGGGCAACGGCATTTCACCCGGCATGCCTACTCAGCAGCATTGGATGCTGATGATGAAGAACGGCTGCATCCAGTGCCACCAGTTCGGCGACCGGACCACCCGCAACTTGATCGACAACACGCCCGAAGGTTGGGCCGAGCGCATCAGCAAGGCGCGCCCCGACGACGACCACGTACTCGGCGACCACGGCAAGGACTTTGCTAACGACATGTCGAACCGCATGACCCAGTACGGTCGCGCCCGCGGCTTGGCCATGTACGCCGATTGGACGAAGAAAATTGCCGCCGGCGCCTTGCCGCCGGAAGCGCCGCCACGGCCATCGGGCATTGAGCGCAACCTCGTGCTGACCTCGTGGGATTGGGCCAACGGCCGCTACGTCCATGACAACGTCTCCTCCGACCGCCACGATCCGAAGGTCAATGCCAATGGGCCGATCTACGGCGTCATCGGTATGGCGGGTTATATCGAAATCCTCTATCCGACCACGGGCAAGCAGGAAGAGCTTGGCTATCGCGTCAATCTTAACAAGAACGTTGAGATTCTCCCGGACAACGAAACCCCCGATGCCTTCCCGCACAACCCGATGGTTGATCGCAAGGGCCGTTTGTGGATCACCGATCTCGGTCGTTACGGTGGCCCGCTGCCCGGTTCGCCGCCGCGCCCCGACAAGATGGCGTATTGCACCGATCCTTCATACAAATACGCAAAGTATTTCCCGCAACCCGGCAAGACTTCCAATACCGCGGTGATCTACGATCACTCGACCAGGAAGATCGAGGGCATTCCGATGTGCAACGGTATGCACCACCTGATGGTCGCGTCCGACAAGAAGACCATGTACTTCAGCGGCGGCGACAACAAGGTGGCGAGCTGGGTCGACATGGACGTATGGGATGCCACCAAGGATCCCGGCAAGGCCATGGGCTGGTGCCCGATGGTACTCGACACCAACGCCACCAAGACCACAGGCTGGACGTCCGCCTCCGAAGTTACGATTACGCCCAATCATACGCAGTGGAATCAACCAGTGCCCTCCGGTGGTCCCGGCGGCGTCGAGGGCGGCGCCAATGCCGCGGTTGTTCCTGCGAAGTTCGATCCGAAGAAGGACACCCGCATCGAAGGCTTCCTTTACGGAACCGATGCCGACGTCAAGACCGGCGGCATGTGGTTCGCTCAGACCAACCCGTTCCCGACGGGCGCGGTCTTCCATCATCCGGGCTCGAATCCGCCGGAAACCTGCAAAACCGAGTACTACCAGCCGCCAATGCTGCCCGACGGCAAGAACTATGCCGCCTTCAACGGTCGTGGCATCAGCGCTGATTCGCGTGGCGTTGCCTGGGTCGCTTACGGCAGCGGCCAGTTTGGCCGTCTCGACCGCACCAAGTGCAAAGTGATGAGCGGCCCGACCGTCGCCGAAGGCCAACATTGTCCCGAAGGTTGGACGTTCTATGATTCGCCCGGCCCGAAGCTGACCGGCGTGAAGTATGGCTCTTCCGATCACCACTACCTCAATTGGGTTGATCTGCACGACACGCTCGGCATGGGCAAGGATACGCCGCTTTATGCCGGCTCTAACTCCGATTCCCTACTGGCGGTTGACGAGAAAAACAACAAGATCGTCACCTTGCGCGTCCCTTATCCGATGGGTTTCCACACCCGCGGAATGGACGGCCGCTTTGAAGATCTGTCGAAGGGCTGGAAGGGCAAGGCGCTTTACGCCACCTACGCCTCACAGCCGGTCTGGCACCAAGAGGGCGGCGAGGACGCCTCGGGTCCGCAGCTGGTCAAGTTCCAGATGCGGCCGGATCCACTCGCGTACTAAAAAATCTTGCGGAAAAATGAAGAGGGGGAACGCAAGTCCCCCCTCTTTTTTTGTTTTGTCGAAATGCGTCGCTGTTCAATGCGCCAGCGGATCGGGGCGCACTTGGAATTTCACTATCTGCGGCCCTCGGCCTTCTTCGCCGCCTTCCTGGTGCCAGACCGGGAAGGTGCCCATGCTTGCCCAGATCCCGCGCCCCTTCCAGCCGGTCTTAGGGTCGTCAATCCGACCATCGAGGCCACGGCTGTAAAAGCCCATGGGGTAGGGCACGGTGAAGTGAACAATTTTATTGGTCTTGGGCAACATCGCCACCAGCGAGTCCGAGTTTGAGCCCACCGTCAGCGGGGTATTTGCGCCGAGGCCCAGCGTATCGTAGGTATCAACCCAGTTCAGATAGAACCAATCGGCTGAAACATTACCGGCTCCCGGTATTTTCGGGCCGGGTACGTCATGGAAGGTCCAGCCTTCCGGGCAATGCTGGCCGGTCGCCGTCGGCCCGCGCATGACCTTGCACTTACTCCGGTCGAAGCTTCCGATCTGTCCGCTGCCGAAGGTTGTCCAGGCAATGCCGTTGGTGTCGATCCCGATGCCGCGGGCATCGAATGCGGCATAGGTGCCGTCGGCGCGCTGGGGGGGCTCGTAGTATTCGGTCTTGCAGGTCTCCGGCGGGCTCAGACCCCGATCCAGGCGGACGATGCCTGAGGGCACGGACGGATTATTCTTCCCATACCAGATCGTGCCGTCTTTGGTATGAGCATCCATGCCGTAGAGGAAGCCGGTGATCCGGGTGTCCTTCGTCGGGTCGATCGGGGCTCCCGGGGCATTCCAGCGCGTGCGGTCGGGCGTAATCCTGCCATCGGCGGCGGCCTTCTCCTTCGTGTCGAGCACCATCGGGCACCAGCCCTCGGCCTTTTGCAGGTCGTGAGTTTGGTCATAGACCTTGGTCTTGATCCAGCCAGCCACGTTTGAGTCGCCGCTGAAAAATAGGGTGTTGTCCTGGTCGTATCCGAACGTCAGGTGATGGGTGCCGTAACAGGTGGGAATTGAATCGATTTTCTTGGTCGCCGGATCGTAGACGTGCGCCATCGAATTATTGTTGCCCGGCATGGGGTAATATTTGGCGTAAGGGTTGGTCGCCTCGTTGGTGCAGTATTCGGCCCGGACGCCGAGCGGCGCGGTCAATGTAACCCCCTTGGCCGCGTACGATGCGATCTGCCGGCCACGGCTTGAATCGGTGACCCAAACCCGTGCGCGTTCGTCGAGCATCGGATTGTGCGGGTAGGCATACTCATTGTGATCCTTGCCATCGCCCGGGATTGGAATTTGGCCAGCGGCGTTTTTCACCGGATCCAGCCATTGGATATACCCGGTCGATGGCGATACGCCGTAGACTAAGCCATTCGCATTCACGGTCGGATTTCGCCGGTCGGTGGAAATTTCGTCATGGATCTGATTGCCGTTGGCCCAGTCCCAGACCGAGAGCACGACATTGCGTTCAATGCCGGTCGGGCGGGGCGGGGTCTCGGCCGGTAACTCGCCTTTCTCAATGCGGTCGGTCCAGTCGGCGAACATTTTCAGACCGCGGGCGGCCCCGAAGCGCGTGATGTTGTTCTGCATGTCGGTGGCATAGGAATGGCCCAGATTTCCGACGGCGGGATCGCCCTCGCTGCGCGCCTTTCGCAGGCGCTCGGCCCAGCCCTCGACACTATTGTCGGTCAACTCACGCGTGGCCTTATCGCCAAGCTGGTGGCAAAGCTGGCAGCCTTCGGACATATGCGCGAGCCATTGCTGCTGGGTTTTCATTAGCGGTGCGATGCCGTTACCGTCGGGACCGGTGCCCGGGAATTCGCCGGCCGCCGGCGGTCGGATCATCGAGTACCAATAGCTTGCCGGGTAATATTGGGCGGCAGCCTTGGCGTTTGGCGCCGGCACGGCCGTCAGGTTGAGGCGTGTTCCAGGATTGGCTTCGACTGGTTTGGAATCCACTAGGCCGTAGCCACGCACCCAGACCTTGTATTTTGCCTTTGGCAGCTCGGGTACGAGATAACGGCCGCTATCGTCTGTAACAACGATTTTAATAAAGCGGGTCGGGGTATCCTCGGTCTCGACGATGACCCAGACGCCGGCCTCAGGCCCCTTGGAACCCGAGACAACGCCGGTGATCCCGTCAGCGATCACCGGGACCTCGGTCGTGGCCGCATGGACGGTTGGCGGCAGTGCCATGCCGACCGCCAGCAAGCTGACTGATGTGAATAAGGCCGAAGCCAACGGGTTTTTCATATGTCCCTCCCTTACAACGCTGTCGCCCGGATTGATGCGATCGCGAATTATAGTCTCGCGCTTGGGGGGGCAGTAAGGGCAAAAACGGCCACTAAACCTGCGAATTGTCGCGAGGCTCAGCGGATTTTGTGCATTGCCTGAGTTGAACCCCGTCGCTACTGTGCCGCCCGCTGTCAACTCAACCGGCCATACAGGCTGTTGACGTCGCTGGCGTTGCGCCGTTCCGGCGAGCATCCCCAGGGGGAAGAATTGAGACGACGTAGGGTAATGTGCTTTGTCGCGCTGTGCGCGTTGGCCGGCGGCGGAAATTGCGCCTGGGCGCAGCGCGCCGGCGACAATGCCTTGGCTTCGGCCGAAGACGCTTTCGGTACCACCGTCGGCAATGAGTCCGTCGGACTTTACACGGCGCGGGAGGTGCGCGGCTTTGACCCGGTGCGGGCCGGAAATGTCCGGCTGGAAGGGCTGTATTTCGACCGGCAGCAGCCGAACCCCATGGAAATTTTTGTCAGCTCCATGGTGTCCGGCTCCAGCGTTCGCGTCGGCATAAGCGCCCAATCCTACCTTTTCCCGGCCCCCACGGGCATCGCCGATGTGCGCCTGCGCGTTCCAGGCGACAAGCAGGTCATCAGCGCGATCACGACTTTCGGCCCATACAGCAAATACTCCGCCGAGGTCAGCGGCCAGATCCCGTTGATTGCCGAACGTCTCAGCGTCAATATCGGCGCGGGCTATGCCCATGAAGACATGGGAGACGCGAGCAGGCCGCACGTTTTTCAAGGCGCGTTGGTTGCCCGCTGGCAGCCGACCGCCGACATCGAGATCCTTCCCTTCTGGGGCCGCAGAAACACCTCCCGGATGAGTCCTCGGCCTAACATCTACACCGCCGCGTCGTTTCTGCCTCCGCCCATCGAGCGCCACGTGTCGTTCTCGCAGCCATGGGCCAGGAACAAAAATCACGATAACAATTTTGGCGTCATCGCCAATACCTCCCTGGCCGAGAATTTGCGGCTGCGCGCCGGTTTGTTCCGATCATTGGTTGTGCGCAAGAAACAATTCAATAACCTGTTCCAGAATACCCAACCCGACGGCACGACCGACAACATCATCGTCGAATATCCCGAACAACAGTTTGGTTCCTATTCGGGCGAAGTCAGGTTGTCGGGTGTAATGACCGCTGGATCGTTCCGCCACACGGCGCACGCCGCCGCCAGGGGGCGGATCGTGCAGCGGAATTTCGGCGGCTCCGACGCGCAGAATATTGGCAGCTTTACCATCGGCGTGCTGCGGATCGTGCCGAAGCCGGTTTTCGATTTGACGGAACTCAGTCGGGACCGCGTGCGTCAGGGAACCGGCGGGGTGGCCTATGAAGGCTTGTGGGCCGGCGTGGGAGAGCTCAGCGTCGGCGTACAGAAAACTTTTTACCGGCGCGCGCTTACCGTCCCCGACACAGCAGATACTGTTACCCGCGACAGCCCATTCCTGCCCAACGCCACGCTCGCGCTGCATGCCTCCGACAAGCTGACGTTCTTCGGCAGCTATACGCGCGGCCTGGAAGAGTCGGGCGAGGCCACCAACAATGCGACCAACCGAGGCGAGGTCTTGCCGGCCGTCCGGACCTCCCAGGTCGACGCCGGCGTGCGTTTTAACGTCACCCCGCGCCTCACCGCCGTGGCGGCTGTGTTCGAAGTGAAGAAGCCCTATTTGAGTCTCAATAACGTCAATCTCTACACCCGCGTGGGCAACGTTCGCCACCGCGGTGTCGAGGTCTCGGTCGCTGGTCAGGTGGCCGAAGGTTTGAGGATCGTCGCTGGTTCGGTGTTCTTGCAACCGCGGGTCTCGGGCGATTTGGTGACTCAAGGTTTGCTGGGATCGGTTCCGATCGGCCCGATACCCCGCACCAGCAACTTCGACGTCGAGTATGGGCCCCCGTCTTGGCGGGGTATATCGATGGACGTCCAGATCGAGAATCGTTCGACGCGCGTAGCCAGTGCCGACAATGTGACGAAAATTCCATCGCGAACCATCGTCAACCTCGGCGCACGCTATCGCTTTAAGGTCTACAATTCGTCGGTAACATTGCGCGCGCAGGCGAGGAATCTCGCGAATACATTCGGCTGGGACGTCAACCCCATGCAGCTGGCGTTCAACCCCGAAGAAAAGCGCAGATTTTCACTCAATCTGGCGGTTGATTTCTAGTAACGCTTCAATAACGATAGGCTGGCATAGAAACCCGCGATCCGAACCACCGATGACAACACCAGTCCAGCGCACCTGTCACCGCTCAAGGACTTCCGCGCCGTCCGGGATTTCGACTGGCACAACGGCTATTTCATCGCCGTGCTCGAAAAACTGCCCGCGCTTCCAGTTTAACCCATTGATAATAAAACATAGTTTGTCGTAGCCGAGGGGCGCCCTGATAAAAGGCATTGACGAAATCCCAACTAAGGCTTGATAAGCAGGGGGCTTGATAAGCAGTGACGACCGCCCATTCTAGAGCATCGCGCCGAAAAGTGGACTTCCGGTTTTCGGAGTAAGCGATGCTCAAACAAATAGTTAGAGCAAGCATGGCGATTCCGAATTCGCGCGGCCTGCTCTAAGTCCGAACGGGGAGAGCGATGAGAGTCCAGTTTCTCTTGATACCAGCCGCGATCATTGCCAGCGCGCCCGTCCAGGCCAAGGTCTATATGGACGTGGCCCAGGCTCAGCAGCTGATGTATCCGGGCGAGACGTTCCAGGAACGTTTTGTCACCCTCGATCAATCCCAGTTCAACGCCATCATCAAGGACTCAGACGTCAACATTTACAACCGCAATGTAAAGGCTTGGCGGGCCTCCAACGGCGACTGGTTCATCATCGATCAGGTCCGGGGCAAAGACGATTGGATAAGCTACGCCGTGGCCATCACCGCAGCTGGAATCGTCAAGCGCGTCGAGATCCTCGAATGCCTTGAAAAATATGACGGCATCACCGTGCCGGACTGGCGGGCGCAGTTTCACGGCAAGAAGCACGGCGCGCGGTTCGACGACATCGGCATGATTTCGGGCTCGACTTTGTCCTCCGGCCAGATGCTCTCGGGCGTGAAGCGACTTCTCTCCACACACGCCATCGTCCTGTCTGACGGCGCCGGCTGAGCATTATCCGGCGATCCGCCTACGCTGCTCCGCAGCTTCGGAGGACCCAAACTCAGACCCGCCGTAGCCTTGGCGAAGGCGGGAGTGGGTGCAGGTTCGACTCGGATAATGTGACCAAATCAATACTCTAGGCCCCAGTCGGCGGGGAAAATTCCATATTCTCAGGCCGTTGAGAACCCGCGCGGGGCTCGAGCGTCGTGCCGAAAAGCATGCCCTCGGACTTGTTCCGGGGGTGGGAACCGGTTTTCGGCAATAACGACGCGACCACAATAAGATAGAGCAAGCAAAGCGATTCCGATATCGCGCGGCTTGCTCTAGCCGGGCGGGGGCCCTTGACGGCCCTCGCAAGTCGTTTATTGATACTTTGGCAGGCTCTCGGGACACTCGTTTTTCATTGGGTATCAATGTACTCGGCGTCGATTAGCATCACGACTGAACTGCGCGGGCCGCTTCGAAAGCGCGGGTCGCGCCGAAAGCGGGCGCCGGAAGCCGTATCTGAATTTTCGATCGGAGAGACTTGCTTAAATGACGATGCCGCTGCAACAAGGTCTCTACGATCCGAAGAACGAGCACGATAGCTGCGGCGTCGCTTTTGTTGCCCATAGCAAGGGCGAGAAGTCCCACGACATTGTCCGCCAGGGTCTTCAGATCCTGGTCAACCTGGAACACCGCGGCGCGGTAGGCGCTGATCCCCTCGCGGGCGACGGCGCCGGCATCCTGATTCAGATTCCCGACGCGTTTTTCCGTGCGGTTTTCAAAGACCAAAATATAACGCTTCCGGCTGCCGGGGATTACGGCGTCGGTATGGTCTTCCTTCCCAAGGCCCCGCTCTCGGCCCGCGATGCCATCGCTTTGGTCGAGAAGGTTGTCGTCGAGGAAGGCCAATCGGTGCTCGGCTGGCGCGACGTGCCTGTGGACCCGTCGGGCCTCGGGGATACCGTCATCGCGTGCGAGCCATGGATCCGCCAGATCATTGTCGGCCGCGGCGCGGCCACCAAGGCCGGCAACGATTTTGAGCGTAAGCTCTTTGTCATCCGCAAACTGGTTGAGAATACCGTGCTCGCCCATAAAGGCGCTGCGTCCAAAATCGCTCAACGCAACGACTTCTATATCTGCAGTCTGTCGTCGCGGGTCGTGGTCTACAAGGGCATGATGCTGGCTCCGCAGATCGGGTCCTACTACCGCGATCTTCACGATCCGCGGCTGGTCTCGGCGCTCGCCCTGGTTCACCAGCGATTTTCGACCAACACCTTCCCGTCCTGGCGGCTCGCTCACCCATACCGCATGGTCGCCCACAACGGCGAGATCAACACGCTGCGCGGCAACGTCAACTGGATGGAAGCCCGGCGCCACGCCATGAAATCGCCGCTGTTCGACGGCGATATGGAAAAACTCTGGCCGTTGATCGCGGCCGGGCAATCCGACACCGCCTGTCTGGACAATGCCCTCGAACTTTTGGTGCAAGGCGGCTATTCGCTGGCCCATGCGGTCATGATGCTGATCCCCGAGGCCTGGGCCGGAAATCCATTGATGGATGAAAAGCGCCGGGCGTTCTACGAGTATCACGCCGCCTTGATGGAGCCCTGGGATGGTCCGGCGGCGCTGGCCTTCACCGACGGTCGCCAAATCGGCGCGACCCTCGATCGCAATGGCCTGCGCCCCGCGCGCTACATTATTACCAGCGACAACCTGGTCATTCTGGCGTCCGAATCCGGTGTTTTGAACATTCCGGAAGAGAAGATCGTCAAGAAGTGGCGCCTGCAGCCCGGCAAGATGTTCCTGATCGACCTTGAACAGGGGCGGATCATCGACGATGCCGAACTGAAAGCCTCGCTGGCCGCCGCCAAGCCTTACAAGACCTGGCTCGAAAAGACCCAATTCGTGCTCGAGGATCTGGCCGGCCATGCGTCATCGGAGCGAGAAGTCTCCAATGAGACCTTGCTCGATCGCCAGCAGGCCTTCGGTTACACCCAAGAAGATATCGCGACGTTTCTCGAGCCCATGGCCCGCACGGGCGAGGATCCGGTAGGCTCCATGGGCACCGATACGGCGCTCTCGGTACTCTCGCGCCGGCCAAAGCTGCTCTACACCTATTTCAAGCAGTGCTTCGCCCAGGTCACCAATCCGCCGATCGATCCGATCCGCGAAGAGCTGGTCATGTCCTTGGTGTCGCTGGTCGGGCCGCGGCCAAATCTCCTGGGTCTCGAAGCCCAGGATACGCACGTGCGCCTCGAAGTTCGCCAGCCGATCCTCACCGACGCCGATCTCGAAAAGATTCGCCACTTGAACAAGCTGCTGGGTGAGTCATTCCGCACTTCGACGCTCGACTTGACCTATCCCGTCGAGCGCGGCGTTGAAGGCATGGAGGCGGCGCTCGACAGTGTCTGCGCCGACGCCCATAAAGCCGTGCTCGACGGCTTCAACATTTTGATCCTTTCCGACCGCGGGGTCAGCCGCAACCGCGTCGCCATTCCGGCCTTGCTGGCCACGGCCGCGGTTCATCATCATCTGATCCGCAAGGGCTTGCGCACCAAAACCGGTCTGGTTTTGGAAACCGGCGAGGCCCGCGAGGTCCACCACTTCTGCACGCTCATCGGCTACGGCGCCGAGGCCATCAATCCGTACCTGGCGTTTGAAACCATGTCGGCCATGCGCGGCGATCAATTGCCGGCGGAGTATTCCGACGAAAAGTTGCAGAAACAATTCACCAAGGCCGTGGGCAAAGGCATCCTCAAGGTGATGTCCAAAATGGGCATTTCCACGTTCCAGTCTTATTGCGGGGCGCAAATCTTCGATGCCATCGGGCTTTCCACCGGCTTTATCGATAAGTATTTCACCGGGACGTCGTCGCCCGTCGAAGGCGTCGGCCTGACCGAAGTGGCGCGAGAGACCGTCGAGCGCCATCGGTTGGCGTTCGGCAACGCCTTCCATCTCAAAGATTCGCTCGATCCGGGTGGCGAGTACCAGTTCCGGCTGCGCGGCGAAGAGCATATGTGGACGCCCGATACCGTGTCCAAGCTCCAGCATGCCGCGCGCGCCAACAGCGCCGAGACCTATGACGATTTCTCGACGTTGATGAACGATCAGTCGGAACGGCTGATGACCTTTCGCGGGTTATTCGAGATCAAGACCGCTGCCCAGGCCGTTCCGCTCGATCAGGTCGAGCCCGCCGCCGAAATCGTCAAACGGTTTTCGACCGGCGCCATGTCCTTCGGCTCCATCAGCCGCGAGGCCCATACCACATTGGCGATAGCCATGAACCGCATCGGCGCCCGCTCCAATACCGGCGAAGGCGGCGAGGAGCCCGACCGCTTTGTACCCATGGCCAACGGCGATTCGATGCGCTCGGCGATCAAACAAGTGGCCTCGGGCCGGTTCGGCGTCACCGCGGAATACCTCGTCAACGCCGATGACCTTCAAATCAAGATGGCCCAAGGCGCAAAGCCCGGCGAGGGCGGTCAGCTGCCCGGCGAGAAGGTCAACGGCCCGATTGCGAAAGTGCGTCACTCCACTCCCGGTGTCGGCCTGATTTCGCCGCCGCCGCACCACGATATTTATTCGATCGAGGATCTGGCCCAGCTCATTCACGACCTAAAGAATGTCAATTCCAAAGCGCGCATCAGCGTTAAATTGGTCTCGGAAATCGGCGTTGGTACGGTTGCCGCCGGTGTGGCCAAGGCGCGCGCCGACCATGTTACGATTTCCGGCTACGAGGGCGGCACGGGCGCATCGCCGCTGACCTCGCTGACCCACGCCGGTTCGCCCTGGGAAATCGGCCTTTCGGAAACCCACCAGACCCTGGTCCTCAATAACCTGCGCGGGCGTATCGCCGTTCAGGTGGATGGCGGCTTGCGTACCGGGCGCGACGTGATTGTCGGCGCGCTGCTGGGTGCCGACGAATTCGGTTTTGCCACGGCGCCGCTGATCGCGCTGGGCTGCATCATGATGCGCAAATGCCACCTGAACACCTGCCCCGTGGGCGTCGCCACCCAAGACCCGATCTTGCGCAAGCGCTTCACCGGCCAGCCCGAGGACGTCATCAACTATCTGTTCTTCATCGCCGAGGAAGCCCGCAAGATCATGGCGCAAATGGGCGTGCGTCGCATCGAGGAGATCATCGGCCGGTTAGAGCTCATCGACACGCGCCGCGCCGTCGATCACTACAAAGCCAAGGGGCTGGATTTTTCGCGCCTGCTCTATAAGCCCCAGGTCGGCCGCGAGGTCATGACCAGCAATCGTGCGCGCCAGAATCACGGGCTTGAACACGCGCTCGATCATAAGTTGATCGCCAAAGCCTCCTCGGCCCTTGCCGGCGGCCCGGCGGTGATCATCGAGTCCGCCATCCGCAACGTCAACCGCTCAGTCGGCGCCATGCTCTCCGGCGAAGTCGCGCGCAAATTCGGCCATGCCGGCCTCAAGGAAGATGCGATCTGGATCAAGTTCAACGGCATTGCCGGTCAAAGCTTCGGCGCTTTCCTCGCGCGCGGCGTATCGCTCGAGCTCGTCGGCGCCGCCAATGACTACGTCGGCAAAGGTCTTTCCGGCGGACGGATCGCGATCTATCCGCCGGCCGAGTGCCCCGCCGTGCCGTCCGAGAATATTATTGTCGGCAACACGGTTCTTTACGGCGCCATCGACGGCGAATGTTACGTCGCCGGCGTGGCCGGCGAACGCTTTGCCGTGCGCAACTCAGGCGCCGTAGCGGTAGTCGAGGGCGTGGGCGATCACGGCTGCGAATACATGACCGGCGGCGTGGTCGTCGTCATCGGCGGCACCGGGCGCAACTTCGCGGCGGGCATGTCCGGCGGCATCGCCTATGTGCTCGACGAGCACGGCGACTTCCAGCGCTATTGCAACACTTCCATGGTCGCCTTGGAGCCGATCAAACCGGAACCCATCGCTCTCGACGAAGACGGTGGCCTGCGTGCCCTTTTGGCCAATCACTTGGAGCAGGATGCGCCGCGGCTTTATCGCCTGATCGAACGCCACCGCCACTATACCGGAAGCGCCCGGGCCAAATTGATTCTCGACCGCTGGGATGTTTACTTGCCGAAATTCATCAAGGTCATGCCGGTGGATTACAGCAAGTCATTGAAGATCCTGGCGGCCTCGCGTTCGCGCGAGCTGGAGGAAACCGCAACCTTCAAGATCGCGGGGGTCAAGGGCCATGGGTAAACCCACCGGTTTCCTTGAGATCGCGCGCACCGACCGACCTTACGAAAAAATCGCCCAACGGGTGGGGAATTGGCGCGAATTTACCAAGCCCTACGCCGAGTCCGAGGCGCAATCACAAGGCGCCCGCTGCATGGATTGCGGGATTCCGTTCTGTCACAACGGCTGTCCGGTCAACAACCTGATTCCCGATTGGAACGACCTGGTTTTCAAGGGCCACTGGCGCGAGGCGCTGAACGTTCTGCACTCGACCAACAACTTTCCCGAATTCACCGGGCGGATTTGCCCGGCGCCCTGCGAAGCCGCGTGCACCTTGAACATCAACGACGACGCCGTGACCATCAAATCCATCGAGTGTTCGATCATCGATCGTGGCTGGGCCGAGGGTTGGATCCGGCCCGAAGCGCCGGTCGGCAAATCCGGAAAGAACGTGGCCGTGGTCGGGTCGGGACCTGCCGGCATGGCGGCGGCCCAGCAACTCGCGCGCGTCGGTCATGTCGTGACCGTGTTTGAGAAGGACGACCGCATCGGCGGGCTCCTGCGCTACGGCATCCCCGACTTCAAGATGGAAAAATATCTGATCGACCGCCGCGTCACGCAGATGGCAGCCGAAGGCGTGATCTTCAAAATCAACAGCCATATCGGTGCCGATATCCCGGTAGAATCGCTGCTCAAGGCCCATGACGCCGTGATCTTGACCGGCGGCGCCCAGGCGCCGCGCGAATTGCCGGTGCCGGGCAGGGACCTCAAGGGCATCCATTTCGCCATGGATTTTCTTGGGCAAAACAACAAGCGCGTGGCCGGGGACACCATCCCAGCGGATCAGGCGATCACCGCCAACGGCAAACACGTGGTCGTGATCGGCGGCGGCGATACCGGCTCCGACTGCATCGGAACCTCGACCCGCATGGGCGCGAAATCGGTCACGCAGCTGGAAATCATGCCGCGCCCGCCCGAGTCCGAAAACAAACCGCTGGTCTGGCCCTACTGGCCGCTCAAGTTCCGCACCTCGTCGTCCCAGGAAGAAGGCTGCGAACGCGATTTCGCCGTGGCCACCAAATCTTTCAAGGGCGACGCCGCCGGCAATGTCGTCGCCCAGCAGGTCGTGCGCCTTGAGGGCGGCAAGGAAGCCCCGGGCAGCGCCTTCGACCTGCCGGCCGAGCTGGTGCTGCTGGCCATGGGCTTCGTCCACCCGACCTTTGAGGGCCTGCTCAAGAACCTTGGCGTGAAGCTGGACGCCCGCGGCAACGTCTTGGCCGATACCCTCAAATACCAGACCTCGGTCGGGAAGGTGTTCACCGCCGGCGATATGCGAAGGGGTCAAAGCCTGGTGGTCTGGGCGATCCGCGAGGGCCGCCAGGCGGCCCGCGCCGTCGACGAATTCCTCATGGGCACCACGGACCTCCCGCGTTAACCCTTCGGCCGCGCTCACCTTCGTTAAGACCCTCACCCTCCCACGCTGCGCGTGGGTCCCCCCCTCTCCCGCAAGCGCGGGCGAGGGGCTTAGTCTAAGGCCCCTCGCCCCTGATTAGGGGAGAGGAAGGGGCCCGGCGCGTTTGCGACGGGAAGGTGAGGGTTGGCCTGCTGCCGGTTTGGTTGACACCATCTTAAGCTAGCCACCTCTGGTTTTCGAACGCTATAGGGCTCACGTACCCCAGCGTCGAATGCCGACGCCTGGGGTTATAGAAGCGTTCGATGTAATCGAACACGTCGGCCTTGGCTTGGTCCCGCGTCCGGTACGTCTTGCGGGCCGTTCGCTCGGTTTTCAGCGAAGAGAAGAAGCTCTCCATCGCCGCATTATCCCAGACGTTGCCCGCCCGGCTCATGGAGCAAGTGACGCCGTTGTCGGCCATCAGCCGCTGGAACTGCTCACTGGTATATTGGCTGCCACGGTCGGAATGATGCAGTAGAGCGTTGGGTTTGCCCCGGCGCCAGATCGCCATGATGAGGGCATCGGTGACGAGCTGGGCCGTCATCGTGGCGCTCATGGACCAGCCGACCACCCGGCGTGAGAACAGATCGATGACGCCAGCAACGTACAACCAGCCCTCGGCGGTCCAGACGTAGGTGAAGTCAGCTACCCATTTGCGGTTCGGGGATGCGGCCCCGAACTGCCGGTCCAACACGTTTGACGGAACGACACTCATTGAACGGTCACCGGTATCCGACGGCAAACGCCGCCGTTTAGGCCGAGCCCGCAAGGCTTGGCTACGCATCAGCCGCTCGATCCGATGCAGGCCGCACGACAGGCCCTCGGCAAGAACATCGTGCCAGACCCGCCTGGCACCATAAGTCCGGTCGCTCGCCAGGAAGCTGGCCCGCGCCCGCGCCGCCAAGGTCTCGTTGCTGCGGGACCGGCGGCTCGGGGGCCGTGTCAGCCAGGCATAGAAGCCACCCCGCGAGACACCGAGCGCCCCGCACAACCATTCCGCCGGCCAGATCCCCCGGTGCTTCGCGATGAAGGCAAATCTCACATCGATTCCTTCGCGAAGTAGGCCGCGGCTTTTTTTAGGATGTCACGTTCGGCCTTCAATCTGATGACTTCGCGCCGCAGCTGGGCGATCTCGGCTTCCTCGGGCTTCATCTGCCCGTGGCCGGGGAAAGCATGCGCCGGATCGTCGGCAAAAGCCTTCACCCACTTGTGCAGCAAGCCATCGCTCACCCCCAGGTCGCGAGCAGCCTGGGCAACCGACACACCGCGTTCCTTGATCAGCCGGACCGCCTCAAGCTTGAACTCTCGTGTATGCTTCCGCCTCTCCATAATCCACCTCCGGTTCCATGTTGACACTTAACTCGGTGTCTTTGGAACCGGCAGCAGGCCAATGGAGCGGGAGAACGCTCGGCTGAAACGCCTGGTCGCAGACCTATCGGTGGAGAGGCCGGTTCTCAAGGATATCGCCTCGGAAAACTTCTAGCGCCCGACCGGCGGCGGCAGGCGGTCGCGGCTGCTCGGGCGCGTTATGGGCTTTCG
>CAMDRB010000033.1 GCA_945906455.1 Caenispirillum bisanense
ATTGTCCCAGAACGGGACGCGACCACTTTTCTATGGGGACGAACAGATGGCGCCCGATCGCGCCGGCGTAATCCAGGCACCAGGATCTGCGACCGCAGAGATTCCGCCGCACAACGTTTCAGCTGCGGCCCTTCAACGCTATGCCGAAGCGGTTTTCTGCGTCGGTGTCGACGGCCGGGTTGAGCCGGCCAATCCGGTGGCGCATGAATTTGCGGCGCTGCTCGCGGCCGACGATCTGGCCCGGCTGGCCGTGGTGGCCGCCAAGTCCAGGGCCGCCAACCGCGCGCTGGTCGATATGGTCGAGGTTGGCGTCGGCGACAAACTGCAAAACCTCCAGGTGACACTGGTTCCCTTGGATGGCGGGAGCGGGACGCTGCTGTTTGTTCGCGATCTCACGCTGGATACCAGCTTGCGTTTGGCCCTGATCGATAGCCGCCGCCGTTATCGCGACTTCACCGATATCTCGACGAATCTCGCCTGGGAGACCGACGCCGACCAGCGCTTCGTATTCGTTTCGCCGCGTGGCGCCCTTGGCTACTCCGCCGACGACCTCATCGCGCTTGATCCTGCGAAGCTGATGATGGCCGATCTGGCGCCCGATCTGGCGCCCGACAACGAAGTGCCCTTTCTCACCCGCCGTCGGATCGAAAATGAGGAGATCTGGCTCAAGCGCCACGATGGTCAGGCCGCGTGCGTGGTCATTTCCGCGATGCCCCTGACCGCGCGGGACGGAAGTTGGCTCGGCGCACGCGGCGTATGCCGCGATGTCACCGACGTCCGCGACCGCGAAGCAACGCTGGCGAGAGTTCGCAATCGCGAGCGCGTACTGACGCGCATCGTCCGCGCCTTCCGTGATGAAGTAAATCCCGAGGCAATGCTGAATGTGGCGGCCGAGGCGCTGGCGAAAGGCCTCGGCGCTGAGGACTGCCATATTTTTCGCCACCTGCCCGCCGTACCTGGGGCCGTGGGCGGCGCGGCACCGGGCTTCCAACTCGCCGCGCGCTACGGCGATCTGGATGCCGGCGTGGCTGACCCCATACTCAATTCGATTGCCGGCGGCGCCGGGGCGGTGGAAATGCTGCTCGGTGATCGTCAGGTACTGGCCGCGCCGTCGCGCTATCAGAGCGGCTCGAATGGCGCGGTCGTGCTCTGGCGCGCGGTCGAACGCGGCTCCTGGTCCGATGATGACCGCCTGCTAATTGGCGATATCGCCAACCAGGTTGGCATCACGATCGAACAGATTACACACCACGAACACGTCCTTAAAATATCGCGTACCGACGCGCTTACCGGACTCTTGAATCGTGGTGCATTCATGGACGCGCTGCGTCGATTCGTCTCGCGGCTGATGCGCGAAGGTGGCAACGCCGTGCTGATGTACGTGGACCTCGACAATTTCAAGTGCGTCAACGATGTCCGCGGGCACCAAGCCGGCGATGAGGTGTTGCTGAAGATTCGCGACATCCTGGTGCAGCAGACTCGCCCGACCGACGTGATATCGCGACTCGGGGGGGACGAGTTCGCGGTCTGGCTGAACGGTGCCGACCTGACCATCGCCAAGAGGCGCGCCGAACAGTTTTTGGAAAACACCAAGGCGCTCGCGCATTTGTCCGGCAATCCCGATCGCCCGGTCGGCATGTCGATTGGTATCGCCGTTTGGGATCAGCTTGGCCGCGAGGATCTCAGCGCGCTTATAGCGCGGGCCGATGCCGCCATGTACAAGGCCAAACACTCAGGCAAAGGATCGTTCACCATCGCCGATCCACCGCCGCCGGCGGTTGCCGACAAAGTATGACAAAGCTGGCCTGAATAATGACCCCCGTCAAAGATCGCCTGGTCCATATGCTCGGCCTATCTGGTCAGAAGGTAAGCTACGAGCAAGCGCGCGCGCTGCTCGAGCATCCGGACCCCGCGGTCCGGCTGGAGTTGGCTTCACGGGACGACCTCGAGCCCGAGATACTTTATTTCCTCGCACGCGATCCCGATGTCACCGTGCGGCGCGCCATCGCCGTCAATGCCGTGGCGCCGGCCAAGGCATCGCTGGTGCTCGCGCGCGACCAGAATGGGGACGTGCGCTGCG
This sequence comes from Caenispirillum bisanense, assembly GCA_945906455.1. GTDB lineage: Bacteria > Pseudomonadota > Alphaproteobacteria > Rhodospirillales > Rhodospirillaceae > SHVO01. The sequence goes on from CAMDRB010000033.1 coordinate 2,081, forward strand.
ATCTCGCCTCTCGTGTCGGCAGGCTCGTGCCGGGATTGACGAAGAACCAGCAGGCCAAGGCTTGGCGCACGATCCACCAGGTTCTGACGCTGCTTGCGCGCGATCAGTTGCCGCGCGTCCGCCGCGCGCTCGCCGAGGCCTTAAAGGCATTGCCGGATGTGCCCCACGACATTGTCCTGGAATTGGCCATGGATATAGAGGCCACGGTCGCAGCTCCCGTGCTTGAATTCTCGCCGGTTCTGACCGACGAAGACCTCCAGGCCGTCATCGAGGCGAGCCCGATGACCGCGCAACTCGCGGCGATTTCCCGGCGCATCAATGTCGGCGAGGAAGTCTCCAACGCGATCGTCGGCACAGGCAATGTCGAAGCGATTACCGGACTCCTGAAGAATTCCAGCGCGCAGATAAGGGAGGAGACGCTTGACGCCATCATCGATGCCGCGCCACGCCAAAACACCTGGCACGAGCCTCTGGCTCATCGCCTGAATCTAACCGCTCGCGCGGCGCTGCGCATCGCCGAGTTTGTCGCCGATTCGCTGATCGAGAAGCTGGCGGCACGCCGCGACATTGATGTCGAGACAGCGTCCGCACTCAGAAAGATGGTGCGCGAGAAACTGAGCCGCGACGAGGGCAAGAGTGGTCTCGCGCCCGATGAGCCAGAGGACGCCCTGAATGCCGAGGCCCTAAAGCTCGCTGGCCAGCAACTGGAGGCGCTCGTCCGCGCCGGTAAGTTAACCCAGGCATTTGTTCTCAGGATCGCCGGCGAAGGCGGTACGCCGCTGGTCGTTGTCGGCCTGGCGCGCCTCGCCTCCCTGCCGGTAGGCGCCGTGGTTGAGGTGGTCCGCGCCAAGAGCGCTAAGGGAATGCTGGCGGTGGCCTGGGCCGCTGAATTCTCCGCCGCCGACGCCGCGCAAATGCAGCTGAAGGTGGCGCGTGTCACGCCTGACGATGTCATCAATCCGCGGGCGGGGGGAAACTTCGATTCCACTCAAGCCGAGCTGGAATGGCAGATCGACATGTTCAAGGACCTGGCTAAGAGCACGACGCTCTAGCCGGCTCGATACGTCGAATCCGCCCTCTCCAGCCACTCGATCAGATCGTGCGTGATGAATCTGCAGTGGCTGGTGTCCTCAATGGGTCCCGCCGCGTTTTCGGGGTGCCGCACCCATACGGTCGTCATGCCAAGGTCAGCCGCCGGCTTTAGGTTGCGATGGATGTCTTCAAACATCACAGCCTGTCCCGGAGTGATGCTGTGCCGGGCGACCAGCGCAGCATAGGGTGCGGGCTCGGGCTTTGGCATATAATTGCTCGCGCGAATATCGAAGATACCCGAGAAGTGCTGAGATACGCCCAGCCGGTCGGCGACTTTCACCGCGTGGCGCTCTGAACCGTTGGTGTGAATGAATTTACGCCCAGGCAACCGCGCGAGCGCTGCAGCCAAGCGGGTATCGGGCGAAAGCACCGCGTGATCAATATCGTGAACAAATTCGAGATAAGCGTCCGGCTCGATGTTGTGATTGAGCATCAAGCCGCGCAGTGTCGTGCCATATTTCCAATAGTATTGTTTCTGCAGAATAAAGGCGTCGTCGAGCGAGAGTTTGAGCGCGCCAGCAACGAACGCCCTGATTCGCCGGTCAATTTGCGGGAAGAGATCAGCGCTCGCCGGATAAAGCGTGTTGTCGAGGTCAAAGATCCAGGCTTCGACGCGTCCTAACGGCCCCGGCTTATCTGGCACGGATCAGGGTGCCGGCGCCCGACGGCGTGAATAGTTCCAAAAGCACGGCATGTGGAACCCGGCCGTCGATGATGACGGCGCCCTCAACGCCTAGCTCAACCGCGTCTAGGCAGGTCTCGACCTTGGGGATCATGCCGCCGGATATTGTGCCGGACTGGATCAGCGTCTTGGCCCGCTCCACGGTCATTTCCTTAATCAAGCGTCCGGTGTCGTCCAAGACGCCCGCTACATCGGTCAACATCAAGAGGCGTGCGGCCCCGGCCGCGCCAGCAATGGCCCCGGCAACGGTGTCGGCATTGATGTTGAAGGTCTCGCCGTTCGGCCCGATACCGATGGGTGCAATGACCGGGATAATGTCCGACTCCTCGAAGGTGTCCAGAATGTGAGGATTGATCTCGGTGGGTTCGCCGACGAAGCCAAGATCGAGAATCTTCTCGATATTCGAGCCCGGGTCCTTCTTCGAGCGCCGCAATTTGCGCGCCTTGATCAGGTTGCCGTCCTTTCCCGACATACCGACAGCGAAGCCGCCGGCCTTGTTGATGGCGCTGACGATCTGCTTGTTAATCGAGCCGCACAGCACCATTTCGACTATTTCCACCGTCGCGGCGTCGGTGACGCGCAGGCCGTCGATGAACGCGCTCTTCATCTTCAAGCGGTCGAGCATGGCGCCGATTTGGGGTCCACCGCCGTGCACGACGATCGGGTTGATGCCGACCTGTTTCAAGAGCACGATGTCGTGGGCAAAGCGCTCGGCGACCTTTTCATCGCCCATGGCGTGACCACCGTATTTCACGCATATGGTCTCGCCGGAATGCTCACGCATAAACGGCAGCGCTTCGGCCAGGATACCGGCTTTCTCAAGCCATACGGCGTGGTCGTTGCTGTTATCTGCGGACATGGACGTGGAACGCTCCTCTTCCGGCCAGCGTGACGCGAGGCCGAGGCTTGCTTCCTACTCTGGCTTGGCTAGCTCTGACAAGGCGGCACGCACGGCGGCCAGCCCGAATCCTTCGGCGGCGCTGGTCACAAGTATGTCGGGATGGGCGGCCACGTGCTTGCCGAGCTCTTGGGCGATGGCGGCACGGCTCAAAGCCAGGGGTTCGGGTTTCACCTTGTCGGCCTTGGTCATGACGATCTGGTAATTGACGGCCGAGTCGTCCATCAATTCCATAATCTTGCGGTCGACATCCTTCAGGCCGTGGCGACTGTCGATCAGGACCAGGGCGCGCCGCAGGCTTGGGCGGCCCTTGAGATAGCGCCTGATGAAGTTGGTCCAGGCCTCAACCTTGTCCTTGGGCGCTTGGGCGAATCCATATCCGGGCAAGTCGGTCAGCATCAGCCGTCCACCCAACGCGAAGAAATTGATCTCCTGGGTGCGCCCCGGCGTCACCGATGTGCGCGCGAGGGTCTTGCGACCCGTGAGCGCATTGATCAGGCTGGATTTCCCGACATTGGAGCGTCCGGCGAAAGTAACCTCGGGCAGATTTGCATCCGGCATCTGGTCGAGTTCCAGCACGCCGCGCTGGAATTCGCACTGTTGCGTGAACAGCCTGCGGCCGGCTTCGATGGCGTCGGGTTTAAAAGCCGGATTGAGCGGGCTTTCGGGCATTATGTTGTGGTCTGTGTCTCAGTACGCTTCAGCAGAATCCACTGTTGCAAGATGCCCAATGTATTGCTCCAGGCCCAATAGATCACCAGGCCCGCAGCGTAGGGCGCGAGGACAAAGGTAATAATGATGGGCATCAGCATCATGATCTTCGCTTGCATGGGATCTGCCGGCTGCGGGCTCAATTTTTGTTGCATCCACATCGTCACGCCCATGATCAGCGGCCACGCGCCAATGCTGACGAAGCCGAGGAACGCCGGGATGCTGTAAGGCAAAAGGCCGAATAGGTTCAGCACGCTGGTGGGGTCCGGCGCCGACAGGTCGAGGACCCAGCCGTAGAATGGCGCTTGGCGCATCTCAATGGTCACCGAAAGCACCTTATACAAGGCGTAGAACACCGGGATCTGAATCAAGATCGGCAGGCAGCCCGCGAGCGGATTGGCCTTCTCACGCTTATAAAGCTCCATCAGCTCCTGGTTCAACTTAGTCCGGTCATTGGCGTGTCTTTCCTGAAGCCGTTTCATCTCCGGCTGCAGGCGTTTCAAGTTGTTCATCGATTTGAACTGCTTGTTGGCGATCGGGAACATCAGCAAGCGAACCAGCGTCGAGAACGCGATAATGGCGAGGCCGAAATTGCCGAGATGGCCGTTCAGCCAACGTAAACCCAGGAAAAATGGCTTGGTCAGGAAGTAGTACCAGCCGAAGTCAATCGCCAGATCGAAACGGGGAATGCCAGGGTCTTTTTCATAGGCGTCAAGCAGCTGAAGCTCTTTGGCGCCGGCGAAGAGGTAGCCGCTCACGGACTTGGTTTCGCCGGGCTGGGCCGTGATGGGATCGGCGCGCAGGTCGGTTTGATAGCGGTCGCGGCCCGCGGCATCGGCATAGCTGTAGCTGCCCGAGATTTTTACCGCGGGGTCGAAAGCCACGGTCGTGAGCCAGTATTTATCGGTAATGCCGATCCAGCCGCCAACCGACTCCACGGTCTCGCGGCCCCGCTTCTTTAGGTCGTCGTACTTAACTTCCTTAAGTTTACGTTCGAAAACCCCCAGCGGTCCCTCGTGACTAAACCCGAGCTCTTCGGACGCGTGGTCGTCGAGCCGCATCACCAAGCTGTAGGGGTAAAGCGTGACCGGCCGGTCGCTGTTATTGACGACGGTTTGCTCAACCGCGAACAGATATTTCTTGTCGGCACGAATGGTGCGCGTGAAGACCAGGCCCTCGCCATTCTCCCAGGTCAGCGTCAGCGGCGTCGTCTCAGTCAGTGCGGCATCCGGTTTGCTGGGCGTCCACACTGTAGCCGGGCCTGGCAATTTGACGGCGTTGTCGGATGCGATCCAGCCCCATTCGGAATAATAGGGCTTTGGCGAGCCCGCGGGCGCCAGCAGCACAATTTCAGGGCTGGTCCTGTCTAGACTCTCACGATAGTTGACCAGCGTCATGTCGTCGAAACGGCTGCCGGTCAGCGAAATCGAGCCGTGCAGGTAAGGTGTTGCGACGCGCAAACGTGCACCCGCGGTCGACGGTGCGGCATCGGCCGTCGGGGCGGTTGTGGAAGCGCCGGCCGGAACAGCTATCGGAAGCGAAGAGGACTCGACGCCGCCTGGTGCGACGGGAGCGGGTGCCACCGGCGCGGGTGCCGCGTTCGTGGTGGGTGTCTCGACCGTCGGCGAGACCATTGGCGCAATATACGCCTCCCAGCCCAATAAAATGGCGAGCGACAGGGCGATGGCGATAATTGTGTTGCGGGTGTCCATGAGTCTTGTTCGGAATTTTCTATTTAGGAGGAAGTGGGTCAGGAGGAAGTGGGGCGCCAGTCGGAGGTCGCGGAACGGTCCGCGCCCGACAGCTCCGGCGGGCAGCAAGACCTATGGGGCTTGCCAGCTCGCGTCAAGTTGGGCTGCAAGTTGCGAAACAAGTTGGGATGTCGGGGCGCGACATCGGGCACCGGATCGTAGCCGCCATCACACCAGGGATGGCAATGGGCAATGCGTTTGGCGGCGAGCCAGGAACCACCCAAGGCCCCATGGCGTGCGATAGCTTCCGAGGCATAGGCTGAACAGCTCGGAAAGAAGCGACAGCGCGGCCCGAGGAGCGGCGCAACGAAAAGCCGATAGGCCCGGATGATCAGCTGTAACGTCAGGGCCGGCAGGCGGAGCAGGAGATCGATCATGGCTTGGCCACAGCACTCGCCAGTTTTTTTAGGGCTTGGCGCAGGTCGTGCTCCATGGCGGCGAAATCACGCTTCAGAGTCTCGGTGCGGCCAATCAAGACATAGTCGTGGTCCGGGTTGGCGGCGTCGGGCATGACTTTGTCGGCCAGCGCGCGCAGGCGGCGCTTTGCACGATTTCGGGCGATAGCGTTGCCGACCTTGCGGCTGGCAGTGAAGCCGACGCGCAAGGGCAAATCGGCGCCAGCCGCCGGCGCGGTTTGGATAATGAAGCCGGGCGTCGCGCGGCGTAGCCCGTAGGCGCTGACCCTAAGGAAATCGGCGCGCGCGGGTAGTCGATTCCAAATCCGCCCACGACCCTTAGCCCCGCGATCATTACCAAGGCCGAGAGGCTGGTTAGCGGCTTGCTCCGTGTCCCGGGTCATGGCGTTCCATCCAGCGATGGGCTGGTCTTAGCCCTGAAGCAACGTCACCTCGCGCCGGGGGGCGCGGGGGGTGTTCGGCCCGACCAACCTGTCGCAAAACTAGGCTGAAAGGCGCTTCCGGCCCTTGGCACGACGGTTGGCCACGACTTTGCGGCCACCGACGGTCGCCATGCGGGAACGAAAGCCGTGACGGCGCTTGCGCACGAGTTTGCTCGGCTGATAGGTGCGTTTCACGTCACGAAACTCCAGTTGATCATAAGGGAAAGGCGCTTCGCCGCAGCCGGGAGGCGACGGGTTCCATTCGCGGCCGGTGTATAAGGGCGGGGGGGGGCAAAGTCAATGCTTCGGGCCTTAAGACCGTACAGGAATACCGCCTTTTCAGCCCCTTTGCCTGGTCTGGAAGCCCGAACGGGGCGTCAATTCCTGTGGGTTGACCCAAACCCGAGAGGCAGCGCCGATTCGCTCCTAGGACCCCCCTGCTGGCCGATGCTATAGCAGAATCCATCGTAATGGCTGTAGGGCGAGACATAGAGGATGGGCGGCCGACAGTATATGGAACAGCAATGTCAGCCCTCCGACCAGCTTGGCCTTTCATGAACCGCCCGGGGCTCCCCTCCACGGCCGATACCAGCAGGTTCGTTCCGGCGGCTGGCGCTCCGGCGGCGGTAACGCCAAAGCCGGTTACCTCTAGCCTCTCGGCCCGGCTGCTCTTCCTGACGATCGGCTTCGTCATGATGGCCGAGATCGTCATCTTCATGCCGAGCATCGCGCGCCATCGCCAGGACTTTCTCAATGACAAGCTCGCGACGGCCCATTTGGTGCTGACGGCCCTCGACGTGGCGGCGGAGAAAACCGGAAAGATCGATCCGCTCTTGCGTGACAATCTCCTGTCGCAGGGACGCATCCTCGGCATGTCCGTGCAGCGCCCCGGCCTGCCGAAGCGCACCTTCGGTCCGGCGATTCCCGCGCGCGTTCCCAATGGCTACGACCTTCGACGCGATATGTTCTGGGATTTGCTCTTGGACGCCCTCCAGACCATGCTGCGCCGCGACACCTATGCGGTCATTGTCACCGGCCTCAGCCCATCCAATCCCGCGGTCATCGTCGAGGCCGTATTCGACGAACGGCCACTACGCCGCGAGCTGTGGGCATATGCACAGCGCATCTTCATTATCAGCCTGTTCATTTCGGTCACGACGGCGTCATTGGTCTATGCCTCGATTCAGTGGCTCGCGGTAAGGCCGCTGCGTCGCCTGACCATCAGTATGACCGGGTTTCAGAACGCTCCCGAAGATCCGCGCAGCGTCATCCAGCCGTCGGCGCGTAAAGACGAGGTCGGCGTTGCCGAACAGACGCTCGCGACCATGCAGCAAGAGCTGCGCACTGCCCTCTTGCAAAAGGAACGTTTGGCCGGCGTTGGTACGGCTGTGACCAAGATTTCACACGACCTCAAGAACATTCTCGCCACCGCCATGCTGGAATCGGAAAGGCTCGAAGCGTTGCCCGATCCGGAAGTAAAACGACTGACAGCCGGCATGGTCAGGGCCGTCGATAAAGCGGTCCAGCTGTCGGCCTCGACGCTGCGATTCGCCAAGGAAGGCCTGCCCCAAGTCAGCAAGCAGGCGTTACATGTGGCGGCGCTCTTGGAGAATCTCAAAGGATCAATCCAGCCCGCCTTTAAAACCTGTGTCATCCGGATTGGCGCGGCTGCCGATGCGCCGTTTTCGGGCGATCCCAATCTCCTGCAACGGGCCTTTGAAAACATTTTGCGCAATGCCGACGAGGCCGGCGCAACATCGGTTGAATTAAGCGCCGCGGACGAGGGCGGTTATCAAGTCATTCGCGTTACCGACGACGGACCAGGCCTCAGCCAGAAAGCCCTCAACAATCTCTTCGTACCCTTTGCCGGATCGACGCGCGCCGGCGGCTACGGCCTCGGCTTGCCCATCGCGCGGGAATTACTTAGAGCCCAGGGTGGCGATGTAACGCTGGCAACATCTGCGCCACAGGGAACGTGCTTTGTCGTGTGGCTTCCGCTATGACTGCTCGCCGCGCATGAGAACACAGCGACGCGGAGCGACTTGGTGAGTCTTTCAGAAATCCTGGGCATGAGCCTGCTGGTGGCGGCCATAGGCGCCGTCCTATGGTATTACCGTGCCCGTGACTAAATAACGCGCGGTGCGGCCTTCTGCCGAATCCAAAAATAGGCTAAACCGTTGATGCCCGCGCCGTCGCGTTGACGTCACGGTAATATCGCAATCGGCCACGAGGTACCCTTGAGTATCGAGCCGCAAAAATCATCCGTGAAGGTTCCGCGCTTGACCACGCGCGATCTGGCGGCGCGCAAACGACCGGCATCGGGCGGCGGTGTGCCGATGGTCTGGCTTACGGCCTACTCAGCGCCAACGGCGCGGGCCATGGATCCGGTTGCCGATGCGATCCTTGTCGGCGACTCACTCGGTATGACGGTCTACGGTATGGATTCAACTCTTGCCGTCACACTCGACATGATGATTGCGCATGGCCTTGCCGTGGTGCGCGCCTCGGCCCGGGCCTGCGTGATCGTCGATATGCCCTTTGCCTCCTACCAGTCGTCACCGCAGGAAGCCTTTAAGTCAGCGGCACGTGTCATGGTCGAAACCGGCTGCGCCGGCGTGAAGCTGGAAGGCGGCGTGGAGATGGCGGAGACCATCGGCTTTCTCGTGGCGCGCGGTATTCCAGTCGTTGGCCATGTCGGCCTGACGCCGCAGTCGGTCAATCGATTCGGGGGTTATCGCGCGCAGGGGCGGACGGCGGCGGAGGCGAAGAAGATCATGAATGACGCCAAGGCCGTTGCCAATGCCGGGGCGTTCGCCATCGTCATCGAAAAGACGCTTGAGCCCTTGGCCCGCGCCATCACCGCGGCCGTCGCCGTGCCCACGATCGGAATCGGCGCGTCGCCTGCCTGCGATGGTCAAGTCTTGGTAATGGACGACGTGATCGGCTTGTTCGATCTGTTCAGGCCGAAATTCGTCAAGCGCTATGGCGAGGCGGGGCGCGAGATGACGAAGGCCTTCGCGGCCTATGCCGCCGATGTCCGCGCCCGCCGCTTCCCAACGATGGAGCATTGCTTCGTGGCGAAGGAGAGAGGCGGAGCCGCGTCTAAATCCCGCGCAAAGAAGGCCAAGCCCCGAACGGCGCTGAAGTAGGCATCGCGGAATCATTTTTGTTTTGGCGTTGAGTCATCATGGCAACCTATACCGGTAATCTAGTGGCCGTGCGTGACGTCGACAGCTTGCGTCGTCGGGTCCAGGCCTGGCGCCGCGAAGGGCTGTCGATTGCGCTCGTGCCGACCATGGGCGCGCTGCACGACGGTCATATAGCCAATATGAAGATCGCGCTCAAGATGGCCGATCGCGCGATCGCCACCATCTTCGTCAACCCCAAACAGTTCGGGCCTGCCGAGGATTTCTTAGCCTACCCGCGCCGCGAATCCGAGGACTTCGAACTGCTCAGCGCGGCCGGCGTGCAGCTCCTGTTCGCGCCCGAAGTGGCGGCGATGTATCCGGTTGGCTTTGCTACCACTGTGCGGATTGCAGGACTCACCGATATTCTCGACGGCGCCCATCGCGCGGGCCACTTCGACGGTGTCGCCACCGTGGTCGCCAAACTGCTGCTCCAGGCGCGGCCCGACATCGCGCTCTTCGGCGAGAAAGACTACCAGCAACTGACAATAATCCGCCGCCTGGTCGCGGATCTAAATATTCCGGTCGATATTATTGGCGTGCCGACCGTGCGCGAGCCCGACGGCTTGGCGATGTCGTCGCGCAATATTTATCTAACAGCGGCGGAGCGGGCGCAGGCACCCGCGCTTTACCGGGCAATTTCCGCAGCCGCCTCGGCAATAGCAGGCGGCGGTGATATGGCCGCGGCGATGGCGACGGCGCGCAGTGAGATTCTCAAGGGCGGATTCCGCGAGATCGACTATGTCGAGGCAAGTCACGCCGAAACCTTGGCGCCCCTCACAAACCGAAGTGATCCCGGACGCGTCTTGGCGGCTGCGCACCTGGGCCTAACGCGTTTGATCGACAACGTGGCGATCCCATACGCCTAGTGCACGTAAATATGCACTTCCGGCGTTTTGGCCGTGGGGCTCGTCATCGCCGCCATGGCGACACGTTCCGCCGGCAGACCCATGCTGGTCATCGACCTGAACACGGCGTCGGCATCGTCGCGCGCCGCTGCGGGGTTGCCGCTCGCCGGTGAGACGGCGACTAGATCGAATGTCGCATCGGGGCGGCGCTGCAAGGCTTGGCTCAGCGCTTGGTACAGCGCCGGCTCATACGCCACGTCGGGCTTGTCGAAACGGATTACGACCAAGGGGCGTTTGTCCGCGAACGAACCCGGTGTCACCGTCGCGACGGCACGCGGCGCGGTTGCGCGACGGGCGGTCGCGGCGAAGGACTGGCCGGTGTTGATGTCGGCCGCAAGCTGCACGAGCGAGGTGCGTTCGCTTGTGACGTACTGCTGCTGCCGATTGATTTCACCGTTCAGGCTCAAGAGCGCGCGATCAATGACAATGGCGTTTTGATTGACCTCGTCCTCGAGCAAGCGCAACTGGCGGTGATCTTCTTCCAAAGCGCCCGACAGCCCATAGGCGGCGCGGATATTTTCAAGAATGAAGGCCGAGGTTCCGGCATCGCCCGACACTATGTGCCGAGAGCTGGTTCAGGGTCGCGATATCGGCATCGATCTGCGTGATCTGAGTTTGCGCTTGGCTCCATTCCGCCAGCAGTTCGGGATTGCCCGGCGTCGAGCCCATCTGCAGACGCGAACGGATCGCACCCACGCGGCTGTGGAACGAATTCACATTGGCGACCGTCTGGCCGCGCACGGCATCGAGCTGCTGGCCGCGGGATTGGGTATTGGCCTTCAATTTCTCAAAGTCGGCGCGGAGCTGGGTGGCTTTCTGGCCGACGGCCGTGGGGCCGAATTTACTGTTGGTCGGCGCAACCGGCATGGTCTGGACCGACGACGGTTCGGCCGCGACGTCGGTTGTCGTTGGCGTGGCGCCGGCTTGGAGGGCGAACTCTTCGAAGGCCGCGCACGCGCTCAAGCTCATGATCAGGGCGGCAATCGACAATGGTTTGGTCAACATCGCGGTCCACTGGCCCCTGCCGGTGAAAAGCGCCGGGCCCGCTGCGCGCGGCGAGAGCTGACGGTGAACCGGTGGGCGCCGACAAATGTTTTGAGTTTTCACGCGATCGCCTTGCCCCTGGAATTGCTTGGACAGCCCCTGTACGTGCATCCTGACACTCACATTCCCACTACCGGACTGGTCGGGGCTTTGCGCACCGCCGCCGTTCCGTTCAATCCCGAAAGTTATCCTTAGAAACCGCCCCCAAAGGCTTGGCGATGCTCTAAAATTTAAGAACACCCCGGTTACGGGGCGACTTTACTCAATGGTTTCCTCCAGAACAAGTCGCCAGACGACACCGATCTCTCCCACGGCCACGGATTTCCAATTGTTTTCCTTGCATCGACCGGGCGATCTTAGTATCCCAGGCCTCCCCAGAGGCCAGGAAATGGCGGTTTCATGCCGCTTTTGCTGTTTTGTGGGGCCCTTGAGTGCGGTTGAATTTCGAATGATCGCCGCCAGGTACGCGCCCGTAGCTCAATTGGATAGAGCATCTGACTACGGATCAGAAGGTTAGGAGTTCGAATCTCTTCGGGCGCGCCATTCTTCTTGGAATATGCGAGTTTTACCCGCCGTGCGGGCCGTGCGGGCCGTCGCGGCAAGTGACCGTTTGTGCTACAAAACCGGCCATGAATCTCGCTCGTGCCATCGAAGTCCTCCATACCCTGCGCCCCCGCCTTGAGGCGCGCGGCATCGCGCATGCGGGCGTGTTCAGGTCCATCGGGCGCGATACCGCCGGTACGTCGAGCGATGTCGATGTTGTTGTCACGCCCGCCGCCGACAGGCGGCTCGATCTGGTGGACTTCGGTGGCGTACAGACGATTCTCGACGAGGCTTTCGGGGGGGTCGAAGTAGATGTCGTCGTCGAACCGATTCGCCGGCCAGAGCTAAGGGATGCCGTCCAACGGGACCGCGTGGATGCCTTCTGAGCGTATCGCGAAATGCTTTCGCGACGCCGTTGATGCGATTGTCTTGATCGAGACTTGGGTGCAAGAGTCGGGCAGCGCCGAGCAAGCGCTCTTTGACTGACGTGAAGGTACGAAGCGCTATCGAGCGCCAGCTGATGATCATCAGCGAATCGGCCATTCGGCTTGAAAAATTGGACCCCAGCGCCGCGCCGCGATTGGCGCCGACTATCGATTGGCCGGGGATTCGCGGCATCGGCAACTTCCTTCGCCACAAATACGACGATCTTGATACATCGATCCTCGTCGATGTTGTTCGCAACCGTCTGGCCGAACTGCGCGGGTCGTGCGTGACCGCATTGGATGCCTTGACGGGCCCGCAATAGGTCGAGATCGTGGATTACCACTCGTAGAGGACGTGACGATGGCCAAGAAACTCAATCCCATGCATCCCGGTGAGGTTCTGCGTGAGGAATTCCTGGTTCCACTGAAAATGTCGGCGGGCGCTCTTGCCAAGGCGTGCGGCGTGCCTCGCACGCGGATTGAGCGGATAGGCAACGAACAGACCGCCATTTCTGCCGATACAGCGCTTCGGCTTGCCAAGGCACTCGGCACAACGGCACAGCTTTGGCTCAATCTGCAGAATGACTATGACGTTCAGATTGCGAAGCGCGATCTCATCAAGATTCTTGACCACATTGAGATCGTAAACAGGCCGAAGGCCGCCTGACCCACCGCGTGATCACGCCTGGCTCTCAACCAAACCGAAGGTAGCCGTGGCGGAATCGTCAATTATTGGCGGATCAGCCTCAGGAGGCCGTTGTCATACCAACGAAGGATCATGGTATTGGCATCGACCGGCTGGACCACGCCGCCCGGGCCCCAATCTCCTTCTCCACAGAGGATGTTGAAGCCACCTTCGACCTGAAAATTGCTGCCGGGATTGTCTGAGCCGGCGGAGGTTACCTTCGGCGGGGCATCGCAGTTGTCGAGCTGCGGCTCGATGGGGCGAACAGGCGTACCTTTTAGCCAGACGATTTTGTCGACGCCAAATTCCAACACCGCGCCCAGGAATTGGGGATCATCATCGACAAGCGTCGACATGCCGTCGGAGTTAACGGCCACGCCACTGACACGCCATATGCCTATCAAGTCGGCGTATTTCAATTTTGGCGGAGCCGCCGCGAGGGTGGAAACCGACACCATAAACGCCGCCGACAACACTATTAGGTACCTCACCCGTCGACCCCCCACCCGAGCTGCCCGCCGTCGCCTATCATAAAATGCACGCCCGCCGTCAACACCATGGATTTTGCAGTGCAATATTTGCCGCGTTCCCTGCGTCACAAAACTTTGGCTGAACCCGCCGGGAAACAGCCTGGATACCGCCACAAATTGGGGATATCCTTGCGCGCCTCACGTTTAGAGGTCGGCCGCAGCGGCCCTTCGGCCAGCTGTTCGGGATGCAATCACAGTGTTTAGGAGGATTGGATGACGAAAACGATCGGGATTTTCGCGGGCTCGATGCTCGCCGCGGGCTTGGCGTTCACCACCGCCAGTGCCGCCGAGATTAAGCTCAAGGCCATGTTGAACGCCGCCTCGGAAGTGCCGGCGAACGCCAGCACGGGCAAGGGCACGGCCGAACTCACGCTCAACGATGCGACCAAGGAGATCAGCTGGACGATAACCTATGAAGGCCTCACGGGCGACGCGGTCGCCGCCCACATCCACGGTCCGGCCGCGGCCGGCGCCAATGCCGGCGTGGTAACCAGCCTGGGGCCCATGGGCGCGCCCATCAAGAGCCCACTCGCAGGCAAGGCAACGCTGACCGACGCGCAAGTCGCCGCCGTTCTGGCCGGCAATACCTATGTCAACGTGCACACCGCGGCCAATAAGGGCGGCGAAATTCGCGGCCAAATCGGCAAGTAGCCGCACGCGTCCGCATACCGTGAAAGGCCGGGCGAAACGCCCGGCCTTTCTTTTTTTGCACTCAATCTCGCGGGCCGTTGGGTAGACTCCCCCTACCTCGTTCTCATCCCAGGCTCTCATTCCTAAATCATGCCTGACGACTCCCATCGCCGATCCGTAGAGCCGCCACCACGCGAAACTGGGGGCAGCAAAGCCGCGCCCGCCGCTCTACAACCGGCGCTCCGCCCGAGCGCCGAATTGTCGACATCGCCTTCCGCGCTCATTTGGCACCATGTCAGTCGTCACGGCCGCTGGCGGATCTCAGGCATCGTCAGCCTGGCGCTGGTCGGAGCGCTCGTGGACAATCTACAGCCCTATGCGTTGGGTGCTCTGGTCAACGCCCTCAGTAATATCTCCGTGGCAGGGGCCCTCGACCCCGGGAGCGAACAGCAGGCGCTGATCTGGTTCGGCGTGCTGTGCGCGATCTGGGTGGTCGGCCCCGTACTGTCGCGGCTGCATACGCTCGCCAGCACCACGACCATGCTTGCCCTTCGCGCTCATATCCAGGACGAGCTCTTCATGTACGTTCACGGCCATGCGCCACGGTTTTTCCTCGACCAGCTGTCGGGCGCGTTGTCGTCGAAAGTGCGTAACGCCGCCGGCGCTGCGACGGCCGTGATCGATTACCTTTTCTCGACGCTCCCGCGGCTGGTCGTACTGTTCGTTGTTTCCGCGGTCCTTGTATCGCAACAGGCTCCGCAGTTTCTCGCGCTGTTTGGCGCCTTCGCTGTTGTCTTCACGCTGGTCGCAGCGTCGTTGGCCCAGAGTTGCCGCAAATATGCAAAAGCCAGTTCGGTCGCTAGCACCGCCTATACCGGGCGGCTCGTCGACTCGCTCAACAACTGGGACCTCGTCAGGGCATTTGGGCGCCGCGCGCTTGAACGGACAACCCTCGATCCCTTGAACAAACGCGAGTACGCGACGGGCGTGGAACTGCGTCTCGTTCTCTTCCGCATGCGGCTCGTACTCCATGCGGTGGGTGTGCTGTTCCTGATCGTTGTTGTGTGGTGGGCCTTCCAAGAAGCAGTGCAGGGACGCGTGTCCGTGGGCACGTTCACGATGCTGATGTCGCTCAGTCTCCTGATCTCGGCTCACGTCAATGCTCTGGGCGATAATCTGCTGACGTTCTTCGAACATCTCGGCCTGCTCACCGAGAGCCTGGAAACAGTGACCAAGCCCCATGAGATCGTCGACCCGCCTGGCGCGCAAACTCTTCAGGTTACTGGCGGCGCCGTCGATGTCCGCGACGTGTCATTCCATTACCCCGACGGCACGCAAGTTTTTCCCGGCTTGAACCTTGCGATTGCCGCTGGTGAAAAAATTGGCCTCGTCGGACCTTCGGGCGCGGGCAAGAGCAGTTTGTTACGGCTCCTGCGCCGGCAGTTTCCCATACAAGGCGGCGGCATTTTCATCGACGGCCAGGACATCGCCAGCGTCACCTGGGATACCTTGCACGACGCCTTCGCCGAAGTGCCGCAGACTCCCAGCGTCTTCCACCGGTCGGTCCGCGATAACATCATGTACGGCCGACCGACGGCGACAGCCGATGAAATGATTGCCGCTGCCAAGCTTGCCCACTGTCATGACTTCATCGCCGCGCGCCCGGGCGGCTATGATGCGGTCGTCGGCGAAAAGGGCATGAAGCTCTCCGGCGGCGAGCGCCAGCGCGTCGCTATTGCCCGCGCTTTCCTTAAGAATGCGCCGATTCTGCTTCTCGACGAGGCGACCTCGTCGCTCGACAGCGAAGCTGAACATCTGATCCAGGAGGGTTTGCTCAGGCTGATGCAAGGCCGCACCGTCATCGCCATCGCTCACCGTCTCTCGACCATCATGCACCTCGACCGTATCGTCGTTCTCGAAGAGGGTCGTATCGTCGAGCAGGGCACCCACGCCAAGCTCTTGGAGCTAGGCGGCACCTACGCCCGACTTTGGAACCGCCAAGCGGGCGGATTCTTGTAATGACGGCCGAACTCCCGGTGAGCATCACGCTCTATCAATTCACGCCCATGTTCGGATTACCCAACCCCAGCCCGTTCTGCATGAAACTTGAGACTTACCTGCGCCTCGCCGGTCTCGCGCATAAGGTGGTCACGCTGAAAAGCCTCAAACAGTCGCCAACAGGCAAGGCGCCCTACATTGAGATCGACGGCGCAGTGATCGCGGACTCAGGGCTGATCATCAATCATCTCGAACGGCGATTCGGTCACCCAGTCGACGGACGATTGACCTTGGTCCAACGCGCGGAATCCCTCGCCCTGCAGCGACTGATGGAAGAGCATCTTTATTGGGTCGCGGTTTACATGCGCTGGGTGGACCCAGGGACGCGGGCGCTGTGGCGGCCCCATATGCAGAAGCTCCTGGGTCTGCCGGCTTTCACGATGCCGATCATCGCGCGCTTGGCTGCGCGTGGAATTATGCGAACACTTCGCGGACAAGGTCTGGGGCGTCATACACCCGAGGTCATCTGGCAGATGGGCACCGCCGATATCCAAGCCCTGGCCCATTGGCTCGGCAACCGCGCGTGGGGCTTCGGCGAGGCCCCAACAGCCTTCGACGCCGGCCTCGCAGCCATCATCGGAAATATCATTCGCACGCCCTGGGACAATCCGCTGCGGGCGGCGGCGCTGAAGCACACCAGTCTGGTTGCGCATTTCGAACGCATGATGGCGCGATGCTTTCCGGAACTCGCGGCTTGATCAAAATTCGCGTACAATCGCGCCGGATGAGTTTGGGAGTAACACGCGGCATGCCGTACCGGAGTAAGCCCATCAATTGGCTGGCCACCGTTCTTGTGGGGGTGTGCCTGGGGGCCTGTGCCAAGGGGGGAGCGGGCGATCCGGATTCGGCGGTGACGGCCGCCAGCGGGCCGGACATGGCGCCCATCGCCGGCGGCACGGCGCTGCCCGCCGGCTATAAGGTTGACGTCGGACGTACGATCATTTTCGGTACCGACGAAAGTTGGACGGGTCGCTTGTCCTAATACGGCGAGTTCCAATGCCGACGACGTCTTCGATTTCCTGCGTAAGGAAATGCCCAACTTCGGCTGGGCGGAGGTAACGGCCATGCGCTCGGACCCTAGCCTGCTCACGTTTACATCGGCGACCACCGACCGGTCGGCAATCATCAGCATCGCCCGGGGACCGGCCCTGGGCAGCACCCGCGTCGATATGGTGGTGTCGCCCAATAACCCGTCGGCGCTGCGGCGCTAGAGCATCGAGCGTTTAATCGTGCGCATATCCGGCGGCTTTGAGATAGTTCCAGCATTCTTCCTGTGTATAGAGGTCGCAGATGTCGCCGATTGCTTTCCAGAGCGCGTCGATGGTTCTTGCGCCGATACGCCTAAGGTGAGCTTTGAGCTTGGCAAAAGCCATCTCGATGGGATTGAGGTCCGGACTGTAGGGCGGCAGGAACAGGAACCAAGCTCCGCGCTGCTGCAGAATGGCGTGGGCCTTTTCGCTTTTGTGACTTGAGAGGTTGTCCAGGATCACAATATCCCCCGGCTGCAGGGTTGGGGCGAGTTGGGGTTCGACATAGGTCTCAAAGATTGCTCGGTTCATGGGCTGGTCGATCACCCAAGGAGCTATCAGGCCGTTGCAGCGCAGCCCGGCAATGAAGGTTTGTGTTTTCCAGTGCCCGAAGGGCGCGTTGGCCTTTAACCGCGCGCCGCGGCGAGAACGCCCGCGCTGACGAGTCATTTTGGTCGTGGTTCCGGTTTCATCAAGGAAGATCAATCGATGAATTTCCTCGCGCATGCGCGGCTGGCGCAGTGCTCGCCAGTCCTTACGTGCCTGAAGCACGTCCTCGCGCTCGGACTCCAAGGCCAGGAGTGTTTTTTTTAAAGGAAAATCCAGCCTTCAGAAGCACCCGCGACAACGACGCCGGATGTGCGTTTACGCGTCTCTCAGCCTTCAGCTTGGCCATCAATTCCGGCATCGTGATATCCGGCTCCGCTTCGACCCAGCCGATCAGCGTCGTCAAATGGGGGGCCAACTTGCCCCCTCCACGCGGCCGGCCCTGACACGCCGGTGCGGCCGAACCCGTGCGCGATACCCGCTTGGCCAGTTTCACCGCAAAGCTCGGGCTCACATCGTACCGCCGGGCCGCGCCACGGCGGGACTGGCCCTCATCAATATCAGCC
>CAMDRB010000034.1 GCA_945906455.1 Caenispirillum bisanense
GGTCTTTGCCACATGCCCGGTTTGCTCAGCATGACGGAGCACCTTCAGCTTGCGCTGTATGTCGCGTTCTTGGCTGGTCATTTAATACATCCTCCTTGCCACAAATCGGCATTATGAAAGATGTCTCGCGAGTCCGTACGGTCCTACAAGCCTGCTCGTCGCACATGGCAATGTGGGAAACCAACCACCTGCTGCTGTTCCAAGCCTCGCTGGAATGGCTGCGCGACGGCACGGTCATGGGCAAGACCGAAGGCGAACTCAGGATGGGCTATACCGGGCCGCTGGGTTATTAGAGCGAGCGCGGCTGAAAAGAAAAACGCGACCCGATTGTATCGGGCCGCGTTCTTAGCTGATCGGCGACGCTTGTTAGACGCGGACGTCGCGGTCCCGCGGCTTGTTGAAGGGCACGTCGCGCACGCGCTGGCCGGTGGCTGCGAAGTAGGCATTGGCGATGGCCGGAAGCGTCGGCGGCAAGGCCGGCTCGCCCAGCCCGGTCGGTGAGTTTTCCGAGCGCTGGAAGTGGACTTCCACCGGCGGCGCCTGGTGCATGCGCAAAAGCGGGAAGGTATCGAAGTTGCCTTCGACTGTACCGCCGCGGGCAACAGTGATCTCCTGGCCGAGGATCTGGCCAAGACCGTCGAGCACCGCACCTTGGACTTGATTCTCCGCGCCCGAAGGATTGACGATGTGGCCGCCAACATCGGCCGCGACCCATATTTTGTTGACCTTCATTTGACCGCTGGATGTCGCCGTGACTTCCGCGACGTGAGCGACGTAACCTTGGTGCGAGTAGTAATAGGCGAGACCGAGGCCAGTCCCTTTGGGCACTGTCCGCTTGCCCCAACCGGCCTTCTCGGCAACCAGCGCAAGGGTCGTACGCATCCGCGCCGGATTGAATGTTGGTCCCTGCGGCGCGCCGGTGGCTGCGGCCGGCGCTGGGACACGCTTCTCGCTCAAGAGGTCGAGATGGAATTCGAGCGGGTCCCTACCAGAGGCATGGGCAATTTCATCGAGGAACGATTGGAACACGAACGCGAGCCCGTTGCTGCCCGGAGCGCGCAAGGGGCCGGTAGGTGTGCCCAGCGGCATGAGGCTCGCGCCAAATGCCAGGTTCGGAATGAATTCCGCCGGGAAGACATTTCCGCCCATATTGGAACTGGCGGCGAACTTACCGTCGGCACCAAAGCTGACGAAGTGATCGGTGAGCGCGATCAGTTTGCCGGCTGCATCGATGCCGGCTTTGAAGTTGTGATAGCCGCCGGGCCGGTAGCAGTCGTGACGCATGTCGTCTTCGCGCGTCCAGACCAACTTGACCGGTGCGCCGGCTTCTTTCGAGATCCAGGCCGCCTCGATCATCGGATCAGGGCTACCGCGTCGGCCGAAACCGCCGCCGGCGCGGGTCATATGGACGGTAATGTCCTTCTCAGGGATGCCCATGGTCCGGGCGATCATACCGCGGCCGTTGGCGCCGTTCTGAGTCGGAACCCAAATCTCCATCTTGCCGCCGCTGAAATGGGCCGTGCAGTTCTGCGGCTCCATCGTTGCGTGCGCGAGGAACGGATAGGAGTATGACGCCTCTAGAACTTTCGCCGCGCCCTTGAAGGCCGCATCGACGTCGCCGTCGGAGCGGATAGACATTTCAGGCTTCTGTTTGGCAAGCTCGGCGGCGCGGGCTGCGAAGCCTTTGCTGCTTTGCGTGGCCATCGGGCCCTCGTTCCATTCGACGCGCAGCTTGCGCCGCGCGACATTGGCCTGCCACCAGGTATCGGCGACTATGGCGACACCGCCGGAGAGACCGGCGTTGAGACCGACTTCGCCGTTCTTGATCGTGCCGGGAACGACGAACGCATGGCGCACGCCGGGCATGGCCTTGACCTCGTCGAGGTTGGCGCGGACGACCGTGCCGCCGAACACTGGGCACTTCTCATACGTCGCGTAGAGCATGCCGGGCACGGTGACATCGATGCCGTAGAGCGGCTTGCCGTGGACCACCGCGGGTCCGTCGACGTCCTTGGTCGGCTTGCCGACAATCTTGAAGGTCTTGGGGTCCTTGAGCGTGACCAACTTGAGATCTGGGGCCGGAAGCATTGCTGCCTTGGCCGCCAGCTCACCGTACTTCAGGGCGCGGCCCGAGGCCGCATGCATGACCACACCCGATGCCGTCGTCAGTTCGCTTTCGGGCACGCGCCAGGTCTTGGCCGCGGCCGTGACCAGCATCTGCCGGCCGGCGGCACCTACTCTTCGCATATTGTCCCAATTGCGCGGGATCGACGTGCTGCCGCCCGCCGACTGGACGCCGAACTTCTGGGCATCCATGGGCGCGGTTTCAACACGCACGTCCTTCCAGTCGACGTCCAGTTCCTCGGCGATGATCATCGGCAACGAAGTTTTGATCCCTTGGCCAATTTCCGGATTCTTGGCGGCGATGGTGACAATGCCGTCGGCGCCGATCCGGATGAAAGCGCCGATCGCCGATTCTCCGGGTATGTTCGCCAATGCGTTCGCGAGCGGCGCGAGATTGAAGCTCAGCATCAATCCGCCGCCGGTAGCGGCGCTGACTTTGAGGAACGAACGGCGCGAGACCGTGGACCGTGTCGCGCCATGCTTGGAATTTTGGAGCTTGGAATTATGAAAACCCATGGATCAGCCCTCCTTCTTCACCGCATCTCCGGCGGCCAACTTGATGGCCGTGCGGATGCGGTTGTAGGTGGCGCAGCGACAGATATTGCCGCTCATTTGCGCGTCGATATCGGCGTCGGTCGGCTTCGGCGTTTTCGCGAGCAAGGCGGTGGCCGACATGATCTGCCCAGGCTGGCAATAGCCGCATTGCGCGACGTCGATCGCCAACCAGGCGTCCTGGAGTTTCTTGCCGAGCGGATTTTCGGCGATGCCTTCGATGGTGGTCACGGCGCGTGTGCCGACACCGGAGACGGGCGTGACGCAAGACCGCACCGCGGTGCCATCAATGTGAACGGTGCAGGCGCCGCACAACCCGGCGCCGCACCCGTACTTGGCCCCCTTGAGGTCAAGGGTGTCGCGCAAGACCCAGAGCAGTGGCGTCGCTTCGTCGACGTCGACCGTGTGGCTCGCGCCGTTGATATTGAGTGTGTAAGCCATGATCCCTCCAGATGAGAATTCCCCCGGCAAATCGGCGGGACTATATCACCTTCCGGGCCGGCCGGGGTACGGGCAGTGGCGGCAATCGGCCGAGAATCTTGTATCAGGACGGGACCAGAACGGTTGCAAGAAACCGCCGGGACTTCCAACTAACCTGTTGAATTATATAAATAATAGTTTTTCGAACGCGACCGCCGGCGTAGTATGCTGGGCGAAACTTCAACAGGGCCATTGGCAAGGGCAGCATGAGCGGGGCGCACATCGACTGGAAGCTCCACGGCGTCAAGGTCATCCCCGGCGACCAGCTCGACGTCAACACACCGCAGACGCCCGGCATGAATCGCGCGGCGGCCATCACGCTCGCGCGCACCGGTGCGCAAAAACTGTGGGCCGGCACTGTGCATATTTATCCCAATGCCAAGACCGGCGCCCACCATCACGGCCCCTTAGAAAGCGTGATCTACATCGTCAAGGGGCGGGCGCGCATGCGCTGGGGCGAGAAGCTCGAATTCGTTGCCGAAGCCGGTCCCGGAGATTTCATTTTCGTGCCGCCCTATGTGCCGCACCAGGAGATCAACGCCAGCACCAGCGAGACCCTGGAGTGCGTGCTGGTGCGCAGCGACAACGAGGCCGTGGCGATCAACTTGGAAATCGAACCGGTCGAGAAACCGGAAACCGTGTTGTGGATCGACCCGGTGCACCGGGCGCCGAGTTAGGCGCTGCGATCTCACTAAACCGTCGGCGCGACGAAGGCGGCCATTTTACGAATCGCGTCTTCGAACTGCGGCGGCGGCGCCGCTTCTGTCTTGACGCCCGCCAGAATATCTTCGCCCGCCAGCCAACGTTGCTCGGCGTTGTCCGCAGTGAGAATTGCGGAAAGAGCGCTGTTCATCTCATATGTCGAGTCCCGCAAGTCCGCAAGCCTGAGGGCCGCGAGGAGAAGCATCCGGGACGCGTAAAGCACGGAAATATTATCCTGGGGCATCGGAATGTCGGGCGTTTCCAACCGCTCGAAGGCAGCGAGGCACGAATTGAGATTGGTCGAGACAAACCCGTGGCAGCCGAGCGGCCGCGCCGCGTAGATCGTACAGAGTGCCGCCTCCAGCATCGGACACATGACCTTGGCGCGCAGGCGCTCCTCTAGCGACAAGGTGCCGGTTTGTCGCGCGACGTCGACAACGGCCGCGATGGTCTTGGGGCGCTTGCGAATTTGCGCGGCGACAAAAAAGGCCTCGGGCGCTGTCAAAACCACCATCTGCGTACAACAATGCGAACAGCTCTTGCGGCAGGCCAGCAGCGTCTGTTGCGCGGGCGGCACGGAGCGGTCGAACAGGTCGGTGACGTGGGCGACGGCGTCCGAACACGGTGAGTCGGCCTGGGGACTGCGCAGCAATTTTATGACGTGGCGGATATGAGCAGCGACGGGTCGCGGATCCGTCCCCATGGCCAGCGGCAATCCGAGCAGTTGTGCGTCCTGTTTTTGTAACGAGCGCCGTTCGGGCCGTGAAAGTCTTTCACTCATGTCGCGGCGGCTACGCCTTATCCAGAGCGCGGTCGTTGGCACGGATCTGCTGCGAGGCGGCGAAGCGCAATATCAAAGCGGCGAGGATGCAGAGGCCGGAGATAACGTAGAGCGCCGGTGTCGCACTCCCGGTCACGTCCTTGACGCGCCCCACCATGATCGGGCTGACGATGCCGCCGATCTGTCCCAGGGTGTTGATCAGCGCTATGCCGGCGGCGGCACCGGCGCCGACCACGAGTTTCGGCGGGATCGACCAGAAGGTTGGCATGCCGCCAACGATGCCGGCGCCGATAAAGCACAGCGACAGGACCAGGACGGGGACGTTGTGGTCGAAGAATCCGGCGCCGGCAAAGCCGATGGCGGCAAGGCACAAATAACCGACCAGATACAATCGTCGCTCGCCGGTGGCATCGGCGCGACGGCCGATGAGAATCATGCAGGTTGCGCCGCAGACGTATGGCGCCGCCGTCAAGAAACCGACCAGCAGATTATTGCCGCCACCTGCCGTCCTGATGAGATCGGGCGCCCAGAAATTGAGGCCGTAGGAGGCCATTTGAATCATGAAATAACACAGCGCTAATGTGAGAAAGCCGGGCGTGCGAAGGGCGCCGAGCAGCGAGCGGCCCTTGCCGGCCTGGGACGTGCGTTCGATACTGGCGATGAGTTCGCGCTTTTCGCTGTCGCTCAGCCAGCGCGCATCCTCGATGCGATTGTCGAGAAAACGAAAAACGATCAGGCCCAGCGCGATGCACGGCAATCCGCCGAACAGAAACACCCAGTGCCAGCCCGGATGGCCGCCGACACCGTCCATATACGTCAGAATCATGCCCGCGATCGGGCCGCCGGCGCCGCCGGAAAACGCCTGGGCCAGGAACAGATACGACGTTGCCCGGCCACGGTAGGACGCCGGAAACCAGGTTGTCATATAATAGATGATGCCGGGCGAGAAACCGGCCTCGAGCGCGCCGATGAGAAAGCGCAAGGCATAGAACTGCCATTCGCTGGTGACAAAAACCATGGCCGCGGTGGCGAGGCCCCAGCTGATCATGATGCGCGAGATCCATTGGCGGGTACCCACCCGGTACAGCACCATGTTGCTCGGCACTTCGAAAATTACATAACCGATCGTGAATAAGGCCGCGCCGACGCCGTAGGCGGTGTTGCTGATGCCGAGATCGACCGTCAGCGCCGCCTTAACGAAGCCGATATTGATGCGGTCGAAAAAAGCGAAACAATAACAGATCATGATCAGCGGCATGAGCCGCCAGACCACTTTGCGCACGAGCGGCGAGTCCTCGGCCATGGGGCGGGGCGCAGCAGCGACGGAAACGGTAGTGTCCACGGTTGATCTCCCCCAGATATCGGCCGCCATGTTAGGCCCGGAGCTTAGGCGCGGTCCATAGCCCCAAGTCCTGTTTACGGCGTCATCTTATGGCGCCGCTCGCCTTTAGGGCCGCGATCTCGGCGTCGCTATAACCGATTTCCGCGAGCACGGCATTGTTGTGCTCGCCCAGGGCCGGTCCCGGCCAACGAATTTCGCCGGGTGTTTCGGAGAACTTCGGCACGATCCCAGGTACGCGCACGACGACCCCGTCAGGCAGGGTCATTTCCTGAATCATTCCGCGGGCCTGGTAGTGCGGGTCGGCGACGATATCGGCGACCGAATACAGACGGCCCGCGGGTACTTCGGCGGCCTCCAATACCTTCAGCACATCGGCCGTATCACGCTGCAAGGCCCAGTCGGCGATGGCGGTATCGATTTCGGTGTTGCGCGCAACCCGCCCTTGATTGGTGTGCAAAGCCGGGTCGTCGCCCAGATCGGTGCGGCCGATGGCCTGCATGAGCCGGCGAAAGATCGGATTGCTGTTGCCGGCGATGACAACGTATCCGCCGTCGGCGGCGGCATAGGTGTTCGACGGGCTGATGCCGGGTAAGGAACCACCGGTTCGCTCGCGCACGATGCCGAAGAGATCGTATTCGGGGACCATGCTTTCCATGAGATTGAAGACGCTCTCGACCAGCGACACATCGACGACTTGCCCACCGCCTTCACCGCTCTTGACCCGCAAGAGCGCCATCAGCGCACCGATCACGCCGTGCAGCGAGGCCAAGGAGTCGCCGATGCTGACGCCGACGCGAGGCGGTGCGCGACCGGGCTCGCCGGTGGTGTAGCGCAATCCGCCCATGGCCTCACCGATCGCCCCGAACCCTGGGCGATTGCGGTAAGGCCCGGTCTGGCCGTAGCCGGAAATACGCACCATGACCAGTTTGGGATTGAGCGCCGATAACACCTCCCAGCCAAGTCCGAGCTTCTCAAGGGCGCCCGGACGGAAGTTTTCGATCACGACGTCCGCCGATGCCGCCAGCCGCTTGACGATCGCGACGCCCCCCGGCGTCTTCATGTCGACGGCAATCGACTTCTTGTTCCGTGCCTGGAGGTACCACCACAGCGATGTGCCCTTGTGAAGGCCGCGCCAACTTCGTAACGGATCGCCATCGCCGGGGGATTCGACTTTGACGACGTCGGCGCCAAATTCGGCGAACATGCGCGCCGCGAATGGCGCGGCGATCAGGGTCCCCAGCTCAAGAACCCGGATACCGGTCAGCGGACCGCTCATGCGACTTCCTTCTTCCTTCCAGATTCCCGTGAAACGTCAAGCCGGCAACGATAGTCGAGCCGCTTCGCGGTGTCGTCACTTTAGCCGAGGCGGCGGCGAACGGCCAAGCGAATCGCACCCGGCGTAAGGCACCTTATATATGGAAAACCGCCAGGTGGGATGGGCTACCCATGGGGCAAGAGTTCCGCTAAACCAGCGCGGAGTAGGTTTTCGAGATGGGGCCGAGATGGCTTTGCGGTGGTTGATCGCTGTCCTGACCGTGGTCGCGCTGGCGTTTGCGCCGGCCATTCCTATGCACGAAGGCGCCAATCGGTTTGAAGCAGGTATCGCGCCGGTGCGCGCCGCCAACCTCACGGCCGTCGACCTGGGGCTGGTGCTGGCGGTGGATTCGTCGATGAGCGTCGACGAGAACGAGGCCGGCACCCAGCGCGCCGGCTATATCCATGCCTTGAGGGACAAACGCGTATCGACCGCCATCCGCGGCGGGCCGATCGGCCGCGTGGCCTTGAGTTACATGGAGTGGTCGAGCCCCTACCAACAGAAAGTCATCATTCCGTGGCGCATCCTCTCCACCGAAGAAGACGTCCTGAAGTTCGCCGACGATCTGGATAAGCTGCCGTACACGCCGGGCAGCACGACTTCGATCAGTAGCGGCATCGACTTCGCGGTGAAACTTTTTCGATCGACTGATTTCGAGCCGGCACGCAAGGTCATCGATGTTTCGGGTGATGGCTATAGCGACTTCGGCCGACCGATTACGGTTTCCCGCGACGACGCGGTCGCCGCCGGCATCACCATCAACGGCTTAGCCATCATGACCGAACGGCCGACATGGCGAACGCCGGCGCCGGCCGATCTCGATACTTATTATCGCGACAACGTCATCGGCGGACCGGGCTCGTTCTATATCGCCGTGCGGGGCCTTGAGGACTTCAGCCGCTCGGTCATACAGAAGATGATCCTTGAGATCTCCGGCCTAGCCCCCGCCCCGAAGCCCCGGGCCTGAAACCCGATTATTTCGCCGGATTATTTCGCCGGACTACTTCGCCGGTGCGTTGAGCTCGCGAAACATCGCCTGGTTGTTCATAAAGGGCACCTTTTCAGCGTCGTGACATTCCATGCAGGCCGTGCGCGCGGTGGTAAAGCCGGCCCACGCCTTAGCGCGGTCGCGCGTTTCAAATGCGGTCTTAACTTGCGCATGGACTCCGCTATTGATCAGAACCTTATCGGAATTCGCACGCCGGGCAGGGCGTTTGAGGTAGCCATTCTCGATGGTGGTCTTGATTTTGTCCCAGTGATAAACCGCGAGTTCGAAGTTGTCGCGCATCAGCGCATCATGAATGCCGCGCCAACGGTCGCCAATTTCCCACATGGGCTGATCGAAACCGCGCAGGTACTGCTGCAGGCGGCGGAAGCGTTCGGTATCGTCAGTCGCTTCGAGCAGCCAGTCGTTGCTCGGCGGCTTCGGCGCGTTTTGCGCTACGGCAAAGCCGACGCCGAAAGTCATCACGGCCACAGCGGCCATGACCAGATAATTGCGCTGCATGGTACGATCCTCCTGGTTAGGGCAGTGCGTCGATTATATGCGGAGTAAGCCGGCTTGCAAATTTTCATCGATGCCGACGCTTGCCCAGTGAAGACCGAGGTCGTGCGCGTGGCCGAACGCCACAAGATTCCGGTGCTGCTGGTCAGCAACGCCTGGATGCGCGGGCCCGATCATCCGCTGGTTCAGCGTTTCACCGTCAACAACCACCCCGATGCGGCGGATGATTGGATCGCCGAGCGTGTTACGAACCTAGATGTGGTCATCACCGCCGATATTCTGTTGGCCGCCCGTTGCGTGGCCAAGGGGGCGAAGGTCCTGCGCCCGACCGGCAGATCGCTGGACCAGGATTCCATCAGCATGGCGGTGGCGATGCGCGACTTGCATACCCACCTTCGGGAAACCGGCGAGATCACCAAGGGCCCCGCGCCGTTCCTAAAACAGGACCGTTCGCGCTTCCTGGACGCCCTGGAAACCGCGATACAGGCGATTAAGCGTAGGGGGCAAGGCTAAGAGAGATAACGCGGGGATTAACATTGACTTATTAACCTTTAGCGCCTACATCACCCCTTGACCGCAACATGCGGCAACGTCTCGCGATACGCGCGCAGGTGCTAGTTTCCCCCCAATGTGGGCGTGGGCACCGTTTCCTGAGAAGTTCAATTCTCCCTCCCGTCGGTTGCGTGCCCTCCGGGTTTCCGCAGACCGTTCTGTTGCCGGCGCCTTTTGGCGCGGCCCCAAAATCGTATGCCCGTTTAGAAAGTGAATACATGACTAGTTTTTCCGACCTCGGCCTGATCGAGCCGCTTTTGCGCGCGCTGACCGCCGAGGGTTACGCCGTCCCGACACCGATCCAAAGCCAGGCGATTCCCTTGCTGCTGCAGGGCCGCGACATGCTGGGCATCGCCCAGACCGGCACCGGCAAGACCGCGGCTTTCGCGCTGCCGATCCTGCAACGCATGGCCGCCAACCGCGTCAAGGCGGCGCCGCGCTGCCCGCGTACGCTGGTGCTGACACCGACCCGCGAACTGGCCGTGCAGATCGGCGAGGGCTTTGCCACCTACGGCAAGCACCTTGGCTTCAAGCGCACCGTGGTCTACGGCGGCGTTGGCCAAGGCGCGCAGGTCAGCGCCATGAATGCCGGCGTCGACATCCTGGTGGCAACGCCGGGCCGTCTTCTGGATCTCATGAACCAGCGCCACATCAACCTGCAGCACGTTGAATTCCTAGTGCTCGACGAAGCCGACCGCATGCTGGATATGGGATTCATCCGCGACGTCAAGGTGATCGTCTCCAAGATCGTCGCCGCGCGGCAGACCCTGCTGTTCTCGGCCACCATGCCCGAGGCCGTCATGAGCCTGGCCAAAGGCATCTTGAAGGACTTTGAGCGCATCGAAGTGACGCCGCCGGCAACGACGGTGGAGCGCATTGTGCAGCGCGTGATGTTCGTCGCCCGCGACGACAAACGCCGCCTGCTGACTGAACTGCTCAACGACAAGAGCGTGACGCGCGCGCTGGTGTTCACCCGCACCAAACACGCCGCCAACCGCGTCGCCGAACAACTGATCAAGAATGGCGTCTCGGCCGACGCCATCCACGGCAACAAGTCGCAAAACGCCCGTCAGCGCAGCCTCGACGCCTTCAAGTCGGGCAAGGCACGGGTACTGGTGGCAACCGACATCGCCGCCCGCGGCATCGACGTCGACGGCATCTCGCACGTCATCAACTATGAGCTGCCGGCCGACGCGGAGAGCTACGTCCATCGCATCGGCCGCACGGCCCGCGCCGGCATGAGCGGCGCGGCGATTTCGTTCTGCGACGCCGACGAGGTCGGCGATCTGCGCGCCATCGAGCGGCTTACGCGCCAGACCATCACCGTCGACACCGGCCACGCCTTCCACGCCGCCCACATCGCCACCCGCAGCGAGCGCAGCGGTCCGAGCCGGCCGAGTGGCCGGCCCAACGGCCGCCCCAATGGCGGCTACGGCCAGAAGCCAGGCAATCGTGGCGGTCGCGGCGGAAGCGGCGGCGGCGGCCGGCCCTGGGAGAATCGCTCACGCGCGGCGTAAGCCGCGTTAAGACAAGAACCTTTCGGATAAACGCGGCGCGGATGATGACAACACCATCCGCGCCGTTGCTTTTGGGAAGGAGGAGTTGACCCCGAGAGCGCCCGGTCCGATACTCCGGCCCATCCAAGGGGTGCCCCCGCTTAAGTTTGAGTGTCGGGGCTGAGAGGCCGCTGGAACCTGCTCTGCAGGTTCTCATGGCAAACCCTTCGAACCTGATCCGGGTGATACCGGCGTAGGGATGGAACAGCGCCGCGCTATTGCTTTCATCCCCGACGCCACCCCCGGATCTCCCGGCCACGCCACGATCTCAGTAGAGATGGCATAGGAGACCGACCATGAACCTCATTTCCCGCTCGAAAGACATCAAAGATCTGGCTGTCACCACCGGTCCGCTGCCGGCCTCGCGTAAAGTCCACGTGCCCGGGCGGCTGCACCCGGGCATCCGTGTGGCCATGCGCGAGATCGAGGTCGAGTCCACAGCCAAAGAGCCGCCGGTGGTGGTGTACGACCCGTCGGGGCCCTACACCGATCCGACCGTTAAGACCGACATTCGCTTGGGTCTTTCGCCCTTGCGCACGCCCTGGATCATGGCCCGGGGCGACGTCGAGGAAATTCCGGGGCGCGCCGTGCGTCCCGAGGACGACGGCCTGGCGCCGGGTGAAACCACTAAGGTGCCGGTCTTCGACCGCGCCGGCCGTAAGCCGTTGCGCGCCAAAACGGGGCGCAACGTCAGCCAGATGCACTACGCCAAAGCCGGGATCATCACGCCGGAAATGGAATACGTCGCCATCCGCGAGAACCTGGGGCGGCAGAAGGCGCTCGACGACGCCCGTGCGACGGTAGAGGGCGGCGAGAATTTCGGCGCGGCGATCCCCGATTTCGTGACGCCCGAGTTCGTGCGCGACGAAATCGCCCGCGGCCGCGCCATCATTCCGGCCAACATCAACCACCCCGAAGCCGAGCCTATGATCATCGGCCGCAACTTCCTGGTGAAGATCAACGCCAATATCGGCAATTCCGCCGTCACCTCCTCGGTCGCCGAGGAAGTCGATAAACTCGTCTGGTCGATCCGCTGGGGCAGCGACACGGTCATGGACCTGTCGACCGGGCGCAACATCCACACCATCCGCGAGTGGATCATGCGTAACGCGCCGGTGCCCATTGGCACGGTGCCGATCTATCAGGCTCTGGAGAAAGTAAACGGCAAGGCCGAAGACCTGACGTGGGAAATCTTCCGCGACACGCTCATCGAGCAGGCCGAACAGGGCGTGGATTATTTCACCATCCATGCCGGCGTGCTGCTTCGCTATGTACCGCTGACGGCGAAACGCACCACCGGCATTGTCAGCCGCGGCGGCTCGATCATGGCCAAGTGGTGCTTGTCGCATCACAAGGAAAATTTCCTCTACACCCACTTCGAAGACATTTGCGAAATCATGAAGGCCTACGACGTTTCGTTCTCGCTGGGCGACGGGCTTCGACCCGGATCGATCGCCGATGCCAACGACGCGGCGCAGTTCGGCGAGCTGGAAACCCTGGGCGAGCTGACCAAGATCGCCTGGAAACATGACGTCCAGGTGATGATCGAGGGTCCCGGCCATGTGCCCATGCACAAGATAAAAGAGAACATGGATAAGCAGCTCAAAGTCTGCGGCGAAGCGCCGTTTTATACGCTGGGCCCGCTGACTACCGACATCGCGCCGGGCTACGACCACATCACCAGCGGTATTGGTGCGGCGATGATCGGCTGGTTCGGCACGGCGATGCTGTGTTATGTCACGCCGAAGGAACACCTCGGCCTGCCCGATCGCGACGACGTGAAAGTCGGCGTGATCACCTACAAGATCGCCGCCCACGCCGCCGACCTGGCCAAGGGCCATCCCGGCGCGCAACTGCGCGACAACGCGTTGTCCCGGGCGCGCTTTGAGTTCCGCTGGCGCGATCAGTTCAACTTGAGCTTGGATCCGGAAACCGCCGAGGATTTCCACGATCAAACGCTGCCGGCGGAGGGCGCCAAGGTCGCGCACTTCTGCTCGATGTGTGGACCCAAGTTCTGTTCGATGAAAATCTCGCAAGAAGTCCGCGACTATGCCGAGAAAGGCATGGCCGAAATGTCGGAAGCCTTCAAGGAATCCGGTAGCGAGATTTACCACGAGGCGAAGTTGGGCTGACCATTCGTGCAGTCCGGTGAGACCAGCTCGATTTCGCGGCAACTGACCGAGGCCATGCAATGTCAGCAGGCCGGCCGGTTTGATGAGTCCGAACGGCTGTGCGCAGCAGTGCTGGACCAAGATCCCGGCCATCTTGACGCGCTTCAGATGCTGGCCGCCGGCAGATTCATGCGCGGCCAGCCTGCCCAAGCGATTGAAGTGCTTGACGCCGCGCTGCTTCAGCATCCCGACAACTACGAACTGAACGTCCTGGCCGGCCACAGCCTACGGGCCCTCGGCAGGTTGGAAGAGGCCGCCGATCGCTATGCCCGCGCGGTCGCCGCCAGGCGCGAGTCCGCCGAATGCAGGGTCATGCTGGGCTGGACGCTTAAGGCCCTCGACCGGCGGCCGGAGGCCCTTCTGCAATACCGCGAGGCCGTCAGGCTCAGCCCCGATCTGGTCGAGGCCCATAACAACCTCGGGGTCATGCACCACGACAACGGCGAGCTTGAACCGGCCATTGCCTGCTATCGCGAGGTCCTCAAGCGCCAGCCCGCACATGTTCAGGCGCGCCGCAACCTGGCCGCCGCTTTGCGCGCGTTGGGGCGCGTCGAAGAGGCTTTGGGTGAGTTCGAAACCTTACTCACGTTCGACGCCGGCCATGCCTACGCCGAGATCATGGTCATGCACACCCGGCGCGAGCTCTGCCGCTGGCGGGACTACGGCGCCATGGCGGCACGGGTGCGGGAACTCGCAGTGACCGGGTGCGGCGCCTTCTCGCCATTTCTGTTGTTCGCCTGGCCGGTTGCACCGGAGCTTCTGCTGGCCGCCGCCCGTGCCTATGCAGCGAACGCTCTGCCGCCACAGCCGGCCGAGCCTGCCCTGATTCCGGCGGCGGCCAAGCCCGCCAAGGCGAAGCTGCGCATCGGTTATTTTTCGGCGGATTTCCGCGACCATGTCGTTAGCGCCGTCATACCCGAGGTTCTCGAACTTCACGACCGCAAGGCGTTCGAGGTGGTTGGATATTCCTACGGACCCGACGACGCGGGCCCCCAGCGCTGGCGCATCCAGAAGGCCTGTGCGGCCTTTTTCGACATTCGCGGCATTTCCGACGACAGCGCGGCGCGCAAGGTCCGCGCCGACGGCATCGACATCCTGGTGGACCTAACCGGCTTTACCGGCAACATCCGCCACGGCATCCCGGCGCGGCGCGCGGCGCCCATCCAAATCAATTGGCTGGGCTACCCCGGCACCAGCGGCTCGCCGGCTGTCGATTACCTGGTCGCTGACCCCTTCACCGTTCCGGGTGGGGCCGAGCGGTTTTACAGCGAAAGCATCATCCGCCTGCCGGGGTCATGCCAGCCGCACGACCGCACCCGGCCGGTGAGCGCACCGTGCTCCCGCGCCGACTACGGCTTGCCCGACGCCGGCTTTGTCTTTTGCTCGTTCAACCATGTTCAGAAGATCACGCCCGAGGTTTTCCAGGTGTGGATGGCGATCCTCAAGGCCGTTCCCGGCAGCGTGCTGTGGCTGCGGGCGGATCGCTACGAGGCGATTGCCAATCTTAGGGCGGAAGCGGCGGCGGCGGGTGTGGCGGAAGGCCGGCTGATCTTCGCGCCCCGGGCAACGAACATGGTCGACCACCTCGCGCGTTATCACGTCGCGCAGCTCGCGCTCGATACCTTCCCTTATAATTCGCACACCACCGCCAACGATGCACTGTGGCTGGGCTGTCCGCTGTTGACGATGGCCGGCGATACCTTCGCCGCCCGGGTCGCCGGCGGCATCCTGCATGCGCTTCGACTTCCCGAGCTGGTCACCGGCTCGCTGGCCGCCTACCACGACGCCGCGGTGAGGCTGGCGACGCGAAGCGACGATTACGCCGCCGTACGCGCAAAGCTTACCGGCGTGCGCGACACCGGATCGCATTTCGACACCGCGCGATTCACCCGCCAGCTGGAGGCGGCCTATCGCGAGGTCTGGGAAATTCATGCCGCCGGCGAGACGCCGCGGCACATCGCCGTGGCGGCGCCGTGAGCGGGCCCGGGCGGCGTCGGCGCTTCAGGCTGCCCGCGTATATCTTGGCCGCCGTGGGGGCGGCGCTATTCTTACCTGGCGTTGTTATCCTAGCATACCGGTTCGTGACTCCGCCCATAACGCCGCTGATGCTGATTCGCGGCGGCGACATCAAATACCAGTGGATTGCCTTGAGCCGCATAGCGCCGGTGCTGACGCGGTCGGTGCTGACGGCCGAGGATGAAAACTTCTGCCAGCATCACGGCTTCGATGCGGCGGCGCTGCAAAGGGCCATCGACGAATACTTGGATGAGGACGAGGAAGGAACTTTGCGCGGCGGCAGCACTATTTCCCAACAGACCGCCAAGAACGTGTTTCTGTGGCCCGACCGGACCTGGATTCGCAAAGGGCTGGAAACCGGCCTCACGCTCTATATCGAAGCGATGTGGCCCAAGCGACGGATCATGGAAATGTACTTGAATGTTGTCGAATGGGCGCCGGGGGTCTACGGCGCCGAGGCCGCCGCCCAGCATCATTTCAAGAAATCCGCCGCCCAATTGTCCGCCCATGAAGCCGCCGCGCTGGCGGCCGTGTTGCCCAACCCACGCAAGTGGAGCGCGTCGGATCCCGGACCCTATGTGCAGGGACGCACGGAAGTTTTGCAGGGCCGCGCGTCCAAGGTGGGCGCGCTCGCGGGGTGCCTTTAGATAATTATTGCCGAGGCCTCGTTCTCAAGGAGCCGCATGATCGAGAGCGCCGCCATGTGCGAGGTCTTGGGATTATCCGGCGACGGATTGCCCTTGATCTCTAGGGTCATGGCGCCGAACGCGCCCGCCGCCTCCAGGCGATGGACGTTCTGGGTTACGCCCGGGTCCGCGACCAGAGTCACGGTGGTCGCCTCGAAGCCGAGGCCCGCCAGCGCCGCGGTCGCGGCGACATTGGCGTTCTTCGGAAAAGTCAAAGCAGCGGCGCGGGCATTGCCGGAAAAAATCACCGTGGGTTCGATGATGGCATCGAGGTCGTGCGTCTTTTCGGCGGGGGTTCCTTTCCAGGCCTTGGGCGGCTTGGACGAGCGCAAGGTCACGCTGGCAAGACCGGCCAGCTTCGCGGCCGAGAGCGCGTCGATTCCGGGCAAGGCGCCGGCGGGAAGCTTGACCTGGCCTTTTGAGCGCGCGGCCGCGGCGCGCACGGTGTCCCACAGCGCCGCGTCGGCCAGACTGCCGGTGGAGACGATGACGAGATCGATCCCGGCATCCAAGATCGGCGCAGCATAGGCCGCAACGGCACTATGTCCGGCGCATTCGACGACCAGGTCGGGCCTGAAGGCCAATAGCTCCGGCAGGGACCGCACGATCGGATGATTGCCGACGGAGCGCACGTCCGATGGCAGGCCCAGGGCAGCAACGGCATTGAGCCGGTCGCCGCGCGTGGCACAAAATTCTGCAACCAGTTTGGCGATAGCGCCGTTGCCGATGAGCGCGATTTTCAAGATGAAGCCTTTTAGTATGGAATTGCAGTCAGCGTTTCTGCGCCAGCCGGCGCTCAAGATGATCGAGGCGGTCCGCCCCCCAGAACGGTTCGCCGTCGAGGATCATGTAGGGCGCACCGTTGATGCCGAGGGCGGTGGCGGCCTGGACCGCTGCGATCACGGCGCGTTTGGCCACCGAATCGGTCCCGGCCGCTGCGATCTCGGCCTCAGTCACGCCCGGCACGGAACCACAGGCCGCGAAGATCTCCGCCGCCGTGGCAATGGTCTGGCCGCGCCCGTACAAGGCCGAGGTGGCGGCGCGGGCAAAGTCGTGGCTGAGGGCTTCGTCGCGCGCCTTGAAGCGCCAAAAGGCATAGCGCGCGAGCTTGACGTCGGGCGGGAACGGATCGGGCACGCGGTGGGGCAAGCCGGCGAATTCGCAGCTGCGGGCGAAGTCGGTGGAAAGATACTTGAACTTGGCGGGGATATTCAGCGGCGCCGTGACGCCTTGGGCCTGGAACAGATGACCCAGCGAGACGGCGCTCCACTCGACCGCCCGGCCATAACGCGCGGCCAAATCGTCGATCTTCTGAACGGCGATGTAGGAGAAGGTCGAGGTGAAATCGAAAAAGAAGCGGATCGGCGCGGCCATGAACACATCCCTTCCGCGTCAGGCGATCATCGCCACCGCGCGCTCAGCCATGACGCCGACCAGATGCGCGCGGTATTCCGCGGTCGCGTGAATGTCGGCGTTCAGCTCGCCGGACGCAATTGGTATATTCTGAATAGCTCCGATCGAAAACGTTTTAGCCAGGGCAGCTTCCATTTCGGGAATACGAAAGACGCAAGGTCCGGCGCCGGTGACGGCAACGCGGACTCCTTGCGCGGTTTCCGCCACCATGACGCCGACGATGGCATAGCGCGAGGCCGGATTGCGGAACTTCACGTAGGCGGCGCGCCGCGGGGCCGGAAACGACACCTTCACCACGAGCTCGCCCGAGGCGAGCGCGGTTTCAAACATGCCGGTAAAGAATTCATCGGCGGCGAGGTCACGCGCCGACGTGTGCACGGTCGCACCGAGACCGACGAGAGCGGCGGGGTAGTCCGAGGCCGGATCGTTATTAGCGATGGAGCCGCCAAGCGTACCGCGGTTGCGGACTTGCGGATCGCCGATCTGGGAGGCAAGCCGCGCCAGCGCGGGAATCAATTTACGAATTTCCGGCGCCGCCGCTACGTCGGCGTGACACACGGCCGCGCCGACGGAGATGCCGCCATTGGTGGCGGCAATGCCTTTCAACGCGGCGATCGCGCCGAGATCGACGACCACCGATGGCTGGCGGAGCCGCTGCTTCAAGGTCGGGATCAGGGTCTGGCCACCGGCCAGATACGATGCATCCTCGCCGGCGTTGAAGGCCGCCTCGGCCTCTTTAAGAGTGTTTGGGCGCTGATAAGCGAAAGCGTACATGGCTTATGGTGCCCCACCAACATGAGCGCCCATGGCTTTGGCGCCGGCGACGATGGACTTGACGATGCCCTGATAGCCCGTACACCGGCACAAGTTACCTTCAAGTTCGTTGCGAATGATGGTCTCGGTTAGCGGTTCGCCGCGGTTGCGCTCGACCAGGGCGAGCGCACTCATGACCATGCCCGGCGTACAGAAGCCGCATTGAAGGCCGTGATGTTCGCGGAACGCTTCCTGCATGGGATGCAGCGCTCCGTCGGCGGCCGCGATACCCTCAATGGTGGTCACGCGCTGGCCGTCGGCTTGAACCGCGAGCACGGTGCAGGCTTTGACGGAGCGGCCGTTGAGATGGACGGTGCAAGCCCCACACTGGCTGGTGTCACAGCCAACGTGGGTGCCGGTGAGCAGAAGGGTCTCGCGCAGGAATTCCACCAACAGCAGGCGCGGCTCGACCGTCGCCGTAATCTCGCGATCGTTCACGGTAATCGTGATATCGGTCATGTCTCGGGCCCGGCGGAACCGGCCGCAAGCTTACCCAACCTGGCGAAGAATTCATCGGCCAATTTCTTCGCGGTTGAATCAATCAGCCGCCCGCCGATTTGTGCCAGCTTGCCGCCGACCGAAGCATCGACGTCGTAACTGAGCCGCGTGCCCTCGGCGACGTCGGTCAGGCGCACCTTGGCGCCACCCTTAGCGAAGCCCGCTACCCCGCCCTTGCCTTCGCCGCGAATGGTATAGCCGTTGGGAGGGTCGAGGTCGGAGAGCGTGACCAGGCCTTTGAACGAGGCTTTGACAGGGCCGACCTTGGCAGTGACCGTGGCCTCGATTTCCGTCTCCGAGAGCCGCTCGATGCTGTCGCAGCCGGGAATGGCCGCTTTCAAAATCGCAACGTCGTTGAGCGCCGCCCACACGGCGGCGCGCGTCGCCGGAATCGTATGCTCGCCCTTCATCTCCATCGCCAACATCCCCGCATCAATCGCCTTAAGCATGGGGTTTGCCTGGACAGCAGGGAAAAAGCAACCGACGACGGGTCACCTCTGGGTCCGTTACGAATCGGCGCGGCCCTTGCGGATGGCGGTACGGCCGAATTTGGCGCGGACAGCATCGATAGCGTGCTCCACCTGCGCATGCCGGGGAGAGCCACCCTGGGGCACGGCGGCAAAAAGATCCGGCCCGACCGGCGGATCGGCGAGTGCTGCGTCGGTAAACGTGTCAATGCCCACGCCAATAAGGCGGAAGGCGCCGCTGCCGGTCTCCGCCAAAAGCAACGGCTCGGCGGCGCGGAAGATGACTTCCGCCAGTTGGGTCGGTTGCGGCAATCGACGGTTGCGGGTCTTCAATCTGAACCGCGCTGTCTTGAGCTTCAGCATCACCGTTCGTCCGGCAATTCCTTGCGACTTGAGGCGTTCAGCAACACGCTCGCACAGGGGCCACAATCGGCGTCGCAGTTCCACGCTATCGGAAATATCTTGATCAAACGTCGTCTCCGCGGAAATGCTCTTGGCGTCACGGTCGACGTTTACGATGCGGTGATCGACGCCGCGCGCAAGGCGCGCGAGATGCCGTCCGGTGTCGCCATAACGCTGGCCGAGTTGATCTTCCGACTGGCGCTGGAGATCGCCGATGGTGAACAGCCCGTCGACCTTGAGCCGGTCGGCCAGGGACGGGCCGACGCCGGGAAGCCGCATGATCGGAAGATCGTGAAGTATATGCACGGCTTCATCGCGGCCGATAACCGTAAAGCCGCGCGGCTTGTTGAAATCCGACGCCATCTTGGCGAGGAATTTGTTGTAGCTGAGGCCGATGGAGACCGTGATTCGAATATCGCGCTCGATCTCGCGGGCGATGTACGCCAAGGTCGCAGCCGGCGACCGGCCAAATAGCGTCGACGTGCCGGCGAGATCGAGAAAGGCTTCGTCGAGCGACAGCGGTTCGACCAACGGCGTCGTGCTGTCGAATATTTTGCGCACCTCGCGGCTCACGGCTTTGTACTTGGCCATGTCGGGGGCGATGACGACCGCTTGGGGGCACAACTTTAGCGCCTTGAACATGGGCATGGCCGAACGCGGGCCATACTTTCGCGCCACGTAACAGGCCGTAGACACCACGCCACGCCGGCCGCCGCCGATCAGTACCGGCTGGTCGGCGA
>CAMDRB010000035.1 GCA_945906455.1 Caenispirillum bisanense
CGCCTGCGCTCGCTGCGGCGCGCGGCGTCGGCCGCGGGGCCCTCCTATGCACTACGGGGATAAGCCCCTATTCCAGCCCGCCAAGGGGGTCGGAATTGGACGCGAAAAGGGGGTCACGTTTGGGTGCGATTTGACAGCCGTCGGACCACCGAGGGCGCCGCCCTGCATAGGCTGGGCCGGCGCACCGGGACCGGCCGCAGCCTGATTATTCTGCATCCAGGACGACGCAGCCTGGCCGGGCCCACTGGCGCCGGCTTGTCCGCGCATGGATTGCCCACTCAAAGGTGCCGCCGTCGGACCACCGAGGGTGCCGCCCGACATTGGCTGGGCCGGCGCGCCGACTGCATTCGGGACGGCACTGCCACCGCCCTTGGAATGCATCAACGATAAGGCCGCCTGTGCTCCGACGGTCCCCGTGCCGGCGCCGGCTTGCCCGCGCATAGACTGTCCGGATAAAGCCGCGGTAACCGGATTCGGCCTCTGTCCGCCCGATGCGGCCTGCGCGCCTGGCGCATTCCTGGCTCCAGCGGCCATCGAGGGCTTCCCGCCGCCCATCATCGAAACCGCCCCGCCCGGCAAGGGCGGTCTAGCCGGGGGCGGTGCGGCCGCAGCCATGCGTGCCATGCTGCCGGGAACAGCGGCCGATCGACCGGCCGCAGCGGCGGACACCGCGCTGCGCATTCTCGGTATGCCGGCCGCGGCTTGCGCCTTAGTGGCGTATTCCTCGCCCATGATCGAGGCGAGATCCATCGATTCCACTTGGGCGGTTTGATACCAGGAATGGCCGCAGCTCGCGCACTTCAACGCCCGGCCCTTCCGGCCCAATAAT
The DNA here is from genome assembly GCA_945906455.1 of Caenispirillum bisanense. Lineage (GTDB taxonomy): Bacteria > Pseudomonadota > Alphaproteobacteria > Rhodospirillales > Rhodospirillaceae > SHVO01. Next base: position 830 of record CAMDRB010000035.1, read on the forward strand.
TCGGTCGGCAGCTCAAAGCCCGAGGTGCAGTTTGGGCAGGTGATATGCATTCATAGACCCACGAAGCGCCTAGTTTACCCAGGTCGCATTATTCGCCTGTGTCATGCTGACACGCTACTGCTACTGACACTTCGGCGATTGCCCTATAGTACATAGCGGTTCGTTAATGCCGGCTAAAGATAGAGAAATTGTGGATTTATAAGTTGTTAAGCACTACGACCGCCCTCGCTGATCAATCGAGTAATCGCGTGGAAAAAAGGTTTCGTGGACGTACGATTGCCGCCGCCCGATTGCTTGGCAGGCATCTGACATCGGAAGAACGGCGAGATTGAATGGCACTCGGGCGAAAAAAGGCTGAAGAGATTTCCGGCGACGCCGTCGGCCTGGAGGCGGTTGGCCTGCACTACGACGACGGGCCCGACGTCCTCAAGGACGTTTCACTCAGCATTCCACAACGGTCTTTTCATTTTCTGACGGGACCATCGGGCGCCGGCAAGACGTCGCTTCTCAGTCTGATGTACCTCGCCAAGCGACCGACCCGCGGCAATCTCAAACTGTTCGGTGAAAATGTCACCCAAGCTAAACGCGGTCGGCTGGCCGCGATCCGAAGGCACCTCGGCGTGGTGTTTCAGGACTTCCGACTGCTCGATCATATGTCGGCCTTTGAAAACGCCGCCTTGCCGCTGCGCATCGCCGGCGTCGGCGAGGCCGTCGTGCAGCGGAACGTCAACGAACTGCTGAACTGGGTAGGACTGGAGGATTGCAAGGGCGCATATCCCGCGCAGTTGTCCGGCGGGCAAAAGCAGCGTGTGGCAATCGCGCGGGCCGTGGTTAACCGGCCCAAATTGATTTTGGCCGATGAACCCACAGGCAACGTCGACGACACAATCGCGATGCGGCTGATGCAGCTTTTTGTCGAACTGCACAAACTCGGAGCGAGCGTGATTATCGCCACCCACAATGAGTCGCTTGTCGCTCGTTTTCCGTTTCCCCGGCTTCACCTTGACCGGGGATCGGTGTCAATCCTGCCGCCGCTCGCATCGTCGGCTGAGTTCGATCACGACGATCCTCGGGGATAAGACCACGATGTTTGGCATACGCTCAGATTTGCCGCTCCGGCGCGACACAGCCAGCCGCTTTGTCGTGTGGCTGGTGATGGTCCTGGTGTTTATGGCGTCGCTGGCCGTGACCGTAAACTCCTACATCGGCGTTCTGATCGACGACTGGAACCGAAGCGTGACGGGCACCTTGACCGTACAAATCCCGATCGCGGCGGCCGGCGACAAGGCGAGCGCAATCCTCGTCAATAAAGTTCTCGACGTCTTAGCGCGGCATCCGGCGGTGGCGAAATCCGAGGCCGTGCCACGCGCCAAAATCACCGCCTTGCTCGGTCCCTGGCTGGGCAACAGCGAGGCCATCAGCGACCTACCACTGCCGGCATTGATCGATGTTGAGATGGCGACGGAGGGAACCGAAGCCGTCACCGCCGTCACTGCCTCGATCAAGGCCGCCGCACCCGAAGCTGTGATCGACGATCACCGCGTCTGGCTGAACCGCGTCATGAGTCTGGCGCAAGGATTCGGCGTTGTCGCGCTGACTATCATGCTGTTGGTGACCGGCGCATTGGCGCTTACGATTGTCTTTGCCACCCGTGCTAGCCTCGCCGAATTCGCGCAAGTCATCGACATCCTGCACGTCGTCGGCGCGAAGGACGGCTACATCGCCGCACAATTTGCGCGCCGCGCGCTCGTACAAGGCATCATCGGCGGCGCGGCGGGGCTGGCATTGTATGCGCCGGCCCTGGCGCTGGTCGCCTGGCTTGCGAGCCGCGTTGATTCGGAAGTCCTGCCTGACACGGCGTTGCCGGCCGCGCACTGGCTGACCTTGGCGGCCTTACCGCTGGCTGCCGGCCTATTGGCCATGTTGACCGCCCACATCACCGTCCGCCGCGCGCTCTCGGCCAAAGTGTAGCTCCGGTCATGGTATAGTCTGCCGCCATGCCAAGACCGTTCTGGACTCTGACCACCGGATTTTCCGCCGCCGCCCTCGCCTGGGCGTCAGGCCTATTGTGGTTTGCGTCGACCATCCCAACCTCGGTCGCGGACACCGCCACGCGCACGGACGCCATCGTCGTCCTGACCGGTGGCAGCGAACGCATTGAAACCGGGCTCGCGCTTCTGGATCAGGGGCTCGCCGAGCAGCTATTTGTATCGGGCGCGGGCGAGCTGGTGAAACCCGACGATCTCATGCCGCGCACAGCCGGCTTGCGTCCGGAAGTGCGCGACAATATCACGGTCGGTACGACCGCCGGCAACACGCCCGAGAATGCGCTCGAAACCGCGGTGTGGGCGCGAACAGCCGGCATCCATTCGATCCGCCTGGTTACGGCGGCGTACCATATGCGCCGGAGCCTCCTGGAGTTCCGCGCCGCCATGCCCGACGTCGGCATTGTGCCCCACGCCGTCTTCCCGCCGAACGTAAAAAGCGATTGGTGGCGCTGGCCCGGGACCGCCAGTTTGATCGCCCGCGAGTACACCAAATTCATTGTGACGTTGGCGATACAGCGTCTCGGCTTGGCGAGCGATGATGCGCCACAGGCAACGTCGGACTCCGGATCGGGGCGATGACGCAACCCGATGCTTCACCGCAGGCGCTGTTCTTGAGCCCGCCGGAACAGTCGCTGTTGATCTGGGTACGTTCATGGATCTATTTGGCGGCGTTCGTGGCCTGGACGACGGCTGCGGCCATAGCCTGCACACCGACGCTGTTATCGCGGCGATCGACCATGATCGCGATCCGGATGTGGATACGCGGCATCATGTTCCTTGCGCGCATCGTTGTGGGCATCAGTTGCCGCGTCCGAGGCCGTGAACACGTGCCGCAAGGGGCCTGCATCATCGCCGCACAACATCAGTCATCCTTTGAGACTTATCGGTTGTTCCTGGAACTTGAACATCCCGTGCTCATTTTGAAGCGCGAGCTGACATGGATTCCAATTATCGGCTGGTACATGATGCGCGCGGGTCTCGTCAGCATCGATCGCAGCGCTGGCGCCGGCGCCATGCGCAAGATGCTGCGTTCGGCACACGCCACGCTGGAAGCTGGCTATCAGGTCGTGGTCTTTCCGGAAGGTACGCGCGTTCCGCCGGGTGAAACCCGCCCCTACCGCCCCGGCATCGCTGCGCTTTACGCCCACTGCCGGGTGCCTCTGATTCCGATGGCGCTGAACTCCGGCCGGTTGTGGGGTAAGACTCGCGTGCTCAAGATCCCAGGGGAAATCACCTTTCAATTCTTGCCGGCGCTGCCGGCCGGGCTTGCCAAAGATCAACTTCTCGTGGAGTTGCAGGGCCGGCTCGAAGGCGCCGTACTCTAGGCCCCCGCAGCCCCGGATTCGCGCCGCCGACGCTCCGGCCCCGTCCCATAAATCATTTAAAAGTAAGGATAATTTTGAATGATTTAAGCATGCCGAGTGAGTCTGCTAAGCTCAATAGAACAAAACCAGAATATCGAGAGGCGACCCTTGACCGAGCCTTCCCCCATCGCCCGGCAGATCTGGGACATGAAATACCGCTTCAAGACCGCCGCGGGATCAGCGGGCGATGCGTCGGTAGTCGATACCTGGTCGCGCGTTGCGCGGGCGCTGGCGGCTCCCGAGCGCGAGCCGGCGAAATGGGCTAAGCACTTTGAAGCGGCGATGGCCGAGTTTCGTTTCCTGCCGGCCGGGCGGATCCTCGCCGGCGCCGGCACCAGCCGCGCCGTGACGCTGCACAATTGTTTCGTGATGGGGACCATCGGCGACGACATGGGCAGCATCTTCACGAACCTCCGCGAGGCCGCGCTGACCATGCAGCAGGGCGGCGGTATCGGTTACGACTTCTCGACGCTGCGCCCGACCGGCGCGCCGGTCATGGGCGTTGGCGCCGATGCGTCCGGCCCGCTTTCGTTTATGGAAGTCTGGGATTCCATGTGCCGCACGATCATGAGCGCCGGCTCACGCCGCGGCGCGATGATGGCGACCTTGCGCTGCGACCATCCCGATATCGAGGCGTTCATCGCCGCCAAGCAAACACCAGGGCGTTTGACCAATTTCAATGTTTCGGTCTTGGCCACCGACCCATTTATGGCGGCGGTGAAAAACGATCACGAATGGCCGTTGCAATTCGGCGGTAAGATCTACCGCACCGTCAAGGCTCGCGCCCTGTGGGACAAGATCATGCGGGCAACCTACGACTACGCTGAACCGGGCGTGATCTTCATCGACCGTATCAACGCCCGCAACAATTTGTACTACTGCGAAACCATCGCCGCGACCAACCCGTGCGGCGAACAGCCGCTGCCGCCCTACGGCACCTGTCTATTAGGTTCGATCAATTACGCACGATTGATTTCGGCGCCGTTCTCGCCGCAAGCCCGCCTTGATGAAGCGGAGCTTTCGGATCTGGTTGCGGTGGCCGTGCGCATGCTCGACAACGTGATCGAGGCGTCTAACTACCCGGTCGCAGAACAACGGCGCGAGGCGGAACAAAAGCGCCGCATCGGCCTAGGGATTACCGGCCTCGCCGATGCGCTGATCATGTGCGGCTTGCGCTACGGCAGCCCTGAAGCTGTTGCCATGACCCGACGCTGGATGACGATTTTCCGCGATGCGGCCTATGGTGCGTCGGTGGATTTGGCCGCGGAAAAAGGCCCGTTTCCGCTGTTCGACCGCGACAAATATCTTGCCGGCGAAACCATTCGCGCCCTGCCGCTCGGGCTGAGAGAGCGCATCGCCGCCCATGGCATCCGCAATGCACTGGTGACCTCGATCGCTCCGACCGGGACGATTTCGCTGTTTGCGGACAATGTCTCATCGGGCCTGGAGCCGGTCTTTAGTTTCGCCTACACGCGTCATGTGCTCATGCACGACGGCCGCAAACAAGCCGAGGAGGTTTCCGACTACGCTTATCGCCTGTTCCGCTCGATCAAGGGCGAGGCGCCGCTACCCGACTATTTTGTCGATTCCCAGAGCCTCGCGCCCGGCGATCACCTGGTCATGCAGGCCGCCGTACAAGACTACGTCGATAGTTCGATCTCCAAGACCATCAACATTCCCGAGGATTTCCCGTTCGCGGACTTCTCAAGCGTTTACATGAGCGCCTATGACATGGGCTGCAAGGGCTGCACGACCTATCGCCCAAGCGCGGTGCGGGGCGCTGTCCTGGAGATCAGGAAAGCCAAGACGGCCGCGGTCGAGAACGACTCATCGACGCCGCTCGCCCGCCCAGAGACCTTGCCCGGCCTTACCTACAAGTTGCGCTGGCCCGAAAGCGATCATGCGATCTACATCACCGTCAACGACGTCTTGACCGACGACGGCCCGGGGAAACATACAGGCGGCCGCAGCCTCCGCCGGCCCTTTGAGGTGTTTATCAACTCCAAGAACATGGAGCATTATGCGTGGACGGTGGCCTTAACGCGCATGATCTCGGCGGTTTTCAGGCGCGGCGGCGACGTCGGGTTCGTTGTCGAAGAGTTGAAAGCTGTGTTCGACCCGCGCGGCGGGCAGTGGATGAACGGACGCTACGTACCTTCGCTGCTGGCAGCGATCGGCGATGTCATCGAACAGCATATGATCGAGATCGGGTTTCTCGAGCAGAATGCGCCGCGGACGTCGACGCCCGATGACGGAAAAGTTGTCAGCCTTAAAGAGGCTGCGCAAAAAGACGCCGCGGCGCGCGACAAACGCTTCCGGGCCTGTCCCAAATGCGGCACCTATGCGCTTCTGCGCCAAGAGGGCTGCGATAGCTGCACCAGTTGCGGCTTTTCAAAGTGTAGCTAAACTGCGGAAATCGCGCCGCCGCGGGCAAAGTTATCCACAGGGCGGTTGTCATAAATCCTTAATTCTACCGACCCGGTTTTGTTGCAAAAATGTGGCGGCGGCCGGTGGATCGGTATCGGGGCCGTGGCATAATAGAGCGGCCCTTAAGGGCTAGAAGAGTTGATCCGTGGCGCGCACAACTTCCAGGGAATCTCATGACTACGCGCCAAGGCCGGCCGGCCGAGGCCGCGTTGGCGTTGCCAAAACGCCTGGACTGGGTGCACGGAAACCGCCGCAGCGAGCGTTACCGACGACACTGAAGACCGCCAAGACCGGCAAGCCGCCGGCGTGGTCCAAGTTCACGCCTGTGACGCTAAAGTCCAGCGCCACGGCTGACGACGCCATTTATGTCGTTGTCTCCGCCTGCCGCGATCACTGGCAACGGAACCTCGCCGCCGCCGTCGACGGCCGCGACCCTGAAGGCCTCCATCAAGCACGGGTTGGCCTCAGGCGTCTGCGCTCGGCGCTGGCGGCTTTCAAGAAATTTATTTCCGCCCCGCAGCGTTCGGCGCTCAATCAAGAGGCCAAGTGGCTGCTTGCGCAGCTTTGCCCGGCGCGGGACTTGGATGTCCTGATTGGCGATCTCGCCGCACCGCTGGCCGGTGGGTTATCTGCCGACGCCGGACTGGCGCAGTTGATGCGCGCCGCTCGGCTGGCCCAAACCAAGGCGCACGGCGCGGCGGCTAAGGCCCTCGAGGGCGCGCGTGCCCTCCGGTTTGTCAGCCGGCTGGACGCCTGGCTGAGTGGGCGCGGCTGGCGCACAGGCAAAGACGCCAGCGATGACGGACTAAATCTTCCGGCAGCCGACTTTGCCCGCCGGCTTCTAAACCGACGGCTCAGGAACATTCGCGCCGACTACAGCGACCTCCACGCCGCGACCGTTGAGGAACGCCATGAGCTGCGTCTCGATGTCAAGAAAGCGCGCTACGCCCTCGAGTTTTTTCAAGTTCTGCTGCCGGCCAAGCGCGTCGCACGGGTCAACGGCCTGCTCAAGGCCCTGCAGGAAAACCTCGGACATCTGAACGATATCGAGGTTGCGCAGCGCACCGTGGCGGAACTCGTCCATACGGCTGATGCAGGTCTCGCGCGCCGGCAAATCGCCGCAGGCGGCGAAGTCATCGGCCAATGGCATAAAGCGGCGGCGGCCAAAGCCGAACCTGAAATGTTCGATCTCTGGCGCAAGTTCAAGAAGGCGCCTTTACTTTGATGCGCGCCGGATTCGAGACCAAGAGATCCTAGAGCGCAGCGCAGCAGCTACATCAGCGCCGCCGGCTCCAAGGGTAGTGCCGTGGTGTACTTGATCTCTTCCATCACGAAAGTCGAACTCACGTCGCTGAGCGCCACCCGCTTGATCAGGCGCTTGTAGAAGGCGTCATAGGCTTCCATATCCTTGACCACCACGCGCAGCAGATAGTCGATGTCGCCGGCCATGCGCCAGATGGCGGTGATCTCGTTCATTTCCTTTACAGCGCGGGCGAACTTCTGCAGCCAGACATCGTCGTGCTGATTGGTGCGGATAATCACAAAAACCGTCAGGCCCAAATTGAGGCGCTTGGCGTCGAGCAGCGCGACCCGGGCCTTGATGACCCCGGACTGTTCCATTTTCTGGATGCGTTTCCAGCACGGCGTCTGCGACAGCCCAACCTTGGCCGCGATATCGGCGATCGACAGCCCGGCATTGGCTTGCAGAAGTGCGAGGATTTTGCGGTCGATGGGATCCATGAATGCGCGCTCCGCTCATGAGGGTGAAACGGTGATGGCCAGGGGCGTTCGCCTCGGGCGTTGGGCTGATCCGGCCGCCTTCCCTTGAGCGTCGGAAGGAAGCCCTTCGGGCCCTGGCCCAGCATAGAATAAATATCTCTTTCAGAGCCGGTTCGCTAGCCTTTGAAGATTTTTATTTCACTGCTTTGCCGGCTGGATGTTATAGGCCAAGGGACCCGATCCGCGCTCGCGCGCACCTCGATGGGGGGCATTGCCGCCGAAGGGGCGCCTTCGGGCCTATCAGGCAGCGCGCAATTTTTCGGAGTGTCGCTTCATGTCAAACGAAGTGCAGTCGCAAGATCGGCAGGCCGAAGATCGCCAGGCCCAAGATCGGCAGGCCCAAGATCGGCAGGCTGGCACCGCGCCATCCGGTGGATTGCGTTCGATCGTCGAGTCCATAAAGGCTCGCGATCCTGCCGCGCGGTCACTTGCCGAGGTGGCGCTGCTTTATCCGGGTTTGCGCGTTCTGGCCTTTCATCGCTTGGCGCACGCCTTGTGGACCGGCGGCTTTCTGTTCCTCGCCCGTTTTGTGTCCGAACTCGGCCGGTGGTTCTCGGGCATTGAAATCCATCCTGGCGCGGTGATTGGCCAGCGGCTGTTCATCGATCATGGAACCGGCGTGGTGATCGGCGAAACTGCGGTCATCGGCAACGACGTGACGCTGTATCATGGCGTGACCTTGGGCGGCATCGCGCCCGGCTCGCGGCCGCAGGGACGTCGGCATCCGGTGGTCGAAGACGACGTCATCATCGGTGCCGGCGCACAAGTGCTGGGCGGAATTACCATCGGCAAGGGCGCTCGGGTCGGAGCGAACGCCGTTGTGGTCAGGGATGTTTCGCCCGGCGTAACCGTCGTCGGCATACCCGCCCAAGTGGTTGTCGCACGGCCGGCGGCAAAACCAGATTTTCTGCCCTACGGGTCGCCCTGCGACGACCTCCCGGACCCGACATCTCGCGCCCTGTGCGGCTTGCTGAACGAAGTTGAGGCTTTGCGCCGTCGCGTCGCGGAGCTGGAAACCGGCCAGGCGGAGTCCCGCGGTCAGGAGGCAAATCCCAAATGGCACGCCGGCCCTGCCGGCGAAAGGCCGGCATCCTAATAGACGAACGCTGTCCGACCCGCATGGAAGGCTGACGCAAGCGCCGTTCGTTGCTCCCGCGTCCGATTCGCCGGCGTCGGTTCGGCCTAAAATCGGTCTGCCCCAGAGCGAATTTTTGCCGGTTGCGTTCCGCGACCTGTAGCCGCCGACGCTGCCCCACCGTGTGAGGAGACCCAGTTTATGGACATGCTGACGCAAGCCGCGATCTTTTTCTCCGCCGCCGTCATCGTCGTTCCGGTCTTTCGCAAGCTCGGCCTGGGCGCGGTGCTAGGTTATCTGGTGGCCGGGGCCTTGATCGGCCCCTTCGGTCTTGGATTGATCAACGACGTCGAGGCGATCAGGCACTTCGCCGAATTTGGCGTTGTGCTGCTGTTGTTCATCATCGGCCTCGAACTCCAGCCGTCGCGGCTGTGGACGCTACGCAATGTCGTTTTCGGTCTGGGCACCGCGCAGGTCGCAGCGACCGGGGCGATCATCGCCGGAGTCGCGGTGGCGGCGGGGATTGGCGTCGCCGCGGCCGCCATCATCGGTGTGTCGCTGGCGCTGTCGTCGACCGCCTTCGTTCTGCAGACCTTGGCCGAGCGCGGCGAGCTGAAAGACCGCCACGGCCGCGCCGCCTTTGCAATCCTCTTGTTCCAGGATGTCGCGGCAATCCCCGTCCTCGCGGTGGTCCCGCTGCTCAGCGCCGGATACGCGCTTTCGACCGATGCGACGATGGTGTTCTCCATCCTCAAGGTCGCCGGCGTTCTGGCGGCGGTGGTGATTGGCGGCACCTTGCTACTGCGCCCGGTGTTGCGGGCCGTCGCCGCGACCCGCACGCCCGAGCTGTTCACCGCCACGGCGCTGCTGATCGTCAGCGGCACGGCCCTGTTGATGGACGCGGTCGGCATCTCCATGGCGTTGGGCGCGTTTCTGGCCGGCATGTTGCTCGCCAACTCCGAGTACCGTCACCAGCTTGAGGCCGATATCGAGCCGCTCAAAGGCCTCTTGCTCGGGCTATTTTTCATTTCGGTCGGCATGGCCTTGAACCTCGGCCTGCTGCGCGCGGCGCCGGGCACCGTGGCCGTGCTGGTGGCCGGGCTGATGGTGCTCAAAGGCGTCGTCGTCTACAGCCTTGGCCGCATGTGGGGCCTGCAACACGCCGCCGCCAAAAGCCTCGGCCTGGCGCTGCCCCAGGGCGGTGAATTCGCCTTCGTGATTTTCGCCGCGGCGGTGACTGCGGGCGTCATCGGCAAGGGCCTCGAAGAATTGTTGGTCCTGGTGGTCAGCGTATCAATGGCGGCGACTCCGGCGGTCGGCGTCGCCAACGACTGGCTAACCCGCGGCTTGGTTCCGCCCCGCGACGCCTTCGATGTCGCCCCGGATCACGAACAGCCGGTGATCATTGCCGGTTTCGGGCGGTTCGGGCAGATCGTCGGCCGCGTCCTCGCCGCCCGGCGGATTCCTTTTACCGCTTTGGACAGCAGCGCCGCGCACGTCGATTTCGTCAGAAAGTTTGGTGCCGAGATCTACTACGGCGACGCCTCGCGGCTGGAACTGCTGCGCGCCGCCAAGGCCGAGGCCGCGAAGGTGATGGTTTTGGCCATCGACGATATCGAGGCTTCGATTCGTACCGCCGAGACCGTTGTCAAACATTTCCCGCACCTGAAGATATTTGCCCGCGCGCGCAATCGCCAGCACGCCTACCGTCTCATGGACTTGGGTATTACGACGCTGCGGCGGGAAACTTTCTTGTCGTCGTTGGACCTGGCGCGCGAGGTGCTCACGGGCCTGGGCATGGCGCCCGCCGAGGCCGTGAAAACCGTCGAGACCTTTCGCGCCCACGACGAGAGGCGCCTGTTCGAACACTACACCCATCACACCGACGACGATAAAATGCGCGCACTCGCCAAGGCCGGCGCGAAGGAACTTGAGGAGATGTTCGCCCGCGACGCCGCCGAGGATCCGATCGGCAATGAGCCGGTGATCGGATCCCTGGATCGCAAACGGCCGTTGGCTTCGTCGGGTTAACCCAGTGTACGGGGTGGCGCGACCAGCGTCAGGCTGACGGCGGCGGCGAGTATCAGCGCCTGGAGCGCGACTTCAAGCGCGATCGACCAACGCATCGACCCACCCCCGCCAGCCCGCTCCCGGAGCAATCGCGGTGTTAGGACGCCCCTGTTGAAGGCGGCAAGACCGATGAGCATGGCGACCAACCCCAGCTTTGTCAAAAGACGATGCCCATAGTCGGTCGTGAGAAGGGCCGCCGGGCTAGTCACTTGAACGGCGGATATCGCGAGGCCGCTGAGGACGAGAACCACGACCGCGGAAATCGCAAGTTTGGAGAATCGGGCAAGCAATGCCCCGGCCTCCGCCGTCGGTAGGACGTGGGTCGCCATGAACAGCGGCGGCAATGCGCCGAGCCAAAAGGCCGCGCACAGGAGATGAACGCCGACGACCGGCGCCAACAACCACATCGGCGGCGCGGTTGCCGCGTGACCGGTCACGAGGAAACTCAGGATCGCCAACGCCACTCCGAATCCCTGCACCGGCGCGTTTTCACGGCGGAAGCCCAGCCAGAGAAACGCCATGGCCGGAACGCCGATGGCCGCGCTCAGGCCGAGGCTGGATGCCAGGCCGAGCTCCCACGCCGCGGCCGTGAAAATCACCCCGGCTTCGCCGTCCAGCATCTCGGCGCCGCCGATACCGACGGCCAAGACATAGGTCGGTGCCGCCGCGACGGCGGCCACCCGACCGATCCGCGCGGCGACCGCGGCGACGACCGGCGGCGGCCTCATCAGCATCGAGAAAAGCGTCGATCCGGAAGCGATCAGCATCGACGCATAGAGCAGCCAGCGGGTTGCCGCCGCCGCGGCCGCCCAGTTGTAGGAAAGACCCTCGCCCACCTGTGGAATCGCTCTAAGGCTTAGGTGAGGTAATGGAAAATGTGGTTGACCCGTTCACGGCATGACCGTCGGGGCCCGCGATCCGATAGCTTACCGTATAGTGTCCCGGCGCCCAGGGACCAGCGACCGGAATACGTAACGTCGCGCCATCGGTCAGGGCAGCGCCCAGACCGGGAATCTCCTTGCCGTCTTTGTCGACAACCTTGAGGACGATGAGCTTAACGGCCTCGTTGAAGGTCAAGGCAATCTCGGTCGGCGTGTCCGCCACGACACTACGCGCGGCCGGGAGTGCGGTCAGCAATCGCGCATGAGCCCACGCCGGTCCGGCCATGACGGAAGGCCAAGCAAAGATCGCCGCCAGCAATACCTTCTTTCTTGAAAGCATCTTGAACTCCCGTTGGTATCCCTACCCCAAGCCAAAAGCTGGGCTCAATATATTGCACAATTTGATCGTGCGCACACTATAGTGTTCGCGTCAGTGGAACGGAGAACGTGATGAATTCGGAAAAGGCCGGCGCGCGGACCCAACCAGTCCGCAGCCTCAAGGGCAAGACGATTTTTATCTCCGGCGGTAGCCGCGGCATCGGCTTGGCGATCGCCAAGCGCGCCGCCGCCGATGGCGCCAATATCGTCATTGCCGCGAAAACCTCGACGCCGCACGCGAAGCTGCCCGGCACGATACATACCGCCGCCGATGAAATTGCAGCGGCGGGCGGGCAAGCCTTGGCGCTTCAGGTGGACATCCGCCAAGAAGACCAGGTCGAAGCCGCGATCAAACAGGCGGTCGAACGATTTGGCGGCATCGACATCCTCATCAACAATGCCAGCGCCGTTAACATAAGTGGCGCGCTCGAGACGCCGATGAAGCGTTACGACCTCATGCACCAAGTCAACGCGCGCGGGACATTCCTGTGCAGCCAGAAATGCCTGCCACATTTGATGAAAGCCGAGAATCCCCACATACTTATGTTGTCGCCACCGCTCGACATGAGCCCGAAATGGTTCGGCTCGACCCTCGCCTACACCATGGCGAAATACGGCATGAGCATGTGCGTGTTGGGCCTGGCTGAAGAATTCAAGGCGAAGGGTGTGGCGGTCAACGCCTTGTGGCCGCGCACCGCCATCGCGACCGCCGCCATCCGGTTTGAATTGGGCGGTGACGCCCTGATCAAGCACTGCTGCACGCCCGAGATTGTGGCCGACACCGCCCACTTCATCCTTACGCGGCCCGCGAAAAACTGCAGCGGCAACTTTTTCATCGACGACCAGGTCTTGGCCGCCGAGGGCATCACGGATCTTTCGCCCTACGCCGTAAAGACCGGCGAGCCCTTGCTGCTCGATTTTTTCCTCAGCGCCGGCCCCGACGGAACCATGAACGGCTATTTGAACTTGCCGATGTGAAGGCCGAGACTGACCGGCCCCCCTCATGGCTTGGCGATGGTTTCTTCGGCGCATTCCGCTAAGCCCGCGAGGCGAATGTTTTTGGCGGTCAATGCATCCGAGAGGCGTGTGGTGACGCCTGTAAAACCGCCGGCCGGAAGCGCCGCGCGGTTGATCGCCCGCGCCGTTCCGCACATGGTAACTCCGTCGACGTCGGAAACCCCGAGGGCGGTCAAGTAGCCCAGCGCGCCATAGACCGGCTTGCCATCGACCATCGTCAGCGTCACGTCCTGGGGCGCGGCGCCGGCGAGCGCGTCGAACGGGTTCGCCACATCGCTGCGCAGCAGAAATAAATCAGCGCGCAGGCCGGCTGCCAGGCTGCCGACTTTGTCGTCGATTCTTGCGATCCTCGCCGGCACGATCGTCGCCATCTCGAAGAGCTGTTTCGCCGACAGCAGCCCGGCGAACTGGCGATCGCTGACCGACTTGGCATAAGCGATCTCAGCCAACATATTCGTGCTTCCCGTCGGCGACCAGTCCGGAGCCAGGGCCATTGTCACATTCTGCCGCACGGCCGCGGAAATGTCGGCGGTTTGGCCGTAGAGTTCGAAGTTGCTGCGCGGCGACCAGATGAAAGCGGCTTCGGCGCGACGCAGTTTGGCAAAATCCTCTTCCACGAGGCCACCGCCGTGGATGACAACGGTCTTTGCATTCAAAAGTCCAAGCGCCTCGAGTTCGGAGAACTCGCCTTGCGACGCGGCGTCGGTGCGTTGCCCTTCCGCGACATGGACCGCGACCAGGTCGAACCCGCCCGCTCGATGCCGCTCGACGTCCACCGCCGAGAGCTTCAAATCCTCTGGCCGAACACCGAGGATATTTCCAAGCCGTTCGTTGCCGACGCCGGCGCCGTAAAAGCCCGACGCCCAATCCAGGTTCCGCGCCAGACCGGCGACGCAGGGCGGCACCGTCGGCGTATCTGCCGGCTGGTATATGCCCAGAATTGAGGTCGTGCCGCCGGCCAGGGCTTTAATTTCGACGTAGGTGTCCATGTCGCAAAAATGTGTGGAAACAAGTTCGCCCTCGGGTGTTTGAATCGTCTGGTGATAGGCCGGCTCGCCACGCCACTGATAACGGTTGGCGAAAATCCGCGGCGCCTTCCAGCGCGGGAAGACGGCGTAAAGGGGATGATTATGGAGATCGACAAACCCGGGGAAAATGATGTCCTCGGTGGTCAAGGTGCGGGCGCCGGCGATATCGGGCCGCGCCGCCGTGATCGAGAGAATTTTGCCATCCTGAATGGCCAGCCATCCGTTCGGGATCACCCGGTCCGGCGCCACGACTGTTCCGTTGATCAGGAACACGGCGTCGGCGGCAGAAGCGGCGGGAATTCTCGCCGGGAAGACGCTCACCCAAAAAAACGCCAGAAATATCCTCAGGGTAAGCCGTGTCATTTTCTGCCTCCTCATCGTTGCGGCCGGCGCCGCCGGCATTGTCGAAGCGCCGCTGAAAATGGCATCCTTGGGCCTCGGCAGAGTTCCGACTCTATTGCAAATCCATTGCGGGCGTCCACCGCCTCCCCGGGGAGCAGACCATGGCCAAAGGCAACATCGAGCTATTATCGATCGCGGAAGGCGATCGCGACCCGGCAGGATTCGCAGCGTCGCTTGGGGCTTGTTTCGCCCGCACCGGCTTCGCCGTTATCTCCGACCACGGCATTGCACCGGCGGTGATCGCGGCGGCGTTCGATGGCACGCGGGCGTTTTTCGCCCTGCCGGAGGGCGTCAAACGCCGCTACATCCTGCCCAAGGGCGCCGGCCAGCGCGGCTATACGGCGTTCGGTATCGAGACCGCCAAGGGCGCCAGTCGCCCCGACCTTAAGGAATTCTGGCACGTGGGGCGAAACCTCCCCGCCGGCCATCGTCTGGCTTCGTCCATGGCGCCCAACCTCAGCGTCGCCGAGGTCAGAGCTTTTGATAGCGCCACCTATGAATTGTTCGAGGCCATGGACGCGCTCGGTTTGCGCCTGCTTCGCGGCATCGCGCGCTATCTCGGACTACCGGCGGATTTCTTCGACAACACCGTGGCTTCGGGCAACAGCATTCTGCGATTGCTGCACTATCCACCGGTCCTGGGAGCATCCGAGGGTGTGCGCGCGGGCGCCCACGAGGACATCAACGTCATCACACTGCTGCTGGGCGCCGAAGAGTCGGGGCTGCAACTCTTGGATCGTGACGGTGACTGGCTCGCGGTCGATCCGCCGCCGAACTGCGTCGTGGTCAATATCGGCGACATGCTGCAGCGCCTGACCAACCACGTGCTGCCGTCGACCACGCACCGAGTCGTCAATCCACGTCCCGAGCGGGCGGCGTTTCCACGCTACTCGATGCCGTTCTTTCTGCATTTCGACTCGGATTTCTTGATCGAGACCCTGCCAAACTGCATCTCAAAGGCACAGCCAAACCGCTACCCCGTACCGATCACGGCCGACGGCTACCTGCAAGAGCGGCTGGCGGAGATCAAGCTGCTGTCCTGAGGCCGCTCTACGCCCAGGTCAGAATCCCGACCACCGCGCCGGAGAGACACGTCGCAATCGTGCCCGATACCATCGCCCTTGGCGCCAAGGCAACGATATCGGCGCGGCGCTCGGGCGCCATGGCGCTCAGACCGCCGATGGTGATGCCGATCGAACTAAAGTTGGCGAACCCGCAGAGTGCATAAGTCATGATCAGCCGTGAGCGGGTCGAGAGCGCGTCCGGCGGCAGCTGCGATAATTCGGTATAAGCAACGAGTTCATTGAGTACGGTCTTGGTGCCGAGCAGCGCGCCCGCCGTAAACGCCTCGTTGGCGGGAATGCCGATAGCCCAGGCGACGGGCGACATCACCCAGCCGAATATCCGCTGCAAAGTGATGGGCGCACCGGCAACGTCGGGCAAGACACCGATCATGCTGTTGGCGAGACTGACGAGCGCCACCAGGACGACGAGCATCGCTATGACATTGATCAGGATCTGGACACCGTCGATCGTACCGCGTGCGATCACCGACATGGTCGTGTCGCCGGGCGGTGGCGGCAGGGCGACCTCGGAAGGATCCTTGGCGGCGGCGAGTATGGCGGGATCCTCGGGCACCATCATGAATGCGATGACAATGGTGGCGGGGGCGGCCATGATCGACGAGGTAATGATCTGACCGATCGGATTTGGAATCAGGCCTTCCAGCAGTGTGGCGTAGAGCACCATGACCGTGCCGGCCACCATCGCCATGCCCGCGGTCATGATGACGAACAGCCCGGCGCGGGTTTCGGATTTCAGGTAGGGCTTAATGACCAGAGGCGCCTCAACGTTGCCCACAAAGATGTTCATGGTTACGGCGATGCCGGCGGGTCCGCCGACCCCGATCGTCCGACGCAAAACCCAGGCGAAGCCGCGCACGATCGGCGGAATGATATTCCAGTAAAACAACAACGCCGACAGCGCGCTGATGATCAGAATCAGCGGCAAGGCCTGGAAGGCAAAGATGAAATTGGAACCGGTCCCGGAACTTACCCAGGGCGCCGCGCCGCCCCCGAGGTAACCGAATACGAAGGTCGTGCCGGCGCGGGTGGCATCGGTCAGGCTGATGACGACACCGTTCAACGCCTCCAAAGCGCGCTGAAAAATCGGCACTTTCATGAGCGCGAGGCCAAGGGTGAATTGTAACGCCACCCCCATGCCCACGGCACGCCAAGGGATGGCTGAGCGCCGTTCACTCAACAGCCACGCCAGCCCAAGCAGTGCGACAAGCCCGAAGGCGCTTTGGAGCGATAACAGACTGAAATCCCCGGATTGATCCTCGTAAGGGTGCAGCTTGGAACCAACCGCGGTCGAACTCAATGAAATTCGCCGGGGCGAACGGAAAACCCCTTGGCCGATTCAGCTTACGAGACGATGCGGTAAACCGGCTTGTAGGTGCCCGAGACCTTCATGCGCTTATGGGCGACAAACTGTGAAAGCATCGCATCGAGCGCTTGCATCAACTTTGAATCGCCGCGAATCTCGAACGGCCCGGCGGCTTCGATCATGCGGATGCCGGATTCCTTGACATTCGCCGCGACCAGCGCCGAGAACATCCGCCGCAGGTTGGCGGCACGTAAGTGAACAGGCTGGTCGAGATGGAGATTGAGTCCGGCGACGCTGTCGTGGCTGACGTCGAAGGGCAGTTGAAAATCGCGGGGAATGTGCAGCGACCAATTGAAATTGAAGCCATCCCCCGCAGCCCTGCGGTGGTGCCTGACGCGATTGATCCCCTCGACCATGGCGCGGGCGGCTTCGGCGGGGTCGTTAATGATGATCCGGTAGCGCGCCCGAGCAGCGGGCCCGAGCGTCAGCGCCACGAAGGCATCGATCTGCTCAAAGTAGGGGGCGGCGGATTCGGGTCCAGTGAGGACGAGAGGCATAGGCTGATCGGCATTGTCGGGGTCGAGCAGCACGCCCAGGATATAGAGGATCTCCTCGGCCGTGCCGACGCCGCCGGGAAACACGATGATGCCGTGACCGAGCCGGACGAAGGCCTCAAGGCGCTTTTCGATGTCGGGCATGATGACGAGGTGATTGACGATGGGATTGGGCGGCTCCGCCGCAACGATCCCCGGCTCGGTTAAACCGATGTAGCGCCCATTCTGAACACGCTGTTTGGAATGGCCGATGGTGGCGCCCTTCATGGGACCCTTCATGGCCCCGGGTCCGCAGCCGGTGCAGACGTTAAGACCGCGAAGCCCGAGTTCGTAGCCGACATGCTTGGTGTAGTCGTATTCATCGCGGGAAATCGAGTGACCGCCCCAGCAGACGACGAGATCGGGGCCGTGCTTGACATCGAGCACGCGCGCGTGACGCAGGATGTGAAACACGGCGTTGGTGATGCTCTCGGGCTCGGTCAGGTCAAATCGCCCGCTCTCGACGACTTCGTTGGCGACGAACACGATATCCCTGAGGACCGCGAACAGATGCTCGCGGACACCCCGGATCATCTTGCCATCGACGAAGGCAATGCCCGGGGCATTGGAGACCTCGAGTCTTATGCCCCACGACTGCGTGACAATGCGGATTTCGAAGTCCCGATATTTATCAAAAAGCGCGCGCTGGTCGTCTTCTTGGCTACCGGCATTCATGACGGCGAGGGCGCACCGGCGGAACAAAGGGTAGAGGCCGCCTTGCCCGCGATCGAGCAGCTTGGCTACCTCGACATGGGACAGGTTTTCGAGACTCCCCTGCGGCGTCACCCGGGCATCGACAAAATCCGAAGGCTCGAACACAACCTCGGACGATTCGATGACAGCGTAGGACGGCGACGACGGCGTTTTGGTGGGCAGCGATTTTGTCATGGGATCAGAATGAACCCCGCGCCGGGACTGTCAAGGTGCCGCGGCGTCAGGTTGGCCCCGCCGATATGCCCCCCGATATGAGGGTGAAGGTTGCCCTACCTGCCAAGGTGTACTATTGACTCAACGCATATGCCTCGGCAGCGAGGCCGTCCGGGTCCCCATCGTCTAGAGGCCTAGGACACCGCCCTCTCACGGCGGTAAC
>CAMDRB010000036.1 GCA_945906455.1 Caenispirillum bisanense
GAGATCTTCTGCAGTCTGAAGGAGGCAAAAGTAGTGATAGAACAATGGCGTAAGCACTACAACACCAAGCGGCCCCATTCATCGCTCGGCTATAGGCCGCCGGCGCCGGTGACCTATAGCCCGATTCCAGTACCACTCGAACAGAGCCACAACATGCAGTAAACTAACATCACGACTGGTACAGAAAATCGGTCAGGTCAGTTGAGAGGTTTGCGATGCGTATTAATTCTCGGCTGTTGATTCTGGGCGGCATCGCCCTGGTATCGGTTGGCGTCATTGCCGACACAATTCCGACCGTGCAAATTCCCGACAGTTATTTCCTGGGGCAGGCGCCAAGGTCTCCCGCCATCGGCGCCGAAACGGCCAAGACCGCCGCGGCCGTCGAAAAACCCCAGGCGGTGAACGGCGCCCTCTATGCCGTTATTGCCCCCACGTATAATGGCGCCGGTGGAACCAACTCCTATATCCGCCTGTTCAATGGGGGCGCCGCCACCGTAACCTTCAGCGTCACCGTCCAGGGCTCGCCCTCTGGCAATACCTACGGCACGCCCGGCACGCTGATTCAGGTGCCGACGCGGGCCGCGCCGCAATATATCCTATCGTCAATTCTGACCCTTGCCGGCGCCGGCGCACTGACCGGCGGCGACACCGGTTACTCGCTTTATATTCAAAGCGCCGAGCCGACAGCCGGTTATCAGCACGTCATCTTCAACGGCGTTAACCGCTTTTTCGAGAACGTGAGTTCGTGCACTTATCTGCTCAATCAAACGATTCGGTCGGTCGTGAACAGCGTGGTCCTGACCAACGTGCACACGCAGGTTATCGCCGCCTATCCGAGCCAAATCGAGATTCACAACTATTCGAACGCCGCCACCACCTATACCGCCTATGTGATCGAGGCCGGGACCGGCGTGATCAAGGGCCAGTTCGGCATACCGATCGCCGCCAATGCCTCCTATGCCATGCCATTCTCGTTCTTTGCGAGCTCGGTCGGTTGGACGCCGGTCGGCGCCGAACAACACGCCAATATCGTGTTGACGAATCCGAACGGTTCGCTGCCGGCGATCGTGATGGGCCAGTCGATCGTCAGTCAGGATTTCGCCGGTGCGCTGATCAGCATGAGTACCGCTTGCGCGATCAATGCGCCGGTCGTCGCCGCTACCGGCGGCGGTGATGCGGGCGGCGGCATCACCTACTAAAGTTCTGACTTAGACATATGCATCTCACACCCTCTATGTCATTGCCGGGATTGTCCCACGGCTGTCCGGTTAAGCGCGTGGCGTGAACCCACACTACCGTCGCCCTTGGATTTATTCCCAGGGCCTAGGGTTGCGAAGCTGGACTTATGCGAAAGAACCGGGGATTGCCGCATCGTTTGGCGCGTCATTGCTCTGGGTCCTGGAAATAAATCCCAGGACGACAGCAGAGCAAAGCCCGCCATAGCCCGATCCCTTGTCCCAGTCCGTATTGTTGCACTCGGGCTGAACTTTTCCACCGGAATCGGCCTAACCCAGGTATCATCCGCCGACCTGATATTATTCGTGGACGCGCCCCCAGTTTTGGCTGGCGGCGTATCCGGGCGATCTGCTTGGAGGCAAGGACATGTCACCTAAATTCTTAAACGCCACCGCGCTCGTGGCGCTGGCGCTGGCAATGTTGACCCAGGGCCAAAGCGCGCGCGCGCTCGATTGGACCAAGGTTTCCGGCAAGGACATCACCTTGTTTTACCCGGCGCAAATGTCGTGGGAGATGTTGCTGACCCAATCGGAGCACGGCGGCGCGGAAAAATTCCGCGATGGCAAGAATTGTCGGGGTTGCCACGAGGGCGAGGAACAGAACTCCGGCAATCTGATCGTCGGCGACAAGTCGGTGGAGGCTACGCCGATCCCCGGCAAACCGGGCTCTATCAAGCTCAATGTCAAAGCCGCGCATGATGCCGAGCGAATCTACTTTCAGCTGGCGTTCGCGCCCGGCGCTCAACCCGACGCCGGCATGGACAAGGAATTTTCCACCAAGGTCGCGATCATGTTCGACGACGGCGGCGTCGCCGAGGCCGGGCGGGCGGGTTGTTGGGCCGCCTGCCACGACAACGCGACGCGCATGCCCAGCGCCGCCGGCAAAGAGACCACCAAGTACCTGGCCCGTTCCCGGGTGAGCGTAACGCGCAAAGGCGGCGAGGAGATCAAGCCTGCCGCCGAAATCGATGCGATCCGCGCGGCCGGAGGATTTCTCGAATACTGGCAGGCTCGGCTGGTCGCGAGCGCCCCGCCGAAAGTGGTCGATGGCACGGTGCTCGAGAAGCGCAGCGAACGCGAGGCGGCGGCGGTCACGGCCGAAGCAACCGAGAGTAATGGCCAATGGATCGTGACTTTCAGCCGCAAACTGGATGCCGGCGCCGGCTATAAGGCGATCACAGCCGGCAAGGCCTATACCGTCGGTTTCTCGGTTCATGCTGGCCACGCCGCCCACCGCTTCCACTACGTTTCCTTGGAAAAAACGCTGGCCATCGATGCGCCTACGAAAGCTTCCGGCACGCCCGACTTCGTCGCGGCCCAATTTTAGTCTTTTTAGGCCTGGTGACATGCGGCTGATGGTTCGCTTCCTGCCACTCCTTTTGACCCTGCTGTTTGCGGGGGACGTGCCGGCCGCCGATGCGACCGGAAGGATTCTCGGCGACCCCAAGGCCGTCGAGGCCTGCCTCAATTGTCACGACTTGCCCGCGGTCACCAGCGTCTTGCATTCCGCCCACATGTCCAAGAGCGACAGCCGCACGGGCGTCGAGTCCGAGGGCTGCCAGAGCTGTCACGGCGACAGCGCCCTCCACGTCGCCCGCATTCGCGATGCCGGCATTCGGCCGCCGCCGGGGCGGGTTTTCAAAGGCCCGCGCGCCTCGCCGGTCGAGGTCTTGAACGAAGCCTGCGCCGGCTGTCATCAAGGCGGCACCGCGCTGCACTGGCAGGGTAGTGCCCACGCCGCCGTCGATGTCGCCTGTGTCAGCTGCCATACGTCGCATCCGGTGCGCGATGCCGTTCTTGCGAAAGCTACGCAAGCGCCGGTTTGTTTCACGTGCCACGCGAACCGGCGCGCCGACGCCCTCAAGCCATCGCATCATCCGGTGCTGGAGGGTCGCATGACCTGCGGCGATTGCCACAACCCCCATGGTTCCGTCGGGCCAAATTTGTTGCGCGCGGCCACGGTCAACGATACCTGCCTCAACTGCCACGACGAGAAGCGCGGACCGTTCCTGTGGGACCACGCGCCGGTGCAGGAAGATTGCACGATCTGCCACACACCCCACGGTTCGGTGCAAGCGACGCTCTTGAAGCAGCGCCCGCCCTATCTCTGCCAGGACTGCCATGACAGCTCGCTGCACAACAGCCAGCCCTTCAGCGGCGCCAATCTGCCCGGTGGCGCGCTGCCGGCCCGCCAGTTGGTTTTGCGCGGCTGTCTCAACTGCCACAGTGCCGTGCACGGATCGAACCACCCCTCGGGCGTGAGGCTCTCGCGATGACCAGGCTCTCGCGATGACGCGGGCCCTGCTGTGGCGCGGGTTGGCCGTGCCGACGCTGGTGTTGGCCGGCGTCGCCGGCGCGCAGGACAGCGGCTTTGAGCTGGGTGCGATCGCGCCCGCGAAGTTACCGCCGCCGCTGTTCGTCAGCGCGATCGAGGCCGGGATCGGTTATCAAAGCCTCGACTCGTTTCATTTCGGCCGCTACGGCGGTGTGACCGCGGAAGGACCCTTCGCGATCCTCAAAGGCGCCATGACTGGCGGCGATGCTTGGAACGCCGAAGCGGGCAGTGAGGGCGCCAGATTCTGGACCGCGGCCGTCGATCTCAAGGGCTTTGGTACTTATTCTCTGGCCGCGCGCGGCGGCGAGCGCGGACGCTGGCGCATGGGTGTGTTCGCCGACGGCTTCACCCGCGCCCTCTCCGACAGCGCCGCGACGCCGTTCTTCGGTGCCGGAGCCGATCGCTTGGTCTTGCCCGGTAACTGGCTCACCGGGGTATCGTCCAGCCGGTTCACGCGGCTCGAAGAAACTCTGAAACCGCTTGACCTGAAGGTCGCCTGGCGCACGGTCGGCGGCGATTTTGTCTTAACCCCCGCCGAGGGTTATGAGGTGCGGCTGCAATTCGCCACGCGCAATCGCCACGGGATTCGCCCGCAAAGCTTGGCTTTCGGTCAGGAAGGCAATTTTCCGGTGGGCGTGTTCTTCCCGCTGCCGGTGGATTACGACAGCCATCAGGCGACACTGTCTCTGGCCTACGCCGATCCGCGCCTGCAGTGGGCCGCGTCCTACAATGTGTCGGTGTTCACCAGCGCGATAGACGCCGTCACCGTTCCCAACCCTTTTTCAGGCTCGCTGAGTTCAGTGGTCGCAAATCAATGGCCGGCGGGCGCCTTCGCGGGGTTCCCGCTGGGCTTCGGCCAATACAGCCTCGCGCCGGACTCGGCCGCGCATCAGCTGCTGTTATCGGGCGGCTACGCGATCTCACCCAAGTCGCGCCTGACCCTCAGGCTTTCCTATGCGCTGCAGTCGCAGGACGACACCTTCCTGCCCTATACCGCCAATAGCCAGCTGCTCGCGCCGATTCCGCTGCCGCGCGAGTCCCTGGGCGGCAAGGTTGAGAATCTCAACGTCGCGCTCAACCTGGTCTCGCGCGAATGGAAAGATGTCGATCTATCCATGAGCTACGCGCTCGATGATCGGCAAAACCGCTCGCCTTTGGATATCTACAATTACGTCGCCAACGATGTGCAGGATCAAATCCGGCCGATCATTTCCGGCAATAGCCGTTATATCAGGATCAATCTGCCCCACAGTTTCACCTTCCACCAAGCCAAGGCCGAAGCCGGTTACCGATTGGTGCCGCGTACGCGCCTGAGTTTGTCCTATGTCGGCGATTTCCGCCGGCGCGACTACCAGCAAGTGGCGCGCACCGCCGAGCAGACCTTCAAAGCCAAGGCGCTTTCAACCTTCGCCGTCGGGTCGGCTTGGCTTTCGGGCGCTTACAGTTTCCGCGACGGCTCGGATTACGACAGCGCGCTGGCCTGGGATTTGAGCCACACCGAGGCTTACCTGAACTCGGCGCCCACCAGCCGCTCGATCGAGCAGCCGTTCTTGCGGAAGTACAACCTCGCCGACCGCCGCAGAACCGAGGCCAAGGGCGGGCTCACCTTCGATGCGTCAAGCTCGCTCGCCATCAGTGCGTCCGGCGGCTTCGCTAAGGACAACTATCTCAATTCGCCAATCGGTTTGCGTCGCGCAGACACCGCCAGCATCGAGACCGACATCTCCTACGTCGCCGCCAAAGGCGTTTCGGTCTCGGCATTTTACGGTTTGGAACGCATTCGCTCGCTTCAGAATGGCTACCTGATCTTCGATACGACGGCGGGAAACCCTGCCAGGGATTGGAGCGTGCGCATCCGCGATACCGTCCATAGTGCTGGGGCGCGGCTCGGCTGGCAGGTGGTGCCCGACAAATTCAAGTTTGATGCCGCCTACACGCTGTCCGACGGCACCAGCCGGACCGGCGTACAATCAACCCCGACGCTGATTTCCAGCGTCTCGGCGCCGTTGCCCGCCGCCCGCGACATCACCCATACCGGCGAGTTCATTGGCGAATTCGCCTTCACGCCGGCCACGGCCTTGCGGCTGGGCTACACCGTCGCGCGGCACACCAGCCGCGACTGGCAGTATGCCGGCCTTCGCGCCTCGCCCGTCGCCCAGATCCTGGGCTCCGGCATACAGCCGCCGCGCTACACCGCCCACGTCGTGTGGCTTACGACTCGCCATCAGTTCTGAGGGGCGGGACGTGTTGCCGTCAACCGCATCGTTTGAGCGCCTGGCCTTGAACCGCATCACCTTCGGCGCCCGCGAGGCCGACATGAAGGATGTGCGCAACCGCGGCTGGGCGGCCTGGGTCGCCGAACAGCTGGCGCCGCCCTCCGGCGACGAACAGGCGATCGTCACCCGGCTCGCGCGGCAAACCATGCGCATCGCCTACGCCGTCCAGCTTCCGGCCGGCAACAGTCCGGGCTGGCCGGCCGTCGATGAACGCCGCCGGTTGAACTACCTCGGCGCGGACATCGCCACGATCTGGGACATGGTCAGCAAGACCGAAATCTCCATCGCCCCCAACGAACGCGCCCGCATCCAGCAGGAGCTAAACGCTTCCACCTGGGTTCGCAACACCCATGCGCACTATCAGGTGCGCGAGTTCATGGCGGATTTCTGGAGCAATCACTTCAACGTCGGGCGGCAGGAGGATGTCTATGCCTCGGCGGCGCTGGCGGTTTACGACTTTGAGGTGATTCGTCCGCGCGTCTTCGGGAATTTCCGCGATCTTCTCGAAGAAGTCGCGAAAAGCGCGGCGATGATGCGCTACCTCAACAATGCCGTGAGCGGTGCGGCCGCACCGACCGAGAACTACGCCCGCGAACTGCTCGAACTGCATTCCCTAGGGGCATCGGTTTATGGCGGGTTGAGTAGCGCTGCACCGGACGTGGTTTCAAGCGACGGCATCGACGTGGCCTCGGGCTTTACCGATGCCGACGTCATCCAGGCGGCGCGGGCGCTGTCGGGTTGGACCATCGAACACGGCCAGCCGGGCCCCAACGGCGCGCTGCCGTTCACCGGCCGGTTCACCTACAACCCCCTCCAGCATCACGCCGGGGCGGGGGTGTTCATGGGTGTGGATCTTGCGCCGCTGACCGCACCCATGGCGCAGGGGCGCAAAGTTTTGGATATCGTCGCCGCCCATCCGGCCACCGCGGCCTTCGTGTGCGAAAAACTCTGCTGGCGGATCTTCGGCGATTCTCCGCCGCCGGCTGTCGTTACCCGCGCCATTTCCGCCTGGACCGCCAATCGCCATCGCCCCGACCAGATCAAGCGTGTGCTGCTGGCCATTTTGTTGGGCGACGATCAGAGCGGCCGGGACATGGGCGCGGCCCCCGTCAAGCTGCGCCGGCCCCATGAGCGCATGATCGCGCTGTTCCGGTCCACGGAAACCAACGTCAACCTGTTCGACCGCGCAGCCGAGGCACTGCTTTCCCTGGGGGATGGCCTCTACGCCTGGCCGACGCCCGAGGGGCGCCCCGACAGCAATGCCGGCTGGCTGTCGGCCGCGGCGGCATTGAGATTTTGGAATCTGATGTTTGACGTGATGGATCACCCGGCCTTCACAACCAGCTTCGCCGCGCAGACGCCGAAGGAGGTATTTGCCTCGCCGGAGACGGTGATCGAGCATTGGGTCGGGCGCATGGTCGGTCATGCGCTGCGCCCCGAGGCCATGAAGGTGTTGATCGAAGACGTTCTCACGCCCTTCGGCGTCATGGCGGCTCACCGCTCGGGCGGTATCGTCAATATCGAAAAGGCGCTGCGCCGCCTTGCCGTGCTGATCGCGACAGCGCCCGAATTCGCCCTCAGATAGGTCACGCATTCATGGCCCTTTCACGGCGCACGCTTGTCACCACCGGGATTGCCGCCGCCTCGGCCGGCGCGCTCGCGGCCGCGCTGGCGCCCGGCGTGCGGGTGGCGCTCAACCGTGATGCGGGCGTGCCGCCGCGAGATATCCTGGTGGTGGTCTTCCTCCGCTTTGGCAGCGACGGCCTCACCCTGGTCGCGCCCGCCGACAACGGCGATTACCGCGACAATCGGCCGACCATCGCGGTCACCGCTTCCGGCAGCAATGCCGGGCTGCATATTGGCGGCCTTGGCGGTGTGGCGTTCTTCATGCATCCCGAGCTCAACGAGATGAAGGCGCTCTTCGAGTCCGGCAGCCTCGCCGTCGTCCACGCCGTTGGTTTGCCGACCAATACGCGCAGCCACTTCGAAAGCCAGGACTTGATGGAGCGCGGCGTCGTCGAGAAAGGCAGCCTGCTCAAGACCGGCCCGCTCAAGGGCGGTTGGCTGGCCCGTCACCTTATGGCCCACGATTTGGGTCTCAGCGGCCTTGGCGCGGTGGCCAGCGCCGCCGACGTGCAGACATCCTTGCGCGGTTATGAGCGCGCCATCGCCGTGCCCGATGTCACCCAGTTCAATGTCATCGGCGGCGATCTAAACCTCAACATCATTGATGCCCTGAACGCCGGGCCCGAGGCGCATGCGCGCGCGGTGCGCGGCACCGTCGGCATGGTCAGGTCGGTGCGCGAAAGGCTCGCCAACATCAACGCCGCCTATACCACGTCGCAGAATTATCCCGCCGGAGAATTCGGAACGGCCATGCGCTCGGTCGCCAACCTGGTCAAGATGGACACCGGCCTGGAAGTGGCCACCGTCGATTTCGGCGGCTGGGATCACCACTACAACATGAATACTCATTTCCCCGGCCACGCGCGCCAGCTTTCCCAGACGCTCGGGGCCTTCTGGTCCGACATGGCGCCGTACCGTGACCGCCTGACGGTGGTGGCCATGACCGAGTTCGGACGTCGCCTCGAGGAGAACACCGCCGGCGGCACCGACCACGGCGCTGGCTCGGTGATGTTTGTTCTGGGCGGGGCGGTCAAGGGCGGGCGGCTGTACGGGAATTGGCCGGGCTTGCGGCCGGCGGATCTACGCGAGGGTGATCTGCGCATCACCACCGACATGCGCCAGGTCTTACAGGAAATCCTCGCGAAACGCCGGACTGAGACCGCGCTCGCCGAGATTTTTCCGGGGCTGGCGTATGAGCCCCTGGGCATGCTCGATGAACGCCGCGCGGGCGGGCTGGGCGCCTGGTTAGGGCGTGGGAGTTAAGTTCAACGCACTGACTACGGCCCGCCAGTCGACGAACTTGAAGTTTTGGCGCTGGCGCGTGGCGGAGAGAGCCTCGCCGTCGCTATCGATGTCGTCCTGGACGACGATCAGCCCGCTCGCATAGGGGCCAACAACGCCTCCATGGGCGTCGAGACCGTCAGTGCTGGTCACGCCGTCGACGCCGCCCGCCGCCATGACCGAGAATCTCCCGGCGTATAGCGGTGCCGCGCCGTCCACGCGCCAGACGGGAAAACTGCTATCGCCCTGGCTCGATGCGATGAGCCAGGCCTTTTCGCCGTCGCGCAGCAGGGCAAGCCCCTCGACATCCGGGGTGATCATGGTCGAGGGCGCCGCGGCGATCAGGGTCCGCGCGCTCCCCGTCGCCGGGTCGAGATCGTAACGCCAAATTCCCTTGGCCTCTTCACCGATATAGAGCACGCCTTTCTCGTCATCGACCACGCAGCCCTCGGTTTGGCTGCCCACTGCAAACCGGCGTTCCTCGGTGATCGCGGGCGTGCCGTCGGCGCCGGCAGCGACAGCGATCTGGCGAACTTGGCCGTCGGTGCCATTGATGATGACAATGAAGCGCGCCCCGCGCCGGCCCATGCACAATCCGTAAGGCTCTTTAAGATCGAGCTTCGCCAGCCCCCAGGGGGTGGTCTTTAAAGTCGTTGGGTCTAAGAGGTAGAGCGCGGCGGCAATACGGTCCCGGTCGCTAGCCGCGACGAGTACCCGCGTCCCCGCGGCCGTCGGAAAGTTGTCCCTGAGATCGACGTTGTTGAGGCGGCCATCGGGAATGAATTGTGTCACCGCGCCGCCGAGATCGTAAGTATAGAGGCCCGCCTGCTTGTCGGTGCCAAAGATAACGACGCGGGCGGGATCGCGTGAATCGACGTAGATGGCGGGGTCGTCGACGGCGTCGGCGGATTGGGTAGCCACGGCCACGGTCTCGCCAGCCGCTAATACCGGCGTGCCGACGCCAGTCATCATGCGCCCTGAATCGGATACCGCTTCGGGGTCAAGGGCCGTGCAGCCGCTTCCGGCGCCCGCGATCAAGAGCGTGCCGATAAGACGCCGCGCCAGTTTGTGGCAAGCGATTTTCCAATTAGCGATCATCCGTCGCACCTACACCAATATGCGGCCCGCGTCTAATGCCGTTACGCATCGTTACGATTTTTCAACGCAGCAACATAACTTTCACGATACGGCAAAAAATCCATCACACCCCCGAAGTATAACGGGCGCCTTCACCTCTGGGGGTTTCATGTCCAATTTCAAGAACTTTCTACTTGGCGCCGTTTCGGCGCTGAGCATCGTCCAGGCCGCCGACGCCCAGTCCGACGCGCAAGTCGCCGCGGCGCAAACCGCCGCGGCGGTGGAAGAGGTTGTCGTGACGGTGACGCCGCTGGCGGAGTCGGCCGCCGCCGCGCTGCAGATCCAGCGCCAGTCGGACTCATTAGTGAGCGTGCTTTCGGCCGACTCTGTCGGCAACCTGCCCGATCAAAACATCGCCTTCGCCGTCGGTCGCCTGCCGGGCGTCGGCATCGAGCGCGACCAGGGCCAAGCCCGTTACATCAACCTTCGCGGCGCTCCGGTTTATTGGACGACGTTATCCTTCGACGGGTTGAGCGTCGTCAGCCCGCAGGGGCGCGACTCACGCTTCGACAATATTCCCTCGGCCATCGCCAGCCAGATTGTCGTCCAGAAAGCCGTCGTGCCGTCCATGTCCGGCGCCTCGGTGGCCGGCAACGTCGATATCCGCACGCGCCGCGCCTTCGACTACAAGGGGCAAACCATTACCGGCAAACTGGGCTACGGCCACGTCACGCTCGGCGGCGGCAAGGAGATCGACAGCGCCCTGGTCTACTCAAATATTTTTATGGACGGCAAATTGGGCATCGTTGCCCAAGGGTCCTACTATACGCGCGAGATGGCCACCGATAACTGGGAGACCGATCCTTACCTCAGCAACACCATCGATCCAGCCAAGCGTTTCGCCCGCGAGCACGAGAACAAACATTATCGCCTGACGCGCGAGAACATCTCGGCCTCGACGCGCATCGACTACAAGTTCGACGAAAACAACAGCATCTTCGCGAGCTCGATCTACACGCTCTACCACGACGATGAATTGCGCGACAATTTCATCTTCCGTCTGGATCAAGGTGCCGATGCCGCCGGCGTCAGTTACACCGCCGCCGGCTATATCAATGCCAACAGCCCGACCTCGGGTACGGTTTACGGCGCCCGCATCAACGCGCGTATCGATTACCGTGATTCCAGGGAAAAAATGCTCACCAGTACGCTCGGCGGCGAGCACATCTTGGCCGACTGGGACGTGTCCTGGCGGCTAAACCAGACGTTTACCCTCGACGGCCGCGACACGCCCGTGACCGCGGCCTTCCAAAGCCCCGGAACCTTCACCCTGCGCCCGACGATTGACTACGACTTCCGCGACGGCAATGTGAACACCGTGCGACTCTACTCGACCGGCGGACTGACCGCCGCCCGTACCAAGGGCCCGCAGGTCACTAATATCGAGGATTTCCAGTTTCCGATGCAGACTATCGGCCGGCTCATGGGCGGCGACATCACCCAGGCCAATACCGCCAAGATCGATCTTGATCACGAACTGGAATTGTTCGGTACGACAACCAAGTTTGAGCTCGGCGGTCTCTATACGGATCGCAAAAAGAAATCCCGCGAGACCAATTTCCTGCGCACCTTCACCATCGGCACTATTCCGACCTGGGCTACCTTCGCCACCAGCGATATCGCGTACCTCGGCGGCCAGGACCTGAACTACACGTTCTGCTATACCAACAAGGACTTCACCACCAAATTCATAGGTGACGAGATTGCCGCCGGCACAGCGACGGCGCAGAACACGCTGGCGAATTTCTGGGTGGTGAACGAAGTTCTCAGTGCCGCTTATGCCATGGCCACCAGCCAATTTGACTGGGGCAACGTGGTCTACGGCGCGCGCGTCGAGCATGTCAAAAACACCGGCGCGGCGTATGTCACCTTCCCGGCGGTAGGGACGACCGCGGCCGCGACGCGCCTGGTCGAAACCTCCAGCGCCGACACGCTATTCTATCCCAGCCTGCACGTGAACTGGGATGTGACCAGCGACGTCAAGGCGCGCGTGGGCCTGACGAGCTCGGCCTCGCGCCCTGACTTCGACGACCTTCGCCCCAACTTCACCATCAACGACGCCACCCAATCGATCTCAGGCGGCAATCCCACCGCCAGGCCGGAAAAGCAGATCGGCGTCGACGCCTATGTCGAATACTACATGACGCCCTCGGGCTATCTCTCCGCCGGCGCCTTCTATAAGGACATCTCAAAGGTGCTGGTGCAGACCTCGAGGCTCTTCGGACTCGATACGCTCGACCTGCCCGGCCTAGATCGTTCCAGCTACGCCTATACGGCCATCGGCAACGGCGGCAGCGGGCATCTGAAAGGCATCGAAGTGGCCTACGCCGATACCGCCGCACAACTGGCGCAAAATATGGGGCTGCCCACGTGGATGGAAGGCTTTGGCGTCAACGCCTCGGCGACTTTCACGTCGTCGAAGGTCGGCCTGCCGTCGGTGGGCGGCGTGCCAGCCCGTTCGATCAACGTGCTCGGCACCTCGGACGTAGTCTACAACCTTCAAGCCACCTACGAGAAATACGGCCTGTCGGTGCGCCTCGCCTATCAGTTCCGCACGCCGTGGGGACAGTCGGTGGGCGCATACCGGGTCATCAATGGCGCGGTTTACCCGGTGGACGACGGCGATATCTTCTGGGATTCGGACGAGGAAATGGACCTCTCGGTCCGCTACCAGGTTACCCAAAACATCGAAGCCTTCTTCGATGGCGTCAACCTGACCAACCAGGGCGCCCGCCGTTATGGCGACAAGAAAGAGTATCCCATCGAGTACGAAAACTTCGGTCCGCGCTATATCGGTGGCGTACGCTTCCACTTCTAAGAAGTCCAAGCAAGCCGAGCTTTGCCCGGGGCTGGGTTATGAACCTTTGGGCATGCTCGACGAACGCCGCGTGGGCGGGCTGGGCGCCTGGTTAGGGCGTGGGACTTAGCGGCAATTTTAGCTTGCACCGGCTCGGCGCAATTGCTTTGATCCTCATGGGTGAAGTTCGGGATTGCGCCGTCATCGGCGAACAATGAACTTCGTGTGGAACCGCGGCGCCCGGCACCACGTCCGGGCGCTTCTCTCGATAGTCTCGGCTTTTTATAATCATGAGGCGCGGGGCGCGGCGTTCGCCCGCGCCGTCGCGAGGTTTAAGGGGGGATGCGATGACAGACTTTTCAAATCGACGATATTTGTTCGTCTTAACGCTTCTGGCGGTTTGCGCGATTGCCCGGCCGGGTGCTGCTGGGAATGGCCAGAGCAGTGCGAATACCGAAGTTACGCCGCTTGAGGATTTCTCGACGCTTGATCCGATCTATTTTGTTCTCGGGACGAGTCCGACCGACGCCAAATTTCAACTCAGCTTTAAGTTTCGGCTCATTGGCTCCGACGACGGGCCGGCTGCTTCCGTTCGGCCTTGGCAGGAGAAATTCTTCTTCGCCGTTACCCAGACGTCGTTCTGGGATCTAGCCTCGGAATCGAAACCATTTAAAGATTCCAATTTCAAGCCGGCGTTGATGTACCAGTTTGACGCCCCGGATTGGTCTTGGTTTCCCAGGAACGAGAAGTCCTATATTCGAGTGGCGGTTTAGCACGAGTCGAACGGCAAGGATGCCGGCGATTCACGGGCCTTGAATATCGTCTACATCGAGCCGCGGTTCGACAAGGAACTGGCCGGAGGCTGGGATTTAAGCCTTCGGCCGCGCGTCTGGGCCTATTTATTTAACAGCATTAAAGAGCACGATTTTCGCAAGTTCCGCGGAAACGCCGGGCTCGCGATCGGCTTAGAAAAGGCCGGGGGCATGGGACTGGTCGCCAGGGGCGTGGCGAACCCTAAAACCGGCCAAGGAAATCTAACTGTCGACCTGACCTTTCCACTGAAGAGCTTTGACCGCCCCCCTTACCTGATCGCCCAACTTTTTACCGGCTACGGCGAGAGTTTGCAGACTTTTGATATGCGAGAGACGCGGTTCAGGATCGGACCCGCCCTCACGCGCTAGATGGGCGTGAATTAATCGTACCTGGTACAATTAATTCTGGGCCAGTTTTCTGGTGAGCGGGCAGGCGGCCCGAGGCGCGCCGTCTTCAGCCTTGCGCAAAATGTGCGTGATCACCTTTTCCGTGCCGGTGAAGTAGATGCAGCGCAGCCGCGCCATGCCGTTGGCTGTCGGGCCGCTCTCCGCGGCACCTTCGGATCCACTTGCGATCAGCACGGCGTAGCCGGCGCTGTGCAGACCGATACCGCCGATGACGGCGGCGGCCACCGCCGCCAGCAGAAGGCGGCGCAACATCCAACGCCGCATCAAATTAGTTGTACCAGGTACAATTAACTCAATTCGTTCGGCTAGGCCTTGCTCTCATCGTGTTTGCGGCCCAGGAACCAGCCGACGCTGGCCCAAGCTCCGGCCAGAACCGCGCCGATGACCAACGACACCGCCGGCGCCGCCGTCACCACGTCGATGGCGGTTTTGGCTTGGCCGCCGACGTAATCGGCCGCGCGATAGACCGGCACGTCGATGAAGCTCTTGGCCTTGTACTTGGTTTCGGTATCCAGGCTGCTGAACAGCATTTCCCGGCCCGGCCGGATGAAGGCGTATTCGCCCCAGCGGCGCGCCACGAACACCACGACGAACACCGCGAAAACGTTGAATGCCGCCAGCGCCAGGAACCCGACAATCATGGCGATAGGTACGAAGGTGAGCAGCGAGCGCACGCCCAGTTTGGTGGCGATCCGCCCTGTCAGGAACAGCTGGGTGATGATCGTCAGCGATTGCACAACCACGTCGATGCTTGCGAATACTTCGGTGCGCGCCGTCCGGTCAGGGAAATTCTCGGCGACGATGCGCAGCTGCTCAAAATAAAGAATGGTGTTGGCCACCGACAGCAGCACGACGAACAGCGCGATGCTCAGCAAATAGGGCGACTTCAGGACGATGGTGATGCCGGCAAAAGGATTGCCGCCGACGCCCCGGCTCTTGGTTTCTTGGCCCGTCTTGGCTTCCTGGCCTGTCGCCGCCGTGGCCGCAACCGGCTCCCACAGGCCGAGTAGGATGCGCTGGCAAACGATGGCGCCGACAAAGCCGGCGGCGCCGACGTAGAGTATTCCGGAGTCGCCGATGGATGACGCCAGCATCCGGGTCGTGAACGGCCCGACCAGCGCGCCCAGGCTTCCGCCGGCAGCGATGAACCCGAACAGTCGCTTGGTCTGCTCACGGCTGAACATTTCCAGAAGGAAGCTCCAGAACACCGAGACCAGCATCAGGTTGAGCACGCTGATCCAAACGTAGAAGAAGGCGCCGACGGTCTTATCAACGTCCTTGTCGGTCATCATGGTGCCGATGATGGCCAGGATCACGGCCACGACACCATAAATAGACGGCAACAGCACGGCGCGCCGGACATTTGCGACCAGCCAGCCGTAGATCGGAATAATGGCGATGGAGAAGATCGCGGTATAAAGCCAAAGGTCGGCGACATATTCGCCGCCGAGGATGCTGCCGATGGTCTCGCGCACCGGGCGAACGGCGAAGTAGCTGCCGAGCACAAAGAAAAACAGGAAAAATGCCGACAACACGGCGGCGGTTTCGCGTGGCTCGACTTTCGCGGCGGACTTCAACAGTTTGGCGAACGGCGAGCTTGAACTGGTGGCCTCGGTCATGGCGGCGAATACTCCCCCGGATATGGCGCACCCGGACCATAGCAAACCCACGCGGGCTGGGGATAGCTCAACCACGCGAATTTTCTCTCGTTGCGCTGCGCCGGATTGTATTGATATTGCAGGAGAAAGCAGGTTCGTGAGCCGATCCCGAGGCCCGGCATTCCTGGACCGCCCGCGCCGGACGGGTATAGTGCCTCGGTCGAGACGGGCACTAAGGGGACGGGCACTTTAGGGGAACAACTCATGGGCCAACGGATTATCCGCCAAGGAACTGAAAGCCTCACGCGCCGCGGCTTTGGCGCACTTTCGGCCATGGTCGCAGCTCAAGCCGTGGCTCCAGGTTGGGCACAAGCTGGGGCACCATCGGGCCCGGCGCCGTTTCCGATCCTCGATCTCAACCATGTTTCGATCGCTGTCGCCGACCATGCGCGCTCGGTTGCGTTCTACCAGCGGATCTTCGATCTCACGGTCTATACCAGCCAGCGCAACGGCGACTGGCCGATCATGACGGTCGGGGACGGACCGCAGTTCGTCTGCCCGATTCCGTTCGCGCCCGGCACGCCGCCCGAACGCCGCCTCAGCCACCACACCTGCGTTCATATGAACAATTTCGATCCGGTTGCGGCCGTCAAGATTCTCGGCGAGATGGACGTCATGGCGCGCGCCAACCCGCGCGCGGCCAAGGCCCAGATCCCCCTCGGCGCGGTCGACACGCCGGAGATGACCTTCCCCGATCCCGACGGCATCGTGCTGCAAATCCAGGACGCCAGCTATTGCGGCGGCTCGGGCTTCCTGGGCGAAGTCTGCAATATCCCGGCGAAGCCGTCGCGCAACCAGGCGCCCTTGGTGCTGCGCAAGATCAACAGCGTCCAGATGCATGTCTCCAACGTCGACAAATCTCTGGCATTTTACCAACGGGTCTTCGGCTACAAGGTCAAGACACGCCAGGCCAAGGGCGCGGTGCCGGTTATGACCATCGGCGACGGTCCGCAATATATCTCGCTGCACGAAGGCAGCATAAGCGGCCATCACTTCTGCCTCGGGATCGAGAACTTCGATGCCGACCGCGTGATGGCGGCGCTGAAAGCCTTGGGCGTCGCCGCCCAGCTTAGGATGCGCCCGGCCGCCGATCAGAGGCCGCAGGTCGCGGGAGCGAAGGACACGCCCGAAATCACCATCGTCGATCCCGACGGCGTCGTGGTCATGATCGCCGACTGGCG
Organism: Caenispirillum bisanense; assembly: GCA_945906455.1. Taxonomy (GTDB): domain Bacteria; phylum Pseudomonadota; class Alphaproteobacteria; order Rhodospirillales; family Rhodospirillaceae; genus SHVO01. Next base: position 16,747 of record CAMDRB010000036.1, read on the forward strand.
CAATGCCGGCGGCGTCGGGCCGATCGGCGCTGTGCTGGCGTGAGTCATCGACGGCAGATGCGGAGAAGTAAATGAAGACCTTTCGGCAATCCGTGATTCTGGCCGCGGCCCTGGCCTTCGGCGGCATTGCCGTGGCGCAAACCGGCGATCCGGCCAAGGCCATCCTCGAAGCCGCCGCCGACAAGGCCGCCGCCGCCAGGGTGGCAGATTTGTTGCGCGACCCCCATACGCCGGTCCTCGGCAACCCGGGCGGCGACGTCGTCCTGGTCAAATTCGTCGACTATCAATGCCCTTACTGCAAGGCCGTCGAGCCCAAGCTCGACAAACTGCTCGCCGACGACCGGGGCATGAAACTGGTGGTCAAGGAATTTCCGATCCTGGGGCCGGCATCGATCGTGGCCGCCAAGGCGGCGCTGGCCGCCGTGCGCCAGGGCAAGTACCAAGCCTACCACCAGGCGATGATGGCTCACCGCGGCCAGTTGAATAACGACATCATCTTCGGCATCGCCAAGGATGTCGGCCTCGACGTCGAGCGCCTGCGCAAGGACATGGTCGCGCCCGAGATCGCCGATCAACTGCTCGCCAATTTCAATCTCGCGCGCGCGCTGAAGATTTCACTGACCCCGGGCTACTTCGTCAACACCCACGTTCTCGCCGGCGTCTCGGTGGACACCAGCTCGGGTAAGATCGACTTCGCCGCCGAGGTGGCGGCGGCGCGCGCACGAGCGCGCGGGAATTAGCCTTGTTGGCGACAGGACAGAAATACCAGCTCGCGTTATTGACCGGGGCAGTTGAACTGGCCGCGCTGCGCTCGGAGCTTCGAGGCGCAGCATTGCCTGACGTCAATCCGGCTGACAAACGTTGCCGCTTATTCAGTTTTCTGGACCATGACAACCGCACGGTGGCGTTTGCCGGACTGGAGGGCGACGGTAAGGACGCGCTTCTGCGGTCTGTCGTGGTCGTCTCCGGGCTCCGCAAGTCCGGCCTGGCAACAAAGCTGGTCGCCGCCATGTGCGACGCCGCCGCCAAAAATGGCGTCCGCCGATTGTGGCTTCTTACGACGACAGCCGAGGGATTCTTTGCCAAACTCGGGTTTGATAAAATCGATCGATCAAGCGCGCCGCCCAGCATTGCGTCGACGACCGAATTTGCAACGCTGTGCCCATCGTCAGCCGTGTGCATGGTCAAGGACCTGTAGCCGAAGCCAGGGCAGGAAATAGGAGGAAAAGGAGTTTGCGAATGCGTCGGGTTCGATCTCTCTTGTGGATCGTCGCGGCAATTCTTGTGAGCGCGCCGGCCGCCGCCGTGGCCGCCGATGCCGTGACGGCGCGCCTGCAGACCTGTCGCGCCATCGCCGACGTGGCGGCCCGCGCCGCGTGCTACGACAAGGTTGTTGACGATCAGGCGGTGCCTCCGCGTGCCGCGGCCGCGACTCCCGCGACACCAAGTCCGGCGCCGCCAAGTCCTGCGGTCCGATCCCCCGCGACCCCACCTCCCGTGCCGTCAACTCCCGCGCCGGCCACTCCCGCGACGATTCCGGCACAACCCAGTACACTGACGGCCAAGGTCGTCACCTTCACCCCCGGCCCCACCGGCAAGGCCACCATCACCCTCGACAATGGCCAAGTCTGGACGCAGATCGAGCCGGTGCGTCTCACCCTTCGCCCGGGCGACGGCGTGACGCTCCGGCCGGGCTCCTTCGGCAGCTATTTTCTGGTTCCCGACGGCTTGCGCAGCACCTTCCGCGTTACCCTGCGGCGTTAAGCGCTTACGGCGCGAGCACAACCGAACCCGAGGTCGCGCGGGATTCCAGGTCGCGGTGGGCTTGGGCCGCGTCTTTCAGCGCATACTTCTTCGGGGCGCCGGCCTTGATCTTTCCGGACTTGATCATCTCGAAGACGGCGGCGGCGCCGGCGTCGAGCTCCTCGCGCTTGGCGGTGTAGTGAGCGATCGAAGGGCGCGTCAGGTAGAGCGAGCCTTTGGCCGTCAAAAAGCCGGTGTCGAGCGGCGGGATCTGGCCCGAGGCTATCCCGAAGACCGCCAGGGTGCCGCGCACGGCGAGGCAATCGACCGAACCCATGACGGTGTCCTTGCCGATGGAGTCGTAGACCACCGCGCAACCCTTGCCGCCGGTGATGTCCTTCACCGCTTGCACAAAGTCTTGGCTTTTGGTGACGATGACGTGATCGCAGCCGTTGGCCTTGGCGATTTTCGCCTTGTCGTCGGAGCTGACCGTGCCGATGACCGTG
>CAMDRB010000037.1 GCA_945906455.1 Caenispirillum bisanense
CCAGTCCCCTAGGGGTGGGGCGCTGGGGCAGGTGATCGGGCAACTCGCTTCTAAGCGCGCCCTGCCCCAAAAAGGCCACCCCGCTACCCCGATGCCGCCTTTCGGGGGCGGTACTCCACTAGACTGGCTCTGAAATAAAACTGCGCGAGCGGGCCGCATTGATGCGCCTGCTTTGAGAACAAATGTAGAACAATGCCTGTAACCCCAAGCACTTACGGGATAATCCCATTGACACCCATAAAATCCCATGTAATACCATTAAGGTCGGGCTACGGGCCTCGGGAGTCTTTCCTAAGTCATTGGAATCTCAGACCGAGCGGTGCGCCGGCGCAGGGGAACGGGGTTCCAAGGTGGCTCTGCGATGAAAGCGTTCTTCGGGACGTTCGTGAACAAGGTTGATGCCAAGGGCCGCGTATCCGTGCCGGCGCCTTTCCGCGCCGTCATCCAGGGGCGCGGCCTGACCAGCGTCGCCATTCACCCGTCGTTGTTCGAGTCCTGCCTCGAGGGCGCCGGTTTCGACCGCTTCGAAAATCTTGAAGCGCAGATTGCCGATTCCTTCGGGCCATCGACCCGCGATGACGTCGCCGAATTGATCATGGCCGAGTTGCGCGAGCTGCCGCTCGACGGCGAGGGGCGCATCGTTCTGCCCGACGAGTTCATCGCCAAGGCCAATCTCAAGGACCAAGCCACGTTCATCGGCCAGGGCCGGCGGTTTCAGATGTGGGAACCGGCCGCGCTTGCCACCGTGATGAAAGCCAAACTCCAGCGCGTGACCGCGGCACTCAAGCCGAAGGACATGAGCTAAATGTGCCCGGCCTTCACCACCGGCACGCCCGCGCCCGCCAGTGCCGACCACATCCCCGTTCTGCTCGCGGAAGTCATCGCCGCCCTCGCGCCCAAGGCCGGCGGCGTTTACCTCGACGGCACCTTCGGCGCCGGCGGATATACCGCCGCCCTGCTCGAAGCGGCCCCGTGCGTGGTCTGGTCGATCGACCGCGATCCCGAGGCGCTGGCGCGCGGGGAATTGCTCGCCGAACGATTTCCGGGGCGCGTCCACCTGGTCCAGGGCCGCTTCGGCGACATGGCCGCGTTGCTGTCGGCGAGAGGCATCACTGGCATCGACGGCGTGGCGCTCGATCTCGGCGTCAGTTCCATGCAGATCGACGATCGCGCGCGCGGATTTTCATTTCTGCGCGATGGCCCCTTGGACATGCGTATGGAACAAAGCGGCCGTAGCGCCGCCGATGTGGTCAATACACTTTCTGAAAAAGAACTCTCCGACATCATCTTCACCTACGGCGAGGAACGCCACGCCCGGCGTGTCGCACGCGCCATTGTCGAAGCCCGGCGTGAACGTCCGTTCTCGCGCACGCTCCGCCTCGCCGACGTCATTCGCGCCGAAGTTCGCCGCTCGCAAGACGGCATCGATCCCGCGACCCGCACGTTCCAAGCCTTACGCATCTACGTCAACGACGAGTTGGGCGAGCTCGAGCGCGGCCTCTTAAGCGCCGAGCAACTTCTTCGCCCGGGCGGCATCCTGGCGGTGGTATCCTTCCACTCGCTGGAGGACCGGATCGTCAAGACATTCCTGAGGGCACGCTCGGGCTCGGCCTTGCGCCCCTCGCGCCACACGCCCGCGAGCCTGGGCGCGAGCTTCGCCGCCGCCACCTTCAAGCCGCTCTCGCGCCGCCCGATTGCTCCGAGCGAAAGCGAAATCGCCAACAATCCCCGCGCACGCTCGGCGCGCCTGCGCATCGCCGAACGCACCCCCGCGCCATCCTTGGCCGCCCACGCGGGAGGCTCGGCCCCCCTTGCCGGAGGCTTGGCATGAGGGCGTCATATTTCCTTTGGGGCATCTTGGCCATCGGCGTCGGCGTTTCGCTGTTTCTGCTGAAGTATAAGGTCTTGGCCCTCGAGAACGAGTTGGTCGCGCGCCAGGAGCGAGTCATCCGCGACCGCGCCGCCATCCGCGTGCTGCAGGCGGAATGGACCTACCTCAACGATCCCGAGCGGCTGCGGCGCATGAGCGGCGAACATCTGGGCTTTCGCCCGGCAACCGCGGCCGACATCGCCGAACTCTCGGCGCTGCCCTTCCGAGCCGCAGCCAAGGGCCACGTTGCACAACCGGCCACGCAACCCGCCACCGGCGCCCTTCAGGCTCGCCCGCGCATTGAAGCGCAAGCGCGCGAGCCCGAGATCCGCCGTCCGGGACTTGGCGCCGTGATCCTCGCGCGCCTGCAAGACATCCTCCTGCCGGCGTCAGCGGGCGCGGCGACGCCTTCCGCCCGCGAGCGCGGTCCGTTTTCACCGCAGGTGCCGAGATGATCCCGGTCACGCAGCGCCGCCGGTTGTTCCTTTATCCCGGCGAGGAAGTGAAACCGAGCCGCGAGCCGAAACTGCGCCTTCAAGGCACGACCACCCGCGCCGTCGAGACCGGGCGCCTGCGCCTGATCGTCACCGCCGGTTTGTTCGGAGCCGCCTTCGGCCTGATCGGCCTCAGGGTGATCGATTTGATGGTGCTCGCGGAAGGCCCGGCCTTCGCCGCGAAGTCCGCTGGCATCGCCCGCCCGGCAACGGCCCGGGCCGACATTCTCGACCGCAACGGCGTGATCGTCGCGACCAACCTGCCGACGGTGAATCTTTTCGCCGATACTCAGAAGGTCCCCGACGCCGTAGCCGCCGCGGAAAAACTCAAAGCGACCTTGCCCGACCTGGTCACCGCCGACGTGCTGAAACATCTCTCGTCGGGCCAGCGCTTTATCTATCTGCGCCGAAATCTGACGCCGGCCGAACAAGTGGCCGTGAACCGCCTCGGCATTCCGGGCATTTCCTTCGAGGACTCGGAAAGCCGCGTCTATCCGCATAGTTCACTGTTCGCCCATGTGGTCGGCGTCACCGATCCCGACAACCACGGCGTTGCCGGTATCGAAAAAACCTTCAACGACGTCCTCGGCGCCCGCGAGGAGCCGCTGCGGTTGTCACTGGACGTGCGCGTCCAGCACGCCGTGCGCGAAAGCCTGAGCCAGTCGATCGCGCGCTACCGCGCCCAAGGCGGAAGCGCCGTCGTCATGGACTCACGGAACGGCGAGATCCTGGCCATGGTCTCCCTGCCCGACTACGACCCCAAGTCCATGGGCACGGCTTCGAAGGACTCGCGCTTCAACCGTACGACGCTCGGCCTTTATGAAATGGGCTCGACCTTCAAGTTATTCACGGCGGCCATGGCGCTGGAAAATGGCTCGGCCCAGCTGGGCAGCCGTTACGACGCATCCACGCCCATCAAGATCGGCCGTTTCACCATCGGCGACTATCACGGCCTCAACCGCATGGTGTCGTTGCCCGAGATCTTGATTCACTCGTCCAACATCGGCGCGGCCAAGATGGCGCTGGAGGCGGGAACCGAAGCGCAGAAGGCGTTCCTGCGGAAATTGGGGCTGCTGACACCGTTGCGCCTGGAACTGCCCGAAGTCGGCACGCCGCAATATCCGGCCACTTGGCGCGACATCAACACCATCACCATCGCCTACGGTCACGGCATTTCGGTAACGCCGGTACACATGGTTGCGGCCGTCGGCGCGCTGGTCAATGGCGGCACGCTCTACCCTGCGACGATCATGCACCGCGCTCCGGGGCAGGCGCTCGAGGGCCAGCGGGTGATTTCCGAAAAAACCTCTGAGGATCTCCGCGCGCTCATGCGCCTGACCGTGCTCTACGGCTCGGGCAAACAGGCCGACGCCAAGGGCTTTCTGGTCGGCGGCAAGACCGGTTCGGCCGAAAAAACCACCAGCCGCGGCGGCTACTCTGAAACCTCAAAGCGCACGTCCTTCGTCGCGGCCTTCCCCATTGATGCGCCGCGTTATGTCGTGCTGGTGCTGCTCGACGAGCCGCACGGCACCAAGGAAACCTACAACTTCAACAATGCGGGCTGGAATGCCGCGCCGACCACCGGGAACATCATCGCGAAGATCGGTCCTTTGCTCGGCGTTTTCCCCATGGGCCACGCCGATAATTTTCAGCCGCTTGCGCAATTGATCCAGGTCTACGGCCCCAGCGAGCCGCAAAACGAATACGGCGCGCCGGCGGAGGCCGGCATCTTAATCGATGCGCGCCTTCGCGCGCCGGCGATCGTGAAGGCCAGCGCCTCGGGCGAAAGCGTCGCAGGTCCGGCGCTCATCCCGACCGCCATGGACGAGGAAACCACCAAGGTCGCGATCACGCGCGAGCTCATAGGTGAGCCTGGGGACGCTATCGGCGGGCTGATCGGCGATATCGGCGTTGAAGTCGGTGGCGTTGAAGTCGGTGGCGTCGAGGCCAGCGGCGTTGAGGACCTTGGCGCCGCCAATGCGCCTAAGTGAACTACTTGAGGAACGGGGAATGGATCAACGGGCGTTGAAGGATTTGGATATCACCGGACTGACGGCGGATTCACGCGCCGTGCAGCCGGGATTCCTGTTTGCCGCCCTGCCTGGCGCAAGCCAGGATGGGCGCGAGTATATCGACGATGCCCTGCGCCGTGGCGCAACCGCGGTGCTGGCGCCGCCGGGAACCAATCTGGCGACCAAGGGGACCCCGGAGGCGAGCGATTATCCCGCCGGCGTACGCCTGATCACCGACAGCAATCCACGACGGCGTTTTGCGCTGATGGCCGCACGTTTCTTTGGCGCCCAGCCGCGCATGATTGCCGCCGTCACCGGCACTAACGGCAAAACCTCGGTCGCGCATTTCACGCAGCAGATCTGGTCGCGCCTTGGATACCAGGCCGGTTATCTGGGAACCCTCGGCGCGATCAGCCCCGGTCTGCGCCTTGAAGGCAGCCTGACCACACCGGATCCGGCCAAGCTTCACACCCTGCTCGCCGACATGGCCGCGCGCGGCGTCAGCCACCTGGCCATGGAAGCCTCAAGCCACGGCCTCCACCAATTCCGCATCGATGGCGTCAAAGTCGCCGTCGCCGGCTTCACCAACATGACCCGCGATCACCTCGACTATCACGGTTCCATGGCGGCCTACATGGCGGCCAAGCTGCGCCTGTTCTCCGACGTCCTGGTCCCGGGCGGGACCGCCGTTTTAAACGCCGACAGCAGCGAATGCGCCGCCTTCGAGATCGCTTGCCGGCTACGCGGTCACCGCCTCATGACCTACGGAAAAAGCGGCGAGGCCTTGCGTGTCGTCAACGTCGAGATCGACGGCGCCGCTCAAGTGCTCGATCTCGTGATTTTCGAAAAAGAATATCGCCTGCGCCTGCCGCTGGCCGGAACCTTCCAGATCGGCAATGCCTTGTGCGCTCTTGGCCTGGCCCTGGCCGCCGGCGCCGACCGCGACACCGCCGTCGCCGCCCTTGAGCACCTTGAAGGGGTTCCCGGTCGCCTAGAGCGCGTGGCCGCCACCGCCGATGGCGCACCTATATATGTAGACTACGCCCACACACCCGATGCCCTGGATGCCGTTCTGCGCGCGCTCCGCCCCCATGCCGTCGGCCGCCTGGTCGTCGTCTTCGGCTGTGGCGGCGACCGCGACAAAGGCAAGCGCCGCGTCATGGGCGAAGCCACGGCCCGTCTCGCCGACACTATATACGTCACCGACGATAATCCCCGCTCGGAGAACGCCCAGGCAATCCGCCGAGACGTCATGCTGGGCTGTCCCGATGCCGTGGAAATCGCCGACCGCGCCGAAGCCATTGCCCTGGCTGTCCAAGGGCTCGGCGCCGGCGACGTGCTGCTGGTGGCGGGCAAAGGTCACGAGACCGGTCAGATCATCGGAAGCCAAATCATTCCGTTCAACGACGGCGACACGGTCCGAAACATTATCGGCGCGAGCAGCCGTCACGGAGGCCGTTCATGAACTCACTTTGGACTTCCGAGGCGGTTCTCAAAGCCACCGCCGGTCGCTGTACAGGGACCTGGGTTGCTTCGGGTGTTTCGATCGATAGCCGCAGCGTGAAGCCGGGCGATTTGTTCATCGCGCTGAAGGGGCCAAATTTTGATGGCCATGCCTTCGTGCTCGCGGCGCTTAAGCTAGGCGCCTCGGCCGCGATCGTCCATGAGACGATCAAAGATTCCGGCGAATACCATAATCGCCTGGTAATGGTTAAGGATACGTTTGCGGCGCTGCAGAATCTTGCGGTGGCTGCCCGGGCCCGCGCCAAGGCACGCATCGTCGCCGTAACCGGCAGCGTCGGCAAGACCGGCACCAAGGAAGCCCTGAAACTCGGCCTCAGTGTCCTTGGCAAAACGCACGCCAACGAAGGCAATCTCAACAATCATTGGGGCGTGCCCTTAAGCCTGGCCCGCATGCCGGCCGACGCCGCCTTCGGCGTCTTTGAGCTGGGCATGAACCACCCCGGGGAAATCGCGCCGCTTTCGCGCATGGTCAGGCCCCACGTCGCCGTCATTACAACCGTCGAAGCGGCGCACCTGGAGTTTTTCCATTCTGTGGTTGAGATCGCCGATGAGAAAGCCGCGATCATGGCCGGGCTGGAACCGGGTGGAGCGGTCGTACTTCCGCGCGACAACGCCCAGTACCCGCGCCTGGTCGCGGCCGCGAATGCCGCCGCCTGCAAGAACATCGTCGGCTTTGGCGCCAGCGGCGACGCCGTCGCGCGCCTCTTGTCGTGGTCGCTGACGCCCGACGGCACCCAGGTCGCCGCCGAGTTCGACGGCGAACGCGTCATCTACGACATGATTGTCAGCGGTCGTCACTGGGCCTTGAACAGCGTCGCAGCCTTAGCCGCCGTTCGGGCCATGGGGCGCGACTTTCATCGGGCCGCGGGCGCGCTCTCCCGGCTTGAAGCGCCGCCGGGACGGGGCGCGCGCAGCCGGGTGCCGCTGGCCGGAGGTACCTTGCTCGTCATCGACGAAAGCTATAACGCGAGCCCGGCGGCCGTTCGGGTTCTCGCTGAAACCCTCGCCCAGATGCGCCAGCCCGTCGGCGGGACTCGCGGTGGGCGGCTGATCATGGTTCTGGGCGACATGCTCGAATTGGGAAATGCCGCGGCTCTCATGCATGCCGGTCTCGCGTCGAGCCTCAAGGCCGCCGAAATCGACCTGGTCTTCACGGCCGGCACGCTCATGGAGCACCTTCATAAGATCATGCCGGCACCCATGCGCGGCGGCCACGCCAATGACTCAACGAGTCTCATTCCCCTGGTCACCGCGGCCGTGCGCGCGGGCGACGTGGTCGCGATCAAGGGTTCGCACAGCAGTCATATGGAAACCGTGGTTGCGGCGCTGCTTGCGCTCGACGCCACACACGGCGCCGGCCATCGCGCCGCCAACGGTCATTAGAAAGCGAACAACGATGCTTTACCTGCTTTCCGGACTATCGAGCGAATTCAGCGGGCTCAATGTATTCCGCTACCTGACCTTTAGGGCGGGCGGTGCGGTGATAACGGCGCTGCTGGTGGCCTTCGTGTTCGGCCCCGCGATCATCCGCTGGCTGCGCTCAAATCAAAAAGATGGCCAACCCATTCGCCCCGACGGACCCCAGAGCCATCTGGTTACCAAACAGGGTACGCCGACCATGGGCGGCGTCATGATGCTGCTCGGCATTGCCGTCGCCACCGTGCTGTGGGCCGACTTGAGCAACAATTATGTCTGGATCGCGCTGTTCGTCACGCTCAGCTACGGCTTCATCGGATTTATCGACGACTATCTCAAAGTCACCAAACGCACGGTCAGCGGCTTGAAAGGCCGGCTTAAGCTGCTGGCCGAGATTGGCGTTGCCGGGCTCGCGGTTTATTGGATCACGGCGACCGGGACGCCGGCCTTGGCCGACAAACTGGCCGTGCCGTTTTTCAAGGAAGTGCTGCTCGATCTCGGTGTGTTCTACCTTCCCTTCGCCGTTTTTGTCATGGTCGGCGCCGCCAATTCCGTGAACTTGACCGATGGCCTCGATGGCTTGGCCATCGTACCGGTGATGATCGCCGCGGGCGTGTTCGTGATCATCTCCTATCTCATCGGCAACACCGTATTCGCCAACTACCTGCAAGTTCACTACGTGCCGGGGGCGGGCGAGTTGGCGGTGTTCTGCGGCGCGGTCGTCGGCGCGGGTCTCGGTTTTCTCTGGTTCAACGCCCCACCGGCCATGGTGTTCATGGGCGACACCGGATCGCTGGCCATGGGCGGCGCCTTAAGCTCGGTCGCGGTCGTCACCAAACATGAAATCGTGCTCGCCATCGTCGGCGGGCTGTTCGTTTTGGAGACCGTCTCGGTGATCGTCCAAGTCGCGTCGTTCAAGCTCACCGGCAAGCGGGTGTTTCGCATGGCGCCGCTTCATCACCACTACGAGGAGAAAGGCTGGGCGGAGTCCACGATCGTGATTCGCTTCTGGATCATCGCGTTCATATTGGCTGTGGCGGGTCTTGCCACACTGAAGCTGAGGTGACGTTCGCCATGATTCCCACTTTGCGTTACGCCGGCGAGCGCGTCGTCGTGATGGGCCTGGGAAAATCGGGCCTGTCGGCGGCGAGGTCGTTGCGCTCCAGCGGCGCCGGCGTCGAGGTATGGGACGACCAGCCGGCATCGTTGGCGGCAGGCACGGCCCATGGCTTCGCCGCCTTCGACGGCGCCGGCATGAACCTCAACGGCGTCGTAGCGTTGATCTGGAGCCCCGGTGTACCCCATGCCTACCCGCAGGCCCACGCCCTTGCCGTCAAGGCGCGCGCTGCCAACCTGCCGCTGGTCTGCGATGTCGACCTGTTGCTCGAAGCTCAAACCGACGCCGCCGTTATCGCCATCACCGGCACCAACGGCAAATCCACGACCACCGCCCTCACGGCGCATATCTTCCGCCACGCCGGGCGCGTGACCGAGGTCGGCGGCAACCTCGGAATCCCTGCGCTCGACCTGGAGCCGCTTGGCCGTGGCGGCACTTACGTGCTCGAGCTGTCGTCCTACCAGCTGGAACTGGTGCCGCACTTAGCCTGCGAAACCGCCGTGCTCTTGAATATCACGCCCGATCATCTCGACCGCCACGGCGGCATGGACAAATACATCGCCGCCAAGCGCCGGATCTTCGCGCGCCAGCGTCATCCGCGGACGGCGATTATCGGCGTTGACGATCCGCATTGCCGGGCACTTTACGAAGCCTTGCGCAGCGACGGCCTGCACCGCGTCGTGCCGATTTCCGTCGAACGCGCCGTCGGCGGCGGCGTTTACGTCACCGACGGCATGTTGATCGATGCCACCGGAGCCGCACCTTCGACGATTGTCGATCTGCGCGTGGCCAAGAGCTTGCCCGGCGCTCACAATTGGCAAAACGCCGCCGCCGCCGCCGCCGTTGCTCTCGCCCACGGCATTCCGGCAAGCGCCATCGCCGCCGGCCTGAAAACCTTCCCCGGCCTCAGCCATCGGCAGGAACTGGTCGCGGTTGTCGACCATGTCTCCTTCATCAACGACAGCAAGGCGACCAATGCCGACGCCGCCGAAAAAGCCCTCAGGTGCTACCGGAATATCTACTGGATTGCCGGCGGCCAGGCGAAAGCCGGCGGCATCGGCTCACTCGCGCCTTTGTTTGCTCACATCCGCCACGCCTTCTTGATCGGCGAAGCCGCGGCCGCCTTCGCCGAGACGCTCGGGGGCAAGGTTGCCTTCGATCTCTGCCGAGATATGGACGCCGCCATCGCGGCTGCCGGAAAAATGGCGCTGGCCGACAATCAGCCGGGCGCAACCGTGCTGCTCTCGCCGGCTTGCGCCTCCTTCGACATGTTCAAAGACTTCGAGGACCGCGGCAATGCCTTCCGGGAAGCCGTCTTGAAGTTATGGCCGCAAACCCCCAGGGCCCCCGATGCCCAATCAGGCGATGCCCAATCAGGCGATTCCGAACCAGGACGTCCCCGCCCATGACCGCACGCACGCTCACCCGCACAGATATCAGCACGGTCGGCCGTTGGTGGTGGACGGTCGATAAATGGATGCTCACGGCCACGGTTCTGCTGATCGCCATCGGCATTCTCTTGAATCTGGCCGCGGGTCCGCCGGCGGCGGAACGCATCGGCGCCGACACCTTTCACTTTGTCCGCAAGCAAATGGCCTTCCTGCCGCTCGCGCTGATCGTCATGTTCGCGGTCTCGCTGCTGGCGCCGATTTCCATCCGGCGTTTTGCCGCCATCGGCTTTGTCGTTGCCGGCCTGCTGACGCTCGCGACCCTGGTGCTTGGCACCGATGTCAATGGCGCTAAGCGCTGGCTCAACATCGGCGCACTGTCCCTAGGTCAGCCCTCGGAATTCGTGAAGCCGTTCTTCGCCGTGGTCTCGGCCTGGATGTTCGCCGAACACAAAATGCACGAGGAGTTCCCCGGAAACCTCATCGCGCTCGGCCTTCTCTTGTGCATTGCCGGAGCACTTCTTAGTCAGCCCGACGTCGGTATGACTCTGGTGGTAGCGGCGGTCTGGTGCACGCAATTCTTCATTGCCGGTTTGCCGATCTTCTACGTGATCCTAATTATGGTGATCGGGCTTGGCGGCATCGTCGGCGCCTACTTCGTGTTCCCGCACGTCGCCAGCCGCGTCGACCGCTTCCTCGACCCCACCAGCGGCGATACCTATCAAGTGAGTCAGGCCATGCGCGCCTTCCAACACGGCGGCCTGCTCGGCCGTGGTCCCGGCGAGGGTCGCGTCAAGGAAGCCTTGCCCGACGCGCACACGGATTTCATCTTCGCCGTCGCCGGTGAAGAATTCGGTGTAATGCTTTGTTTGGTCATTGTCGCCTTGTTTGCCTTCCTGGTCATTCGCGCCCTAACCAAGGTGACGCGTGAGGAAAACCTGTTCGTCCTGCTGGCGGTCGGCGGCCTGGCCGTGCAGTTCGGATTGCAGGCGATTATCAACATGGCCTCCAGTCTGCACATGATGCCGACCAAGGGCATGACGCTGCCGTTCATTTCCTACGGCGGTTCGTCGCTGCTGGCGCTCGGTGTCGGCATGGGCATGCTGCTCGCCCTGACGCGGCGCCGCCGCGATCTCGATGGACGCGCGCCATGATGGCATCCCGCACCTCAGGCCAGCTTGTCGTGCTCGCCGCCGGCGGCACCGGCGGTCATGTCTTCCCCGCCGAGGCGCTCGCGCAGCAGCTGCTCAAAGAGGGACATCGACTTGCGCTGGTCACCGATAACCGCGGCACCGGTTATACCGGCACCCTCGGTCTGATCGATACCCACCACGTCGCGGCTCAGGGCATTGCCGGCAAGGGCTTGACCGGCCTGCTCAAGGGCGTGATCGCGCTCGGCGCGGGTGTGCTGCAGGCACGCAAGCTCCTGTCACGCCTAAATCCCGCCGCCGTCGTCGGCTTCGGTGGTTATGCCTCGGCGCCGACGATGTTCGCGGCGACGCAGCTTGGCTTACCGACCGTCATCCACGAACAAAACGCCATCTTCGGCCGCGCCAACCAGTTGCTTGCCCGGCGTGTCAACCGCGTCTGCACCTCGTTCGATCTCGCGAAACCGGCGCGCGGCGTTAGCACTATCATTCGCACGGGCATGCCGGTTCGCGCCGCGGTGGCCGCGCTCGCCGCCTCACCGTACATCCCGCCCGAGCCCGCGAGCCCGTTCCGCATCCTGGTCATGGGCGGCAGTCAGGGCGCGAAGGTGTTCAGCGATATCGTCCCGGAGGCCATGGCGCTGCTGCCGGAGTCCTTGCGCGCGCGCGTTGAGATCTCGCAGCAGTGTCGCGCCGAGGACCTTGACCGCACGCACGATGCTTATGCCAAGGCCGGCGTCCACGTGCAGTTGCGGCATTTCTTCGACAACGTGCCCGAGCTACTAGCCAAGGCGCATTTATTGATCGCCCGCTCGGGCGCCTCGACCATTGCCGAGGCGTGCGTCATCGGCCGGCCGAGCATCCTGGTGCCCTACCCGCACGCCGCCGACGATCACCAAACATTCAACGCCCGGGCGCTGGTCGCTGCCGGCGGCGCCTGGATGCTACACCAGCCTCAATTCACGCCGCCGGCCCTGGCCGCGCTGCTCACGCAATTCGCAACGACGCCGGCCGCCCTGGCCAAAGCGGCGGCGGCAGCCGCGAGCACGTGCGTTCCCGACGCCGCCGCCCGGCTGGCGGGAGTCGTCACCGATTTGATTCGCGGCGACAACGGCGCCCGCGCCGTCACTTCCCCGGGGTCGGGCGCATCGCTTTCGGCATACACCATGAAACGGGGAATCGTCTGATGCAGTCCATGCCGCTCGACATCGGCGTCATCCACTTCGTCGGCATTGGCGGGATCGGCATGTCCGGGATCGCCGAGGTCATGCACAACCTCGGCTATCAGGTCCAGGGCAGCGACATCGCGCAAAACGCCAATGTCGATCGCCTGCGCGTGCTCGGCATCCGCATCGAGGTCGGCCACCGCGCCGAGAATCTCGGCAACGCCCGCGTGGTGGTCACTTCCTCGGCGGTCAAGCTGGACAATCCCGAAGTTCTCGCGGCCCGCAAGACCATGCTGCCGGTGGTGCGCCGCGCCGAAATGCTGGCCGAGCTCATGCGCCTGAAATGGTCGGTGGCGGTCGGCGGCACCCACGGCAAGACCACCACCACCTCGTTGATCGCCAGCGTGCTGGAAGCGGCCGCGTTGGACCCGACCGTCATTAACGGCGGCATCATCAATGCCTATGGCACCAATGCGCGCCTCGGCGCGGGCGAATGGATGGTCGTCGAGGCCGATGAGTCCGACGGCACATTCATCCGCCTGCCGGCGACGATTGCCGTGGTCACCAACATCGACCCCGAACATATGGATTTTTACGGCGACTTTTCCAAAGTAAAGGCGGCCTTCCGCACGTTCGTGGAATCGATCCCGTTCTACGGCTTTGCCGTCATGTGTATCGACCACCCCGAGGTGCAATCGCTCCTGCCGCAACTCACCGACCGCAAAATCATCACCTATGGGCTGAGCCCCGCTGCCATGGTGCGCGGGCTCAATCTCGTCCTCGACACGAGCGGCGTGCGTTTCGATGCCGCGGTCTCCGAGCGCGTCACCGGCGGCGAACGCATCATCGAAAACATTCGGCTGACCATGTACGGCCAGCACAACGTACTCAATGCCCTGGCCGCGGTTGCCGTCGCCGCCGAAATGGGACTCAGCGACGAGGTCATTCGCGACGGCCTCGCGCATTTCAAGGGCGTCAAGCGGCGCTTCACCAAGGTTGGTGAAGTCGAGGGCATCACCATCATCGACGACTATGGCCATCACCCGGTCGAGATCGCCGCGGTCTTGAAAGCGGCGCGAACGGCGGGGAACGGTCGCGTCATCGCCGTCGTCCAGCCTCACCGCTATACCCGCCTGCAGTCGCTGTTCGCCGAGTTCTGCCAGTGTTTCAACGACGCCGACCACGTCGTCGTCGCCGACGTCTATCCCGCCGGCGAGGCGCCGATTGCCGGAATAGATCGCGATGGTCTGATCAACGGACTGCATGCCCACGGCCATCCCGCGGTAACCGCATTGATGTCGCCCAAACATCTCGCGGCGGTGATCGACGACATCGCCCGCCCGGGTGACGTGGTGGTGTGTCTCGGCGCGGGCAATATCACGGCCTGGGCCCAGGCCCTGCCCGCCGACCTCGCAGGCATTCGCAAGTCCAAGGCCAGTCCTGCCGCCGCCACCGGAGGCGAAATGAAACGCGCCGGAGGCGACGGCAAGCTCGCCGGAGGAGCCGCATGATGTCCGCGCGCCGCGCCATGCCAGGTCTGACCGATCGCCTGCCGCGCGTCCGCGGCCGGTACGACGTGTCGGCCGACCTCGGCAAGATGACGTGGTTCCGCGTCGGCGGTCCGGCCGAGGTATTGTTCACGCCGGCCGATACCGAAGACCTCGCGGCCTTCCTGAAGGGCCGCCCCGATGACGTGCCGGTTCACATCGTCGGACTTGGCTCGAATATGCTGGTGCGCGACGGCGGCGTGCCGGGCGTCGTGATTCACCTGGGCAAGCCGTTTAGCGCGATCGACGTCGACGGCTTGAGGTTGCGCTGCGGCGCCGGCGCCATCGATGCCAGTGTCGCCTTGGTCGCGCGCGACGCCGCCATCGCCGGACTGGAATTCCTGACCGGGATCCCCGGTACGATCGGCGGCGCGCTGCGCATGAATGCCGGCGCCTATGAGCGCGAGATCAAGGATGTCTTTACGTCGGTGACCGCCCTCGACGGCCGTGGCAACATCCAAAAGCTCGGCCCGGCCGACATGGGTTTCGCCTACCGCCACACCAACGTCGCCGAGGACTGGATTTTCATCGGCGCTGAGTTCAAGGGTACCAAGGGCGACCGCCACGAGATCACGGCCCGCCTGCGCGCCATTCGCGCCGAACGGGACCAGAGCCAGCCGACGCAAGCGCGCACCGGCGGCTCGACCTTCGCCAATCCGCCGGGTGTTAAGGCCTGGGCCCTGATCGATGCCGCCGGCTGCCGCGGCATGGTTATGGGCGGGGCGCAGGTCTCGCCCAAGCATACCAATTTCCTGATCAATACCGGCGCCGCTACCGCCGCCGACCTGGAGACGCTCGGCGAGGACGTACGCCGCCGGGTCTTGGAAAATTCCGGAATCACGCTCGATTGGGAAATCCGGCGCATCGGCATTGCTAACGACGACCCCGCCGCCCTAGTCACCGTTGGGAGCGAGGTAACATGATCCGCCCCTCAACAAATCCCCCCTCGGCGTATCGGCGCGTGGCCGTTCTGTGCGGCGGCTTTTCCAAGGAGCGCGAGATATCGCTGGTCTCGGGGCACGCCGCCCTGCGCGCGCTCACCGCCAAGGGTTTCGCTGCGACCTTGATCGACGTGACCCGCGACATATCCGCGCTGGTCGCGGCCCTGACCACCTCCCGGCCGGATGTCGTGTTCAATGCCTTGCACGGCCGTTTCGGCGAGGACGGCTGCATTCAGGGCCTGCTCGACATGATCGGCATCCCCTACACCAACTCGGGCCGCCTCGCTTCCGCCGCGGCCATGGATAAGCCCATGGCCAAGCGCCTGTTCGCGACCGCGGGAATTCCGGTGGCCGAAGAGCGCGTCATCACCTGCGCCGAAGCCGCGCAAGGCGACGTCATGCCGCGGCCCTATGTGCTGAAGCCGGTCAACGAGGGTTCGAGCGTCGGCGTAAAAATCGTGCGCGCCGGCGACAATCATCCGCCGCTCGACGACCTTGGTCTTGCACCAAACGACCTGATTAT
Organism: Caenispirillum bisanense; assembly: GCA_945906455.1. Taxonomy (GTDB): domain Bacteria; phylum Pseudomonadota; class Alphaproteobacteria; order Rhodospirillales; family Rhodospirillaceae; genus SHVO01. Next base: position 15,147 of record CAMDRB010000037.1, read on the forward strand.
GGCCGAGCGTTTCATCCCGGGGCGCGAAGTCACGGTCGCGGTCATGGGCGACGCTGCGCTGGCCGTCACCGAGATTACCACTGGGCGCGATTTCTACGACTACGAAGCCAAGTACGCGGTTGGCGGCTCGACCCACATTCTCCCGGCGCCGCTTGAACCGGTGCTTTACGCGCGGGCCCTGGAACTCTCCCTGGCGGCGCACCGCGTGCTCGGGTGCCGCGGCGTCAGCCGCGCCGACCTTCGTCTCGACGGCAAGGATTTCACCATGCTCGAAGTCAACACCCAGCCGGGGTTGACGCCCACGTCGCTGGTCCCCGAACAGGCCGCGCACATCGGCCTGACGTTCGCCGATCTCATTGTCTGGATGGTGGAGCACGCCAAATGCGACGCCTAGTCTCCCGCAAAACCTTGGCCTGGACAGCGGCCGGTGTGATCGCAGCCGGTGGCGCGGCCGCCATCACCCATCTCCATGGCTCCCCGGCGATGCCCGATGCCTTGGCCCATGCCTTTGCCGTTCCCGACAGCGCGATCCTCGATCTCAGCGCGGCGATCGGCATGAAACTTGACGCCCTCACCGTCGAGGGTCGCGCCATGACGGCGCGCGAAGACCTTCTCGCGGCGCTGGATATCGAACGCGGCATACCGATACTTTCCGTCGACGTCGCCCAGGCTCGGGCGGCCATCGAGGCGCTGCCGTGGGTGAAGTCGGCCAAGATCGAGCGCCGCCTTCCCGGCAGCCTGCACATTCTTCTCGAAGAACGCACGCCCTATGCGTTGTGGCAACGCGGCGACCGCTACACCCTGGTGGACCAATCCGGGAACGCCATCGTCGACGTTCCCGATGCCGACCCGGCCCTGCCGCTGATCGTCGGACCCGACGCGCCCCAACACGCCGCCGCGCTGTTTGAAGCCTTGCAGAGCGAGGTCGACCTCGCCGGTCGCGTGCGCGGCGCGGTGCGCGTGGGCGCGCGGCGCTGGAACGTCTATCTCGACGCGTTCGATGGCGGCATCGCCATCCGCCTCCCGGAAGTCGATGTCGCGGCCGCCTGGGCACGACTCGCGACCCTCGAACGTGAGCACAAGATTCTCGAGCGTGACCTCGATTTCATCGACATGCGGCTGGAAGACCGGCTGGTCGTGCGCATCCACAAGGACTCACTTCCCGCGAACCCGGCTCTCGACGCGGTCGCGCCGAAGAAGCCCCCGGCACCAGTGACGGCACCAGTAACCGAGCCCGTGAATGGCCCAGCGGCCGCTCCCGCTGCCTTGAACGCTCAAAAACGCAACATCTAAGGACGGACACAGACCCATGAACGTCACCACACGTCACCGGCAAAGGAGCATCGCAGCCCATGGCTAAATCAATTCCGCGCAGCAGCACCATCGCCGCTCTCGATGTCGGAACAACCAAGGTCGCTTGTTTCATCGCCCAGCTCGGCGAAGGCGGCGAACTGCAGATCGCCGGCGCCGGCCATCACCGGTCGCGGGGCTTGCGCTCCGGCCAGGTGACCAACCTGGATGAAGCCGAGGCCTCGGTACGGGCCGCGGTCGAGGCCGCCGAGCAGATGAGCAACATCCGCATCGACAAAGTGTTTCTCAACATGTCGTGCGGGACGCCGCAGTCGACGCGGGTCGACGTCGAGATGACCGTCTCGGGCCATCAAATCCGCGACACCGACGTGCGCCGCGTGCTCGATCACGGCAGCGCCCGTTACGACGTCAACGACCGCGAACTGATTCACTGCATCCCCACGGGATATTCCATCGACGGCGGCAACGGCATCCTCGATCCGCGCGGCATGTACGGGGAAAAACTCGGCGTCAATCTTCACCTGGTGACCGCCGCCATCGGCCCTTCGCGCAATCTCAATACCGTCATCGACCGCTGCGACCTCGACATCGAAGATCGCGTGGTTTCGCCTTACGCCTCGGGTCTCGCCTGCCTGGTGGACGATGAGAAGGAGCTGGGTGTGACGGTGATCGACCTGGGCGGCGGAACCACATCGATCGCCGTGTTCCTGGAAAGCCAAGTGGTCTACGTCGATACCCTGCCCGTCGGCGGCAACCACGTCACCGGCGACATCGCCAAGGGACTTTCGACACCGGTCGCCAAGGCCGAGCGCCTGAAAACGGTTTACGGCAGCGTCCTGCAGTCGCCGGCCGACGCGCGTGAGCTCTTGAAGGTGCCGTTGGTCGGCGAGGACGACGAAGACAGCGCCAACGAAGTGCCAAAATCCATGCTTGTGCAGATCGTCCAGGCGCGCCTTGAGGAGACTTTCGAGTTGGTACGCAGCCACCTTGAGGCCTCGGGCGTCGCCAAGATGGCCGGGCGCCGCATTGTTCTGACCGGCGGCGCCAGCCAATTGGAAGGCGTGCGCGACCTTGCCGAGTTGATGCTCGACAAACAGGTTCGCTTGGGCCGCCCGAAACTCATCCGTGGGTTGCCGGAATCGCTTTCCGGACCAGCCTTCTCCACGGCGCTGGGCCTGCTGCGCTACGGATTGCGCGAGCATGTCGTGAAACCCGACCACGCGGCCATGGCGGCCGCCAAAAAAAAACGCAGCCTTGGCTTGGTCGGCCAATGGTTGCGGGAGAATTTCTAATTATGAGGACCCGCACAAAATCAACCCGAAAGGTCGAGGGGCAGCCGACCGGTCCACCCGCCCGCAACCGACCTCCTGAGAAGCGAGCTGAAAGCCTTACAAACCTGCAACGAGCTTAGCAAAAAAAACGGAGAATAAAAAAATGACCATCAATATCAGCGTACCCAAGACGACTATCGAGGCTCAATTAAAGCCCCGCATCACGGTGATCGGGGTCGGCGGCGCCGGTGGCAATGCCGTCAACAACATGATCCAGAGTTCCATGGAGGGCGTCGATTTCGTCGTCGCCAACACCGACGCTCAGGCCCTCGCCTCATCGCGAACCGACCGGCGGATTCAGCTGGGTCGCGACACGACGCAAGGCCTCGGCGCCGGCGCCCGCCCCGACATCGGACGTCACGCCGCCGAGGAAGCCATCGAGATCATCAGTCGTGAACTCGAAGGCGCGCATATGGCCTTCATCACCGCCGGCATGGGCGGCGGCACCGGCACAGGTGCTGCGCCCGTCATCGCCCGGGTCGCGCGCGAACTGGGCGTCTTGACGGTTGGGGTCGTGACCAAGCCGTTCCACTTCGAAGGCGTGCATCGCATGCGCCTGGCCGACGCCGGCATCGAGGAACTCGCGGCCTATGTTGATACCTTGATTGTCATTCCCAACCAGAACCTGTTCCGGGTGGCCAACGAGAAAACCACCTGCGCCGACGCCTTCAAGATGGCCGACGATGTCTTGCACGGCGGTGTCCGCAGCGTCACCGACCTCATGACCATGCCGGGCATGATTAACCTCGACTTCGCCGATGTCCGCACGGTCATGAAGGAAATGGGCCGCGCCATGATGGGCACCGGCGAAGCCTCGGGCGAGCGTCGTGCCCTTGACGCCGCCGAAGCCGCCATCGCCAATCCGCTCCTGGAGGAAACCTCCATGCGCGGCGCCAAAGGCGTTTTGATCAATATCACCGGCGGCAACGACATCACGTTGTTTGAGGTGGATGAAGCCGCCAACCGCATCCGCGACGAAGTCGAATCCGACGCCCACATCATCTTCGGGTCGTGCTTCGACGAAAGCCTGGAAGGCAAGATCCGCGTGTCGGTGGTCGCGACCGGCATCGAGTCCGAAGTCGGCGTCCAGCCGCGTCCCATGCCC
>CAMDRB010000038.1 GCA_945906455.1 Caenispirillum bisanense
CCGGCGTAACGGGCCAGACCAGCCCACAGAACGCCGCGAGGACAGAAAAACTCCTCCACCGCGATTGATCTTCCCCATCCGCACAACATTCGTGAGACTGCAAATGACCAAATTCGTCCCTTCTGCTACTTATTCAGACGTTCCCTAAGCGCAATTGTTGGCAGTACCCTCTTCCGGCGCGGCCCGTGAGGGTCGCGCCGGCTGCGTTTTAAGGAGGACTCGTTGCCCCTGTTCGCATGGGCCGGCAACACCTATATAACGCTGCTATATGGTACCCGAGCCCTTGAAGTCACGCTGAACCGCATGAGCGAGCAAACCACATGAGTACATCAGGCAGCGGGGCAATTCCCGTCACCGTGCTGACCGGCTACCTCGGTGCCGGCAAGACCACACTGCTCAACCGCGTGCTGACCGAGAACCACGGCAAGAAATATGCCGTAATCGTCAATGAATTTGGCGAGATTGGCATCGACAATGATCTGGTCGTTGGCGCCGACGAGGAAGTGTTCGAAATGAACAATGGGTGCATTTGCTGCACCGTCCGCGGCGATCTCATCCGCATCATCGGCAGCCTGCTGAAGCGCCGTGATAAATTCGACGCGATTCTCGTGGAAACGACCGGCTTGGCCGACCCCGCGCCGGTCGCCCAGACCTTCTTCACCGACGACGACGTCAAGCGTAAAACCAAACTCGACAGCATCGTCACCGTGGTCGACGCGAAACATGTCGAGCAGCGCCTGGCCGACAGCCGCGAGGCCGAGGAGCAGATCGCCTTTGCCGATATCGTACTGTTGAACAAGACGGACTTGGTCTCGACCGGCGATGTGGAACGCATCGAAGCTCGCGTTCGCGCCCTCAATCCTTTCGCCAAGATCTATCACACCAGCCGCTGCGGCATCGAGCTGGATAAGATTCTCGACAAGGGCGCCTTCGACATCAACCGCGCCCTGGAGCTGGACCCATGTTTTCTGCATGGCCACGCCCATGATCCCGCCCATGATCATAGTCATGACCATGAGCACGGACATGACCATGAGCACGATCACGGCGGTCACCACGATGGCGCCGGCGCGGCGAATCCGATTCACGACGAGGACATCCGCAGCATTTCCCTCTCGACCTCTACGCCGTTGAGCGCCGAGAAATTCGACGCCTGGATTTCCGATCTGCTGGTGACCGAGGGCCAGAACCTCCTACGCACCAAGGGCATCCTGAATATGGCCGGCAACGACAAGCGCTTTGTCTTTCAGGCCGTGCATATGGTGTCGGAAGGCGGCTACACCGGCCCCTGGCCCGCCAAGGATAAGCGCCGCAGCCGCCTGGTGTTCATCGGCCGCAAACTGGACGAAGCCGCCCTCGAAAAAGGCTTCAACGGCTGCGTCGCGTAACCCATGGTGACCGGGACAAAGGGCGCGCAAGACAATAGAACCGGCGGCCGCGTTACGACCTTTTCGTTCGGCGACTACGTCGTCTCCGCCGCGGTCAACGGCAGGCTTTTCGCGGTCGGCCTTGGCGACGGCACCGTTCGGCTGATCGACAGCGAGACCCTCGACGCCGAGCCGGTGACCGTCAACGCGCACAAGGGCGCTGCCCTTTGCCTGTCGGCCGACGCCGACAAAGGCGCATTTCTCTCCGGCGGCGATGACGGCAGGCTGGTAAGACTGGCGCCGGTTGGCGCTGTCGAAGTGCTCGCCGAAACCAAGGGCTGCTGGGTTGAGCACGTCACCGCCCATGCCGGCAGCGGTTTTCGCGCCTACGCATCGGGTAAAGACGTCTTCGTGCTCGGCAAGAAGGGTGCCGAGCCGCGCAAACTTAGCCACCCCACCTCCGTCGGCGGAATTGCTATCAACCCGAAAGGCCGTCGCCTGGCCGTGAGCCACTACAACGGCGTTAGTTTGTGGTGGTTGGCGACCAAGGACTCCGTACCGGCGAGCCTGCAATGGCAAGGCTCGCATCTGCAGGTGGCCTGGTCACCGGACGGCGATTACGTCCTCACCGCCATGCAGGAAAACGCCTTGCACGGCTGGCGCCTTTCGGACGGCGAACACATGCGCATGACGGGTTACGACACGAAAGTGCGCTCGATGACCTTCACACGCCGCGGCCACTTCCTCGCGACCGGCGGGGCGGCGCGCGTGATCTGCTGGCCGTTCACGGGCGGCGGGCCCATGGGCAAGGCGCCGCAGGAATTCGGCGGCGCCGGCGGCCCGCCGGTCACGGCGGTCGTCGCCAATCCGCTTCATGACGTGATCGCTGCCGGCTTTGAAGACGGCACAATCGTACTGGGACAGCCCGGGCCGGGCGGTTCGGCCCTGGTCATGAAAGCCAACGGCAACCCGATTACGTCGCTGTGCTGGAATCCCGACGGTGACAAACTGCTCGCCGGCACCGAAAATGGCGACGTCCACGTCGCGGATTTCCGGCCGATCTGAACTCCATTCGCTTATCGCGCCCGCTTATCGCGCGAGCAAGATCGCCATCATCACCGTGCCAACAACAATCCGATAGATCGCGAAGGCGCCGAAGTCGTGGGCCGAGATATAACGTAACAGCCACTTAACGACGATCAGCGCGACGATGAACGAGACCACGAAGCCCACGGCAATTACCGCGAGGCCGTCGGAGGTCAGCGTATCGCGATTCTGGTAGAGGTCGTAGGCGGTCGCCCCGAACATGGTCGGGATTGCGAGCAGGAAGGAAAATTCCGCCGCGGCGGGTCGGCTTACGCCCATCAGCAGCGCGCCCATGATGGTGGCGGCCGCGCGGCTGACACCGGGGATCATGGCCACGCATTGGAACAGGCCGATCGCCAGGGCGCGGCCCGGCGACAGATCTTCGACGGCGGTGACGGAGTAAGTTTTTTGCAGGCGCTCGATCAACAGAATGGCGATGCCGCCTGCGACCAGCGCCACCGACACCACCCACGGCGAAAACAGCGCCGCCTTGATAAAGTCATGGGCCAGCGCACCCACCACAGCCGCCGGCAAAAAAGCAATCAGGATATTGAAGGTGAGGCGCCGGGCTGGACTGGAGCTGAAGAGCCCGAGCGCCGTCCGCCACAATTTGTCGCGGTAAATCCACACCACCGACAGGATGGCGCCGAGCTGGATAACGATTTCGAAGAGCTTTCCGCTCGGACCTTCAAAGCCCAAGAGGTCTTCAACCAGAATCAGATGGCCCGTTGACGAAATTGGCAGAAATTCCGTCACGCCCTCAACCACGCCGAGGAGTGCCGCCATCAAGAATGCCGTAAGATCCATCGTGCGAAGTCGCCCGGAAAAAAGAGGTGGGGAAAGCCTGGGGTCAGAGGCGACCGGATTTGGCAACAGGCCGACCGCTCACCGAAAACGGCAAAGGGGCAAGACGCGCCGAGAGCGACGCACCTTGCCCCTTAACGAGCCGCTTCAGCCCGGATGAGGTCTGAAGCGATCAACCGAGATTAACGCTTGGCGCCGGGCCGCTTGGCCATGGCCGCGACGGCGGTGTCGAGCGCGGTCTGGATTTCGGTCACTTTAGCGGTGCATTGCTCAAGATTGGAGGCAACCGTCTTGCCTTCCGCTTGGTACTGGTTAAGACGAGTTTTCCAAGTCTCCAGTTCCTTCGTGGTGGCCGCGATCTGCATCTGGGCGGCGGCAACGTTGGACTTTTGGATAAAGGCATAAACGCCGGCGCCGATGGCCAGCATGATGGCAAGGGCTACAAAACGAACCATGGTTGAATGCTCCTCAATGTGACGAGGCCTCGTCGAAATCTCCACCCCCCCCTATCGGCCTCAATACAACAGGGTTCGTGACCGCAACTGTCTCCCAAGGACCTTGATCATTTGGCCCCGGCCGGGCGATTGACCGCCTACCGGCCGTTCGGTCGCAGGGTAGCAGCGGAATAATAACAGGGATTTCGGACGAAGCCGCCAAAAAAAGCAAGGGCCTAAATCCGGGAAGGCGGCTCAATCCAAGGCGGGAGGGGCCTCGGAGCGTAAGCGGAAAGACCAAGAAGTTGAAGGCTTTGACGCCGGCTAGGGCTGAGCGATTCTATCCCCGGTAGAATTTTTTATCCCCAATGTTCGTCATTTCCATTAATCTGAGACCCATTAAGGTCCCGCGATGCTCACCCCTCTCCGCGCTGCCGAACCGGCCGATAACGGCGGCGATATTCTTCGCACTCCGCCCCACAACTATGAGGCCGAGCGAGCGTTGTTGGGCGCAATTCTCATGAACAACCGCTCGTTCGAGCGCGTCAGCGAATTTCTCGCTTTTGACCACTTCGCCGATCCCGTGAATGGCCGCGTCTACCAGGCCTGCTCCAAGCTCATCGAGCAGGGCCACCAAGCCAATCCGGTGACCCTAAAGACCTACCTCGAACGTGACGATTTGGTCATCGCCGCCGGCGGCATGAAATACATCGCCAGCCTTGCCGGGAGTGCAGTAACCGTCATCAACGCCGGCGACTACGGCAAGCTGGTCTATGACCTATATTTGCGCCGCGAGTTGATCGCGCTGGGCGAAAATATGGTTAACGACGCCTTTGAGTCCCAGCCCGACGAGACCGCCATGGAGCAAATTGAGGATTCCGAGCAGCGCCTGTTCAACCTTGCGAGTACCAATTCCGTCGAAGGCGGATTCCAGAGCTTCGAAAACGCACTCTCCGCCGCCATTGGCCTCGCCGAGGCCGCGCACCGGCGCGAAGGCGCGCTGTCCGGCGTGACCACGGGCTTGCGCGACCTCGACAAGAAGCTCGGCGGCCTGCACGCCTCGGACCTTCTGATCCTCGCCGGACGCCCGAGCATGGGTAAAACGGCGCTGGCCACGACCATGGCGTTCAACGCCGCCCGCCACTACCGCACCACCGACAACGCCGAGGAAAAAGGCCGGCTGGTGGCCTTTTTCTCGCTGGAAATGTCGGCTGAGCAGCTGGCCACGCGTATCCTGGCCGAACGTTCCAAGATCAACAGCCACGCGATCCGCACGGGCGGACTGTCCAACGACGCTTTCGCGCGCCTGGTGGTGGCGAGTCAGGAACTCGGCGATCTGCCGCTTTATATCGACGACACGCCGGCGATCACGGTGTCGGCCATTCGCACGCGCTGTCGACGCCTCGCGCGCCAGAACAAAACCGCCGATCATCACGGCCTCGGCCTGATCGTGATCGACTATCTACAGTTGATCGCGCCGGCCCGCGGCGAGCGCAGCGAAAACCGCGTGCAGGAAATCTCCGCCATCACGCGGGGACTGAAGGCGTTGGCGAAGGACCTGGACGTTCCGGTGTTGGCGCTCTCGCAGCTCAGCCGCGCCGTCGAGCAGCGCGACGACAAGCGCCCGCAGCTTTCCGACTTGCGCGAGTCAGGAACGATCGAACAGGACTCCGACGTCGTCATGTTCGTGTTCCGCGAACAGTATTACCTGGAGCGCGGCGAGCCTTCGCAAAAGCCCGAAGAATCCAGCGAGCGCTTTCACGAGCGCTATACCAAGTGGCAAGAACGCTGCGAGCTGGCCCATAACATGGCCGAAGTGCTGGTCGCCAAGCAGCGCCACGGCCCCATCGGTAACGTCAAACTGCACTTCGAGGCCGATTTCACCCACTTCAGCGATCATATCGACGATTCACAGTTGCCCGAGCATCTTCGCTAGTGGTCTGATGCCCGGCCCGGCCCGGGCCTTGCCCTTCGTCCGATTTTCTGATGATTAGGGCCGCAAATGGCCAGCCCGCCTTCCTCCCGACCCGAAGACCGCGCCCAAGACCGCGCGGGCGCAATTCTGACCGTCGACTTGGCGGCGCTGAGCGAGAATTGGCGGTTGCTGAAACGCCGGGTCGAACCGGCCTGCGACATGGGAGCCGTGGTCAAGGCCGACGCCTACGGCCTTGGCTTGGAGCCGGTGGCAAAGGCACTGAGCGCTGCCGGCTGCCTGACCTTTTATGTCGCCCATCTCGACGAGGGCCTCGCGCTCCGCGGTATCGTCGATGGCCGGCAGGATCTGCGCATTATCGTTCTGCATGGCCCGAACCCAGGGACCGAGCCTGACTTTGCCGCCCATCGATTGATTCCGGTTCTCAGTACACCGCGCCAGATCAAGGCGTGGCGCGCATTCGCCGCGCGCAGCGATCTGCTGATGGAATCCCTGGTGCAGGTGGACACCGGTATGAACCGCTTGGGTCTTACCGAGCGCGAGTTTGCCGAGTTGATGGCTGATCCCGATGGTTTATCGGGGCTGACGCCGCTTGCACTTATGAGCCACTTGGCCTGCGCTGAGACGCCGGACCATCGGCTCAACCTTCAGCAGCGCGAGCGATTTGCGTCAATGCTTGCGACCTTCCGCCTCAAATACGCCGACGCCAAAGGCTCGCTGGTCAACTCGTCGGGAATTTTCCTAGGGCGGGGCTTTCATTTCGACCTCGCTCGACCGGGTGCGGCACTTTATGGCGTCAACCCGACGCCAACAGCCGCAAATCCCATGATCCCGGTGGTAAGGCTTCAGGCCAAAGTCCTCCAGGTGCGTCGCGTTGACGCTGCCGCCCCGGTTGGCTATGGTGCCACCTTCTTGGCCCCGGATGGGGCGAAACTCGCAACGGTTTCAATGGGTTATGCCGACGGTCTGTTGCGGAGCTGGGGCGCGGCCGGGCACGCCTTTATCGACGATTTCAAAGTCGCTGTGGCGGGGCGCATTTCCATGGACCTGACCACTTTCGACGTTTCAAACGTTCCGGATTCAGCCCTCGGCCCCGGTGCCACGATCAATATTATCGGCAGCCGCCAGTCGATTGACGAACTCGCAAATCAGGCCGGCACCATCGGCTACGAGCTGCTGGCCGCCATCGGACGACGCTATCACCGCCGCTACTTGCCGGCCCCGGCCTCACAGATCTCGCGGTCATAGACCCGCTCATGCAATTCCTCGCCCTCATCGGCAGCGTCGTCCTTGCGTTCCTCGCCCACATTGGCCGGCTGACGCTATTTACCGCCACTGCCATATCCCACTGCGCGCGCCCGCCGATCTATTTCCGCCTGATCGGCCGGCAGATGATCGACATCGGCTATTACTCGCTGCCGGTCGTAGGTCTCACGGCGATCTTCTCAGGCATGGTGCTGGCGCTGCAAAGTTATACCGGCTTCGCGCGCTTCGCCGCCGGAAGTGAAAACGCCGTCGCCAACGTCGTCGTGGTGTCACTCACCCGCGAACTCGGCCCCGTGCTCGCCGGCTTGATGGTGGCGGGACGCATCGGTGCGTCCATGGCCGCCGAGATCGGCACCATGCGCGTCACCGAGCAGCTCGACGCGCTGACGACTTTGTCCACCAATCCCTTCAAGTATCTCGTGGTGCCGCGCATCGTCGCCGGCACAATGATGCTGCCGGTCCTGGTGCTGATCGCCGATATCATTGGCGTGTTCGGCGGCTTTGTCGTCAGCGTCTACAAACTCGGGTTCAATCCGGCGGCCTATATCAGCAATAGCTACGACTTCATGCAGCCGCTCGACGTAATCTCGGGGCTGGTGAAGGCGGGTGTGTTCGGCTTCACGATCGCGGTCATGGGATGCTACGCCGGCTACCACTCCAAGGGCGGCGCGCAAGGCGTCGGCGCGGCTACCACCAACGCCGTGGTCTCGTCGTCGATCCTGATTTTGACTTTCAACTACATCATCACCGAGCTATTTTTCGGCACATGAACACAACCGCGGAAACCACCGTTCCGAAAATCAGTCTGAAGGATGTGCACAAATCCTTCGGCGCGAAGAGCGTGCTCGACGGCATCAACCTCGATATCGCCAAGGGCGAATCGGTGGTGGTGATCGGCGGTTCGGGCACCGGCAAGTCGGTGCTGATCAAATGCATCATCGGCATTTTGCAGCCGGACTCGGGCCTCATCGCCGTGGACGGCGAGGACGTCACGCACGTTCCCGCCAACGCGCGCGACGCGGTTAACCGAAAGTTTGGCATGTTGTTCCAGGGCGGAGCTTTGTTTGACAGCCTGCCGGTCTGGGAGAACGTGGCTTTTGGCCTGATGCAGCGCGAGCACTTGAGCCGCGCCCAGGCCAAGGCGCGCGCCGTCGAGACCCTGGAGAAGGTCGGCCTCTCTCCAGATGTCGGCGAACTTTCGCCGGCGGAATTGTCGGGCGGCATGCAAAAACGGGTCGGGCTCGCACGCGCCATTGCCGGCGAGCCGGAGATCGTGTTCTTTGACGAGCCGACCACCGGGCTTGACCCGATCATGGGCGACGTGATCAACGATCTGATTATCGCTTGCGTCAAACAGCAGGGCATCACGGCCCTCAGCATCACCCACGACATGCACTCGGCGCGCAAGATCGGCGACCGTATTACCATGTTGTATCAGGGCAAGTTGATATGGGACGGCGCCGCCCGCGACGTCGACCACGCGGATAATCCGTTCGTCGATCAATTCGTCCACGGCAACGCCGAAGGACCGATCAAGATGCAGGTGCGACGGTGAACGGCGCACAGCGGAAAGCTGCGACGGTGAACGGCGCACAGCGAAAAGCTGCGACGGTGAACGGCGCACAGCGGAAAGCTGCGACGGTGAACGGCGCACGAAACAAACCCATGCGTCCTTAGGCGACCGCCCTTGGCCAAGTCCGTAAAATCCTTCGTCTGCCAAAGTTGTGGCGCCGCCGCCCCGCGCTGGGCCGGAAAATGCGAATCTTGCGGCGAGTGGAACACCATCGTCGAGGAGGCGCCGCGCGAGGTCCTGCCCAAGGGCGTGAGTGGCGGCAAAGGTGGACGCAAAATAGAATTTGTCGCGCTGAAGGGCCAGACCGCGCCGCCGCCCCGGCGCACGACCAATATCGGCGAGCTCGACCGCGTTTGCGGGGGCGGCCTGGTTGCAGGCTCGGCGATACTTGTCGGCGGCGATCCCGGAATCGGCAAATCGACGCTTCTGCTTCAGGCCACTGCTCAACTCGCCGCCAATGCCACCTGTGTCTACATCACCGGTGAGGAGTCGATCGATCAAGTGCGCTTGCGCGCCGCGCGCCTCGGCATGGCCACCGCCGCCGTTCAATTGGCGGCGGCCACCAACGTCCGCGATATTGTCGCAAGCCTCGAGGCGGGCCGACCGCCCGATGTCGTCGTGATCGATTCCATCCAGACCATGTATTCCGATGCGGCTGATTCCGCGCCCGGCACCGTCACGCAGGTGCGCACCTGCGCTCACGAGCTGATCCGCGCCGCCAAGAAGCGCGGGTTCACGCTCTTTCTGGTCGGCCACGTCACCAAGGAAGGCACACTCGCGGGTCCGCGCGTGCTCGAGCACATGGTCGACACCGTGCTCTACTTTGAGGGCGACCGCGGGCACCAGTTTCGAATCTTGCGCGCGGTTAAGAATCGCTTCGGGCCAACGGACGAAATCGGCGTGTTCGAGATGACTGACGCCGGGCTCAATCAAGTTCTCAATCCCTCGGCCCTTTTCCTGGCCGAACGCCGCGGCAATGTGAGCGGCAGCTGCGTGTTCGCGGGGATCGAGGGCACACGGCCAGTTCTTGTGGAAATTCAGGCACTTGTGGCCCCCTCCAGCCTTGGGACCCCCCGCCGGGCGGTGGTCGGATGGGACCTTGGCCGGCTCAACATGATCATGGCGGTTCTCGACGCCCGGGCGGGCCTTGCCTTCGGCGGACACGACATATATCTCAACGTCGCGGGCGGTCTCAGGATTCAGGAGCCGGCGGCAGATTTAGCGGTAGCGGCGGCGCTCGTGTCGGCTGCCACCGGCGAACCGGTGCCCGCCGACGCGGTGGTCTTCGGTGAAATCGGGCTCTCCGGCGAGGTACGGGCGGTGACGCAACGCGATTTGCGGCTGAAAGAGGCAGCGAAACTCGGCTTCCGTCAGGCCTGGGTGCCGCGTAGCGCCGCGAAGGCCAGCCAGAAGAAGGACCCATCGACCAAGGACTCCTCAACCAAGGACCTGGTGCTTAAAGAAATGGGGCATGTGCAGGACGTGGTGAGCAGGTTTTCCGGCGCGGGTAATTTTCAAGCGAGTACTTCGCGGGGCGGCGGGCATTGATGCAAAATCTGCCCGTCAACGGCCTCGATCTTGCCTTTGGTATCGTCCTCCTGATTTCCGCCCTGCTCGCGTTCATGCGCGGCTTTGTGCACGAAGTGCTGTCGATCGCCGCCTGGATCGGCGCGGTCCTCGCGGCCGTGCATGGCATGCCGTTGGCACGGCCCTTCGCGCGCGGCATCATTCCCATAGACTGGGCGGCGGATTCCGCCGCCGCCGTGCTGATCTTCCTGGTCGTGCTGCTGGCGCTATCGATCCTGACCAACGCCGTCGCCCGGAGCATCCAGAAAAGCGCTCTCAACAATCTTGACCGCTCGCTCGGTTTTGTCTTTGGCGCGGTGCGCGCGCTGGCGATCTTGGGGGTCGGTTTGATCATCACCGATTGGCTGACCAGCGCCGAACGCCCCGGTTGGATAGCGCGCGCCAAGACGCTGCCGATCATCGAATTGACCGCCGACGGACTAAAATCAGTGTTGCCGCCATCCTTCATGGCCGCCGGTGAGACTGCCAGCGATGGCGCCGCCAGACTCAATCGCGCGATCGAGGCCAAACAAACGCTGGATCGCCTCACGCAGCCGGCACCGCAGAACCCGGCCGCGGGCGGCGACAAGGCCAAGCCCGAAACCGGCTACCCGGAAAATGACCGGCGCGACCTCGAGCGGTTGATTCAGACCAACGAAGGCAAGGCCCCATGAGCCCGATATTGCCCAACGTAACCAATCCTTTTGGATACTCCGATCAGGCTCATGAACGGGATCACGATCAAGACGGCGACCACTTGAAGGAGGAATGCGGCGTCTTCGGCATTCTTGGCGATGGCGACGCCGCCGCCCACACGGTCCTCGGCCTCCATGCCTTGCAGCACCGCGGCCAGGAAGCGGCCGGGATCGTTTCGTACGATGGTCGCCAGTTCAACAGCCACCGCGGCCTGGGCCACGTTTCGGAGAACTTCAATAACGAAGCCGTCATGGCGCGGCTGCCCGGCGACATGGCCGTGGGGCATACCCGCTACGCCACCACCGGCGCCACGATTTTGCGCAACGTTCAACCGCTGTTCGCCGAATTCGATTTCGGCGGCTTCGCCATCGGCCACAACGGCAACCTGACCAACGCGCTGACCTTGCGCAAGGAGTTGCAGAAGCGCGGCTGCTTGTTCCAGTCCACGTCCGATACCGAGGTTGTGACCCACCTGATCGCCATCAGCGACGAAGGCACCTTCGAGGAGCGGCTGGTGGACGCCTTGCGGCAAATCGAGGGGGCCTACTCCTTCGTATGCATGACCAACACGTCGCTGATCGGCGCGCGCGATCCCCTCGGCGTACGCCCCCTGGTGCTGGGCAAACTCGACCGCGCCCATATTCTGTGCTCGGAAACCTGCGCGCTCGACATCATCGGCGCCGAATTCGTGCGCAATATCGAGCCGGGCGAAGTTGTAATCATCACGCACAGCGAAGTGCGCAGCCTCAAGCCCTTCCCCAAGCAACACCAGCGCTTTTGTATCTTTGAGTACATCTACTTCGCCCGCCCCGACAGCATCAGTGAGGGTCACAGCGTTTATCAGGTGCGCAAGCACATCGGCGCCCAGCTGGCCAAGGAAAGCCCGGTGGACTGCGACGTGGTTGTACCGGTGCCGGACTCAGGGGTGCCGGCGGCCTTGGGCTTCGCCGCCCAATCCGGTATCCCGTTCGAACACGGCATCATCCGCAATCACTACGTCGGGCGCACCTTCATCCAACCCACGGACAAGACCCGCCATCTCGGCGTCAAGCGCAAACACAACCCGAACAAGGCGATCCTCGCCGGCAAGCGCGTCGTACTGGTCGACGATTCCATCGTCCGCGGCACCACCTCGATCAAGATTGTCGAGATGGTGCGCCAGGCCGGCGCGACCGAAGTCCACTTGCGGATTTCGTCGCCGCCCACCGCCCATCCGTGCTTCTTCGGCATCGACACGCCGGACTACGACAAGCTCTTGGCCGCGCAGCACGACCTTGAAAGCATGACCAAGCTTCTCGGGGTCGACAGCCTCGCGTTCATTTCCATCGACGGTCTTTACAAAGCCGTCGGTGAGGCCAAACGCGATACGGTCCACCCGCAGTATTGCGACGCCTGTTTCACCGGCGACTATCCGCTGCCGCTGACCGATAAAAACGCCGGCAGCCAGCCCAAGCAGCTTTCCCTCTTGAACGAAGAACGCGAGTAGCTTTGTGAGCCAGCCGACCCACCCTTCGGCGCCGCGGCTCAAGGGGCGCATCGCGCTGGTGACCGGCGCGTCGCGGGGGCTGGGCCGCGCCGTCGCCTTGCGCTTCGCTCAGGAAGGCGCCCATATCGTCGCCTTTGCCCGCACCCAGGGCGCCCTTGAGGAGCTGGACGACGCGATCCGCAAGGTCTCCGGCGAGTCCGCAACCCTGATCGCCGAAAGTCTAACTGACTTCGACAAGATCGATCAGGTCGGCGCCGCGCTGCATGCCCGTTTCGGCAAGCTCGATATCCTGGTGGGCGCCGCCGCCACACTGGGCCAGCTTTCGCCAATCGGTCACTACAAACCGAAAATGTGGA
Organism: Caenispirillum bisanense; assembly: GCA_945906455.1. Taxonomy (GTDB): domain Bacteria; phylum Pseudomonadota; class Alphaproteobacteria; order Rhodospirillales; family Rhodospirillaceae; genus SHVO01. Next base: position 12,568 of record CAMDRB010000038.1, read on the forward strand.
ACGATATTTTTGACCTCAACGTGCACGCCAACTGGCGGCTGATCCGCGCCCTCGATCCGCTCTTACGCCTTTCGGATGCCGGCCGGGCGATGTTCGTGACATCCGGCGTCGCCCATGACCCAAGAATGTACTGGGGCCCCTACGCGGCCTCGAAGGCGGCGCTCGAACAGATGGTGAGAATCTACGCCGCCGAAGTGGCCCATACTTCTGTGCGAGCCAATATCATTAATCCCGGCGCCGTGCGCACCAAGATGCGCGCCGAAGCTTTTCCGGGCGAAGACCCCATGAGCCTGCCGCCGCCCGAAGCCGTCACGGATGTTTTTGTGACCCTCGCCGAACCCGCCTGCGACAAAACCGGCGAGCTCTTCAAAGCTCAGTAGGCCCCTTAAAAGTCCTTGATCAGGTCCATGCCGGCGTACATGTGGGCGACTTCCTCGCCGTAGCCGTTGAACATCAAGGTCGGACGGCGGCGGAATTCGCCCAGGCGCCGCTCCGTGGCCTGGGACCAGCGCGGATGATCGACCGCCGGGTTCACATTGGCCATGAAGCCGTATTCCTTTGGGATTCTTAAGTTCCACGAGGTCACCGGCCGGTCTTCGGTGAAAGTGATGCGGACGATCGATTTGGCGCCCTTGAAACCGTATTTCCACGGCGCCACCACGCGGATCGGCGCGCCGTTTTGACCGGGCAGCACCTGGCCGTACATTCCGGCCGCGAGGACCGCGAGCGGATTCAGCGCTTCGTCCAGCCGCAGCGCCTCGACATAGGGCCACTTGAGCGCCGAGGTTTTCTGGGCGGGCATTTCCTCGGGCCGCATGACGGTTTCAAAGCGCACGAACTTGGCGCTGCCCAGGGGCTCGAAGCGCTTGACCACGTCGGCGAGCGAAATCCCCACCCAGGGCACGACGATCGACCAGGTCTCGGTGCAGCGCAGACGGTAGATGCGGGTTTCAAACGCATGCGGCTTCAAGAAGGCGTCGAGGTCGAGCGTGCCTGGTTTGGCGCAGAGGCCGTCGACCGCGATCGTCCAAGGTCGCGGCTTGAAGTTGCCGATATTGGCGAGGGGATCGGTTTTCTCCGGCCCGAATTCGGCGAAATTATTGTAGCTCCAGACCGTAAACGGAATCGTCACCTCGTCCTGGGGGCCGAGTTTTTCGTAGGTGTCGACCGACTGAACCGTGAGGTCCGGTGAAACGATGAAGGGCGAGGAGGCGGCGCGTGCAGCATCGATCCCGCCGAGTGCGCTGCTCCCCATGGTCGCCAGACTCGCGGCGATAAACCGCCGCCGGTAGAGATAAATCGCCTGCGGCGTGATTTCGGAGGCCGCGACGTCTGAGGCCTTCTTGATGCGGATCAGCATGGCAAGCTCCACTTCACCAAGCGCTCAGATTACACCAAACGCGCCGGCTTTTGAAGGAGACGGCGCGGGGGTGTTCCTGCCGCAGGAGGCGCGACCTCACTTCTCTTCCTCGAACGGATTCTTGGGTTTGCGCAAGTGAATCCGGATCGGCACGCCGTCGAGGCCGAAGTTGTCGCGGATGCCGTTGGCGAGATAGCGCATATAGACTTCCGGCAGGTCGCCGGCGCGGGTCGAGAAAATCACGAAGGTCGGCGGGCGGGTTTTTACCTGGGTCATGTAGCGCAGCTTAATGCGCTGTTTATGCAAGGAGAGCGGCGGCGGGTGCGCGGCCGTGGCGCTGGCGAGAAACCGGTTGAGCGGCGCCGTCGCGAGATGGGTATTCCAGGTCTCGTGAACCTTGAACACCGCTTCCATCAGCTTGTCGACCCGCTGGCCGGTGAGGCCGGAGATGGTGACGGTGGGAATGTTCTTCACCTGCGACATGGAATCGCGCAGGCGTTCTTCGAGGGTCTCTAAGGCCTTGCGTTTATCCTTGATCGCGTCCCACTTGTTGACGGCGATCACCAGCGCGCGGCCTTCATCGATGACGTGGCGAACCAGGGTCAGCTCCTGGTTGTCGAGCACGGCCTCGGCGTCGACCACCAGCACCACCACCTCGGCCATTTTCACGGCTTCGAAGGTCTCGCCGACCGAGAGGATTTCCACGGCATCGATGACTTTCGCCCGCTTGCGCACGCCGGCGGTGTCGATCAGGCGGATCTTTCGGCCCCGGTACTCCCAATCGACGCCGACGGAATCGCGGGTGACGCCGGGCTCGGGCCCGGTCAGCATGCGGTCCTCGCCGAGCAGGCGGTTGATGAGCGTGGACTTGCCGGTGTTGGGGCGGCCGATGATCGCGAGCTGCAATGGGCGCAGGGAGGCCGCCGCGGAACCGGCCTCGGAACCGGCCACGGCGCTGTCCTGGTCATCGGATCCGGGGTCCGCCTCAGGGGCTGCGAAACGCCCGAGCGCCTGATAGAGCCCGGCCAGGCCCTGACCATGTTCGGCGGAAATCGGCAGGGGCTCGCCAAGCCCCAAGCGAAAGGCGTCGTAAAGTGTGCTGTCTTGGCCCTTGCCTTCGCATTTGTTGGCGACAAGTACGATCGGCGTGGGCGAGCGGCGCAAGAGATCGGCGAATTGTTCGTCGAGCGTGGTCACGCCGGCGCGGGCATCGATCAGCATCAGCGCCACATCGGCGTCGGCGACGGCTTTTTCGGTCTGAAGGCGCATGCGCCCTTCCAGGGTTTCGACGGCGGCATCCTCGAAGCCGGCGGTATCGATAACCGTGAAATGCAGATCCGAGATACTGCCCCGGCTGACGTGACGGTCGCGCGTGACTCCGGGGCGATCGTGGACCAGGGCTTCGCGGCGGCCGACAAGGCGGTTGAACAGCGTCGACTTGCCGACATTGGGGCGCCCGACGATGGCGACCGTGAACAGCGCCGGCGGCAGTTCCTTGCGCAGCTCGCGTCCACCGCCGTAATCGAGCGAGTCCTCAAGGCCGCGACGGCGAGGCGCCTTGGGTTTCTGGGGGCGTTGCTGGCGCTGTTTGTTGGGCTCGCCCGCGCGTTTACCGCGCTCTAGTTGGTCCGCGCGTTTACCGCGCTCGCGCTCGGGCTGGGCTCCGGCCTTGCCCTGTTTCGGTTTCTTGGGATGGGCGTACTTGACCGATTTATGGCCCTTGGCCGAACGCGGTCCGGCCTTGCGAACCGGTTTCCTGGGGCGGACTGAGGCCACGGCCCGGATTCCTATCTGTACGCCGACAAGTCGCCATCATCATCGAGGACGTACATGGTGGAATTGGCGAACACCGGCGACAGGGACGATGTTTCGTTCAACTCGATCTTGCCCAGCACCGCGCCCGAGTACGGCGATACCGCCAGCGCCTCGCCGGTGGAGCCCACCAGAATCAGCCGGTCGCTGACCAGGGCGGGGCCCGCCCAAACGATGCGGTCCTCGCGGTTTTTTTCGTCCTCGAAGCGCGGCAATTGCGTCACCCACAGGATGCGCCCCGAACGCGTGTCGACGCAGATCGCTTCGCTGTCGAGCGAAATGGCAAAGAGAAAATCGCCGGCAACCCACGGCTCATGAATACCCGCCACGGGCAGATCCCACACCCGCCGGCCGGTCCTGAGATCGATGGCGGCGAGCATGCCCGACTGGCCCACGGCATAGACGCGGCCTTTGTCGATGACGGCGCGGGCGGCAATATCGGGCAGGCTGGCGGCGGCTTCGGTGCGACGCACCGCGACCACGGTTTCGTTCCATAGGGCGACACCATTGTCGGTGCGCAGGGCCACCAGCTCGCCGCTGGTCAACGCCGCCACGACCACGCCGCCGTCGACGGCCGGCGCCGAGCCGCCCAGGAGAATGGTTTGCGCGGGCGAGCCCGAGTAGTTCCATAACTTTCGCCCGGTATCGGCGGCAAGCGCCACCACTTCGTTCTCAATAGTGACGACGAACACTCGCCCGGCATTGACGGTGGGCGCGGCGCGGATCGGTGTTTCCACGGCGACGCGCCAGATTTCCTTGCCGGTGGTCGCGTCAAGCGCCAGCACTTGGGCGGCACCGGAGGTGACAAACAGGCGATTTTGCTCGATGCAAATCGCGCCGCCGAGGAAGGCGTTGTCTTCTTCGACCTCAGGCGCGGTATCCACACGCCAGGCGCGTTTGCCCGAGACGGCGTCGAACGCCGTGACAATGCCGTCGGCATCCATGGTGTAGATGCGCCCGCCGGCCACAACCGGTTCGGCGAAGGCGCGATTGCGTAAGCCCGAGCCCTCGCCCGCGCTTACCGTCCAGGCGCGTTTCGGCGCGTCCCCGATGGCCAAGTGATGCATGGCGTGGTGGGACAAACCGCCGGCGCCGGGCCAGACGGCGGTGTCTTCGGGGCGCGGCAGGATGATCTGGGTTTCGACGGATTCGAGATTGGGCCGCAGTTCGCGTTCCAACGCCAACACTGAAATGCGCGTGCCGGGAAGCTTATCCTTGTCCGTGGAGGTAAAAATCCCGCTGAGCGTCTCGCAACCAGAAAGTCCGAGGGCGACAGCGACAAGCAGCGGAACAAGGGCCAGGCGGCGGAGGTTGGTCATAAAACTTCGGTACCTTTGCGGGCGGCGCCCAGAGCGAACGAGGTCATCTTGTTTTAGAGTTTCGGCGCGGCCGGGGGTGCGGCCGGCGCTGGCGACACCGCGGAAGGCGTCGGCGCCGCCGCGGCAGGTATGGTCGGCGCGGGCGGCGGCGGCGGCATACCGCCGGCCTGGTACAACTTGGTCAGATCATCGGCGCGTTCGCGCATGGATGCCGGCGTCGCGGGATCGGCGGAAATCAGCGTGAGCGTCTTGATGGCGCGTTCGCTGTCGCCTTGTTTAGCGGCCAACAGCGCTGAAAGTTCCAAAGCCGACAGGTTGAAGGCGTTATTCGGGTTGGTCAGCGGCGTCAGCGCGGCCTCGAGGAGCTTGGGATCATCGCGATCGAGGCTGTGCAGGACTCGCAAGAGGACGGCGAGATCGCGGAAAACCGGATCGGCCTTTGGGTCTACGGCCAGCGCCTTGTAATTGGCAACCGCGCCGTCGATGTCTTTCTTCTGCAGCTGGAGAGAGGCCTGGCTGAGACGCGCGAGCGCGCCGTAGCCCTTGCGGCCTTCGCTCACCAGCGCTCCGAATTGCGCCATGGCGTCGTCGAGCTTGCCATCCGCTTGGGCGGCGATCGCCAACTCGTAGCGGCGGGCAACGGCCTCATGCTGGCGGGCGTCGTACTGACGGTAGAGCTGGAACCCGGTCACGCCCATAATGACCGCGACGGCCAAGACGGTGAAAACACTGCCGTACTGCTTCCAGATTTTCTTGAACTCGTCGGAGCGCAGGTCGGTTTCGATCTCCGACATCAGGCCTTCGAGTTCGTGATCGGTATCGTCCGGCTTGCCCTTCGCACCCTTGGCGGGCCAAGCCGACGCCGGAACGGCGTCCTTGGGTTGATTCAACGTAATTTCCTCTATCTCGCGGGTACGGCGCCGGAACATACGAGGCGCTAGGAAACCAATACCGGACGGGTACGGCCTCGGGCGCCCTAACCCTTGCCCGACCCATAAATCCGGCTTGGCGGGCCAAAAACGTACCCGAACATAAAGAGTCGGGGGGCCTATGGCAATTCAAAGGGCCGGATTTTAGGGATTATTAACCTTCGCCTGGGAAACTGGATATAAGGGCCGTAATCCGCCATTTCTAGGCCCCTTCCCGGCGTATTGGCGAGAATCGATTGTCGTCTATTCGAGGTGCCCCATGACAGTTAACCTTAAGTTCTCAGGTGTGGCCTTTCGTGGATCCGCGGTTTTGGCGGTGCTCGCGGCCCTTTCCGGCTGCGCCGGCGACCCCGACCCGATCTATGCTCAAGCTCTGGGCGTCCAGTGCACCCGCGTCGGCGGTGCTATCGCCAACTTTGCCTGCAACAATCGGCCTCCCGGCCAAGGCCAGGAGCAAGTCAGCCGCTATTGTTACGCGACCATTGGCGCGGCCAATTGCTTCGACCGCCCCGATCCCGACCGCAAGAATCAGGCCCTGGGCTCTTCGGGGTACTAGAGCGTGTTGCGGTTTGACTGAATCTGGGGATTCCCTGAATGCTTGAATTGTGATTCAAGCTGACTGCTGGGTTTGGAGGCCAGCAGTCATGGCAAGACCCCTTTCAATGGATATCCGACAACGAGCGATCACGCGGCTCGCCTC
>CAMDRB010000039.1 GCA_945906455.1 Caenispirillum bisanense
TCCCCCGTCGTCCCGCCCTGCGCCAGCACGATCTCTGCCTCACGCAGCTTGCCGATAATCTCCTCAGGCCCATGCTTCTTGCCCATTTCTCTTCTCCTTCAGGGTCCACACTAAAATAGTCGATGGACCACTCTGAAGGGGGCAGATCATTGAACTCGGGCCCAATTCGAACCCCCGAAAGTGCGGTGACACTATACGTGTTCCGGCTCCGGCCCAATCCGGATCGCCCCCCACGCAGCGCAAAAATCGCACTTCTCATGGGAAATCCGCCTTCTCTAAAGCAATCGGGAAAGGGTATTGTAGGGCCGGCATCGGGCACGCCCTTGCCATCCGACGCCGTGGATGACGAGGGGGGATCAGCAAATGATCGGGTTTGCGCGCCGTTGGCGCGCTGGTACGGCTGCTGCGGTAATTTTAGGACTTGCGACTTGTTTCGCTCGGCCTGGGTCCGCCGCCGATCCGGCTCCACCGCCCGCCGACGTTGCTGCCGTCGTCAGTTACGACCAGGCTTTTTTCGCCGGCTTCAGTGCCATCACCGCCGAGGATTTGCTCCTCAGGATTCCTGGGATTCAGGACCTGGTGGGCCAAGCTAATAGTCCCGGCCGCGGCCGCGGCAATGCCAATCAGCAAGGCACGCGGGGTTTCGGCACCACCGGCGCGCCGATCCTGTTCAATGGTCGCCGCTTGTCGGGCAAGTCCAATGACCCGATCGCCGCCCTCCAACGCATCCAGGCGCGCCAAGTGGTGCGCATCGACGTGATCCGTGGCTCCGCGCCCGGCCTTGGCATCAGGGTGGGCAACGAAGGCGTCTTGGTGAATGTCGTGCTTGAAGACGAACTCTCGACCAGTTTCGGTTCGTGGGAGGCCAGCGCTGAGTATTTCACCACCGGCGATATCAAACCCGGCGGCAAGTTCTCCTATGCCGGCAATTGGGGCGCCCTCAGCTATATCGCGTCGCTCTCGGCCGAGCCGCATTCGAACCGCCGGACGACCGCGGAAATCCATGTGCAGCCGACCAACCCCCAGCCCTTTGGTCGGGTGAGGCTGGTCAATCAGGACTCCAACAAGAGTTACACCGCGACCGGCAGCCTGACCTACGGGTTCATCAACGGCGACACCGCCAATCTCAACGCCCGCTACAACCGGGAAAGGCGGACGCTCGATCAGCCGTCCTGGAGCTATGCGATCATCGCGCCGACCGTTGAGCTGTTCACCGCGCACACCCGCCAATTCAGGGATGCGGCCGGCGACGCCGAATGGGAAGTCGGCGGCGACTTTGAGCACGCCTTTGCCAATGGTGACAGTGCGCGCGGATTGTTCGTCGTAAACTCGGACAAACGCCCGTCGGAGGCGCTGTTTTACAGCACCCCACTGGGTGGCGCCGAGATCACCACGCGCCGGCAGGTGGTTGACTCGACGCGGACCGAGCGGATCGGGCGCGGCCAATACAATTGGCAGATCGCGACCGGGCAATCGGTTGAGTTCGGTGGCGAAGTCGCGCTCAACGCCATCGACCAGCAGATCGCGCGCTTTGACAATATCGCGGGAACCCTGAGGCCCGTGGCGCTTTTCAACCCCGACGCCAAGGTGACGGAAACGCGCTTTGAATCGTTCACCAGTTACTCGAACCGGATCACGCCGGAATTGTACGTCGAGGGCGCGGTCGACAGTGAATACTCACGCATGAAGCAGCGCGGCTCCGACGTCAAGACGCTGCGCAGTTTTTTCTTCATCAAGCCACGCGTTGACCTGCGCTACGACCTCTCGCCGCGTACGCAGATTCGCGGCCGGGCATTCCGGACGATCAGTCAATTGGATTTCGCCGATTTCGTCTCAAGCTTCAGCAACGACGACGCTCGCCTCAGCGTGATTTTGGCGGGAAATCCGAATCTGGTCCCAGAAAAAACCTGGACCTTCGAGGGCACGGCCGAACACCGCCTTGGCGGCGACCAGGGTGTGGTCAGCCTTCGCGCTTTCTACAACAAGATCCAAGATGCCATCGATAAGATCCTGATTGTCCCGAATGTCTCGGGCGTCGGCAATATCGGCAATGCGCGGTCCTACGGCGTCGAGCTCAAGACCGGCCTGCGCCTGGACCGGCTCGGCCTCACGCGCGCGTCGATCGACGCCACCGGCCTCTTCTAAGGTTCGTCGGTGCGTGACTCGTTTACGCTCGTTGACCGCGAGCTGCAGAATCTTCCGGACTACAGCTTGTCGGTAAGCTTTCGCCAGGATTTGGCATGGCGCAATTTGTCCTACGGCGCGACCGTCGTCGCCCAGAAGTCGTTTCTCGCCTCGGACATCGATTTTCAGCACTACTTTAAGTTTAAGCCCGAGGCGCGGACGTTTGTCGAAATGCGCGCGGCCAGCCTGACCTTCCGGGTGGAAGCCCAGGAAATCTTCCGAAAGGCCACCCGCCAACGCTTTCAGTACGTCGGCAACCGCTTAAACAACAATTTGTTCCGCCTCGAACGGCGCCGGGAAGTCTCGGACACCGAGATCAAGTTCATAATTAAAGGCACATTTTAGGCGGGCCGCGCGGGTTTCTTTTGTAACGGCGCATGCCCCGCGCCTTCGCCGGTCGAGCGGCAGTCCCTATGGATTCGGCCGCTTTAGTCATTTACGATTATGGCCAAGCGAATAGGGGTGCCTCGCCGTCATCTCGGCCTCTCCTAAAGTTAAACCGCCTCGACCATTGAGGCGCAGTTTCCAATGAGCCGTTCGTTTAAGAGGGATCGAGAGAATGGATGAATGCGCCCATGCAGCGCGCCTTTCGCGCTCTGGCACTGCGGTTGCGGCCGTCGGCCTAGGGCTTGGTTTGCTGACCGTCGGCTTTGCTGGTCGCGGATATGCCGCCGAGGCGGCAGCGGCGGCGTCGACGTCTGCCACCGCCACGGACTCCGCTGAGAACGCCGCGGTTGTCACCTATGACCAGGCGTTTTTCGCCGGCTTCAGCGCCATCACGGCCGAAGACCTCTTGCGCAGGATTCCAGGAATTCAAGACCTGCTGGGCGGTCAAGGCGGCGGCGGCCCCGGTTTTGGCGGCCCGGGCGGCGGTGGCGGCGGCCACAATCAGCAACGGGGCTTCGGCACGACTGGGGCTCCGATCCTGTTCAACGGCCGGCGCCTGTCGGGCAAGTCCAACGACCCGATCGATGCGCTCCGGCGTATCCAGGCGCGCCAAGTGGTGCGGGTCGATGTCATCCGCGGCTCCGCCCCCGGCCTCGGCATCCGGGTGGGCAATGAAGGCGTGCTGGTCAACGTCGTTCTCGAAGACGCGCTGGCGACCAGCTTCGGAGCTTGGGAAGCCAGCGTGAATTATTATTCGACCGGCGGCTTCAAGCCCGAAGGCAAGCTCTCTTACGCCGGGAATTTCGGCGCGCTCAGTTACATCGCGTCGATCACCGCCGAGCATGAACGCAACCGCCGCATCACCGACGACACCTTCTTTCACCCGCCGAGCACCCAGCCCTACGGGCGGCTTCACCTAATCAACGAGGACGCCGGCCCCAATTACACCGCGACCGGCAGCCTGACTTACGGTTTTGAGAACGGCGACACCGCCAATCTCAACGGCCGCTACAACAACGAGGCGCGGTTTTTAAATCAGCCGTCCTTTAACTATACGATCATCGCGCCGAACGTCGAGGTTTACACCGGCCAAACCGATCAGCGCCGCGATCAGGCCGGTAATTCTGAATTGGAATTGGGCGGCGATTACGAACACGCTTTCTCTAATGGTGATAGCGCGCGTGGTCTGTTCGTCGTCAATTGGGACAAGCGGCCGTCGGACGCATTTTTCTACAGCACCGCACCGGGGGCCGCCGAGATCACCACCCGCCGGCAAGTCGTCGCCTCGGAGCTGACGGAAAGAATCGCACGCGGCCAGTACAACTGGCGGCTCGCCCCCGGGCAGTCGATCGAGTTTGGCGGCGAGGTTGCGCTCAACGCCCTCGACCAGAAGATCGAACGCTTCGACAACATCGCCGGAACTTTACAGCCGTACACACTTTTCAATCCCGACGCCAAGATCACGGAAACTCGATTTGAATCCTTCACCAGCTACTCGAATCGGATTTCGTCCAAACTCTATATGGAAGCCGCGATCGATACGGAATCCTCCCGCCTCAAGCAACGCGGCACGGATGTCAATACGGTCCGCAGTTTCTTCTTCATCAAGCCCAGAATCGACGTGCGCTATGACCTGACTCCCGGCACACAGATTCGGGCACGGGCCTTGCGGGATATCGGGCAATTGAACTTCGCCGACTTTGTCTCAAGTTTCACCTTCGACGACTCGCGGCTTGGCGTGATTCTGGCGGGAAATCCGACTCTTGTGCCGCAAAAAACCTGGACCTTAGAGACAACGGCCGAACATCGCCTCGCGAACGATCAGGGCGTGGTCAGCGCGCGCGGCTTCTTCAACAAGATCCAGGACACCATCGACAAGGTCCTGATTGTTCCGGATGTCGCGGGCGTCGGCAATATCGGCAACGCGCATTCTTATGGTGTAGAGATCAAAACCGGCCTGCGCCTCGATCGCTTCGGCCTGCCGCGTGCCTCGATCGATGCCACCGGCCTGGTGCAAACCTCATCGGTGCGCGACGCCTTCACTCAGGATAACCGCGCGCTGGTGTTTTTTCCAAGCTACAGATGGTCGATTAGCTTTCGCCAGGACGTCAACTGGCACAATCTGTCTTACGGTGTGAGTTTCAACGGCCAACGATCGGTCTTGGGATCCGACATCGATTTCCGCCAGCGCTTCAAGCCAAGCCCCGATGCCGAAGTCTTTACCGAAATGCGAGCCGGCGGCTTCACGTTCCGGCTAGAGGGCGACGGGCTTCTCAGGACGGTGACGCGGGATCGCTATCTCTACGTCGGCAACCGCGCCAACAATAACTTGCTTCGCTTCGAGCACCGCTACGATACCTTCGACAAGATTGTTCGGTTCATCGTCAAAGGCACGTTTTAGCGAAACGGGCAGTCCTTCCGTGGAACAGCGCATTTTCGGACCTTCGAGCGGCCCTGTGCCCGTGATCGGGCAGGGCACCTGGTGCCTCGAGAGCGCCACGCGCGCGACCGCTATCAAAGCCTTGCGCCGGGGTCTTGATCTGGGCCTGACCCATATCGACACGGCCGAGATGTACGGCGACGGCAGGGCCGAGGAACTCACCGCTGAGGCCATCACCGGGCGGCGCGACCAGGTGTTCCTGGTTTCCAAGGTGCTGCCCCAAAACGCCTCGCGCACCGGCACGCTGGCGGCCTGCGAAAAGTCGCTCAAACGCCTGAAGACCGATCGGCTCGACTGTTACCTGCTGCACTGGCGGGGGCGCCACCCCTTGCCGGACACGATCGCCGCCTTTGAGGAGCTCATGCGCGCCGGCAAGATCCTCTCCTGGGGTGTCAGCAATTTCGATGTTTCTGACCTTGAGGAGGCCCTGGCGATTGCCGGACCCGGGCGCATCGCCTGCAATCAGGTGCTCTATCACTTGAAGGAGCGCGCCATCGAGCACGCGGTGATTCCCTGGTGCGCCGACCACAAGGTTCCCGTGGTTGCCTATAGTCCCTATGGGCAGGGCGATTTTCCGAAAGAAAATAGCGATGGCGGCCGTGTTTTGGCGCAAGTCGGCGCCGCCCGCAAGGCAACCGCCCGGCAGGTTGCGCTTGCCTACCTCGTGCGTCATCCCGGAGTCTTCGCGATCCCCAAGGCCGCATCGGCGGAGCACGTGGCCGAGAATGCCGGCGCGGGTGATTTGAGACTCAACCCTGCAGAAATCCGCGACATAGACCAGGCCTTTCCCGCGGGGCGCCCAGGCCGCGGCCTGCCGATGTTGTAGAGAATTACACCAGCAGCACGGGCGCCACACCGGCGAAGAACAGCCCGATCACGTAAATCGTCTCTGATCCCGCCAGCAGGAACGCCCGGGCGTAGGCACGCCAAGCCGTAGGCCGCCGACGACGGCGAGGCGCTTTCTCACGCTTGGCCCAGAGGCTTGACTACATCTTGAGAGTCAGGCGGGCTTCCAATGTGTGGCTGCTCATGCGGCCTGAAATACTGCCGTTGTAGCCGAACGAGCCGGAAAGATTGTCGGTGATCTTGGTTGCGAGCGCTCCGGCCACATGGACGGTGCTATTGCTGGGCGACAGGACGTAGGTTTGGAACGCGACCGGCGAGCCCACCAGATTGGTGGCGACGGCCTCGCGACCGCCGTCCAGCAGATAGCGCCAGCCGGCCTGCAGGCGCGCGGTGACGTCGCCGCTTGAGCCCATCGGCACCACCAATGTCGCACCGGCTTCAACCGCCGTGTCCTTGGCCTTGTGCTTGGCGACGACCAGACCCGCCGCGTTGGCGCCGGTTTCCGTGTAGGCGTCGATGCTGGCGTACTGCATGTCGATCTGACCGTAAGGCGATACGCTCGCGTCGTTGTCGAGCTCGATGGGCACGGCAACTTTCGCGGCCAACGACCAGACGTTGCCGTCGTGGGACGATTTGGCCGTGCGGGCGAGACTGGCGAGGTTGCGGGTGGTGTCGAACTTGTTCCAGCCAAATCCGGTTACAGCGGAGAATACGACGCTGTCGCTGGCCGCCCAGCGATGCCGCGGAAGTATCGGGCTTTCTCAGCTACGTCGAGGACTGCCACTACGCTCAACAACCCTTCATCTTCACCGCCGGCGCCTATTTGCCGCCGCGCTACCGGCTGCACCGGCGCTATGGGCAAGACTGGACCAGGGGCGATTGCCACGACAGCAACGGTGGCATTCTCGCTCGCGTCGGCCTCTCCGACGATTGGACGATCCGGGCGGGCGCGTTTCGCTCGGGCAGCGTTCGCCACCGCGCGTTCGGGGATATCCTCAGGGCCGTGCAGCCCGACGGCAGCGGGCAGCACGTTATTTTTGGGTTGCCGCGCCAAAGTTTTGCCTCGACCTCAGGCGAAGTCCGCGCCGCCAAAGTGATCACCGAGGGCCAGCGCCGCCACACCGTCGATTTTGCCTTGCGCGCCCGCGACGTGCAGCGCGCCTTCGGCGGCGCCGACGTGCATGATTTCGGCACCGGTTTTGTCGGCGTCACTACGGTATTGCCGGAACCGATTTTAAATTTCGGGCCGCTGACGGACGATCATACGCGCCAGCACACGGCGGGTATTTCATATGGCGGCCTATGGGCGGGCGTCGGCGAGATTGCCCTTGGCCTGCAAAAAACCTTTTACCGGCGCACGATTGCCGAGCCGGCGATGGCGGTCGCCACGTCACGCGCGAAACCGCTGCTTTATAGCGCAACGGGAAATGTTTTCGTGAGCAAGGCCCTGGCATTTTACGCAGGCCTCACCCGCGGCCTTGAGGAATCGGGCGTGGCGCCGCCAAGCTCGGCCAACCGCGGCGAGGCGATGCCGGCCAGCTTGACCAAGCAGTTCGACGCCGGATTCCGCTTTGCCCTTACGCCGCGCTTGCGCCTGGTCGCCGGCGTGTTCCAGGTCGACAAGCCCTATTTCAATTTGAACGCCGACAATGTCTTCGGGCCGCTCGGCACCGTACGCCATCGGGGCATCGAAATGTCGCTGACCGGGCGCGTGCTCGACGGCCTGACCATCGTCGGCGGCGTGGTTCTGCTACAACCCCGCCTGTCCAGCGACGCTGTCGATCGCGGCCTCGTCGGCCCGATTCCGGTCGGGCCCAAGCCGCGCAACGCGCTTCTCAGCCTGCAATACCTGCCGCCGGCGTGGAAGGGTTTCGGCGTCGACGGTCAAATCACCAATTCCGCATCGCAAATGGCGCACGCCGACAATCGGCTCAAGATCCCGCACGCGACCGTGCTCAATCTCGGCGCGCGCTACAATTTCAAGGTTGCCGATGTGCCGGCGGCCCTGCGTGCCCAGGTGCTGAACGTCGCCGACGCTTTTGGGTGGAACGTCGGCCCGACCGGGACAATCTTCGCGAAATCGCCGCGGCGATTTTTTGTGACCCTCACCGCGGACTTCTGACACGACGACGCCTCAGCAATTCAAAAGGCCCGCGCTCCTCGGCGGGGAGGGGGCCGTTTGGACGCGCAAGTGCCGCGATCGAGGCCATTGACCGCGATCAATAGAGTCGTTCAGAAAATGTGGGATGGTAATCATCTCAATGGCGCCGCTCTCGCGTGAGGAGATTGGCATGAACGCCTTCGGCAGGTTTGCTTTAATCCTCGTGTTCGGCTTGCCCGCCGTCGCGACCGGAAAGGTTGGTATAGCTGCCGATCCGGCTGCCGGGCGTTCGTTGGCGCGTTCGGCTTGTGCCTACTGCCACGTCGTGACGGACGATCAAGGATTTGCGCCCGTCCTTCGCCCGCAGGGCCCGGACTTTGCCATCATCGCGGCCAATCCGAAAAACACCGCGAAAAAGTTACGGACGTTCCTGCTCACGACGCACAAGAATGTCCGCGATTCCACAGGCATGCCGAACCCCATTCTGAAAAACGATCAAATCGATAACATCGTCAGCTTTATCCTGGGCGAACGCAAAAAACCTTGAAATATGCGGAGACTACGACGGCAACCACCGCGCGCCGTGCGTCTCCTCGTCGATTACCGCCGATTTTTAGAGCGGGATAAAAAAGGCCCGCATCTTGCGATACGGGCCTTTCGGAGTTTGCGTATTGAGCCGGCGCTTTAAGGCGCCGTGATCGCCCAGTTCAGCCCCGGCACGCCGTCCATGGACGTCGGGAAATCGAGCACCTGCCTCGCTAACGGGTCTTCGCTGAAGGCAAAATCGTAGGTGTCGTGACCGTTCATATCGCCGGGCTTTTTGTCGCCGTCATAGGTCCACAAGGCATAGCCCTGATACACCCACTGCTTCGTGCCGTCGTCACGGGTGGCGACGCTCCAGAACCCTTGCGGCACCGCATCGGCCGGCGCCTTGAACGGGTGCCAGACCTCCCGGCACTTGGCGTCGCAGCGCGCATTGGTGCCGATGTCGCGGCCGACGGCGGGGCGGGGCGGCTGTCCATGGCGCAGGCTGTGGCCGCCGCCGGACTGGAAGATATAACCGTCGCGCCGGTAAAGCGTTTGGCCGGCGCTGGTGACCAATACCTTGCCCTGGCTCGCGGTCATGTCGATCGCGACGCCGTCCGGCATGAAGTAGCGCACGACCGCGGCAACGTCGCGCTTCTTATCGACGCCGACGCCGTAGGCGTCGCCGACCATCAGGTCTTCGGCGTAGGTATAAAGCGGCTTGCCTTTGAAGGTCCACTGCTTGATGCCGTCGGGGCGGGCGACAAAAGCGAAGTCGCCGAGCGGCTCGGCCAACTGTGGCGCGGCTTCGGGCAGCCACTTCACGTCGCTGCCTTTGTCGCGTTTGGGGTCGCCGTCGAAGGTATAGAGGGTGCGGTTCTCGTGGTTGATCAAGACCAGGGCCGCGGCATCGGCGACTTCCTTGACCGTGATACCCACGGGCAGGTCCATGTTGGACACCGGATAAAGCAAGGCCACCTGCCAATCCGGGGGCAGCGGAACGTCGGGCGCTGTGTTTCTGACGCCGCCGCCGCGGGCGCCGCCGCCGACCGGCTGACCGGCGCCATTGATGCGCTTCGCACCGGTGCGCGCCGGGCTGTTGCCGTGAACAGCGCCCGGGTCCACGTCCTTGATGAAGGTATAAAGCGGCTTCTGCTTCAGGGCCCACTGCTTGGAGCCGTCGTCGCGCGCGATCACGCTCCAGTCGCCGACCGGTTTGGCGGTCGCCGGTGCGGCCAGCGGAATCCAGGACTGCGCGCACTCGCCCACACACAGCGACTTCCCGGGCTGATCCTTCATGTAGGTGTAAAGCGTCAGGCCTTTGTCGTTGGTATAGGCGATCTCGTCGCGCGGCAGCGAGGCCGCCGACATTTTGCCGAGGTCGTACCCTTGCGCCTTGCCCAGCGGTTCCAAGGTGATGCCCGGCGGCGTCGCGAGCACGGCGCCGGGGCTGCGCACGGCGGCCTCGGCCGGCAACACGGCCAACATCGAGATCCCGGCTCCCAAGAGAAACTTCTGACTCATCTTCATGTTCAAAATTCCTTTGCGCGCACCCAAAAAGTTTAAGCCAAAATTTCGTTAACGGTTTTCGATGTTTCGTTCGAGAGCTGGCCCCAGGTGGCGATCGGCACCCCGAAGGCCTGCTGCATGGTCAGGCCGACACGGGTCGCCGGGTCGCCCAGAAGCGCCACATGCTGGCCGGTCTTGAAGCGTCCGCTGGCGTTGCCGACCATCAGGATCGGCAGCATTTCCATGGTGTGGGTGGTGGCGTGACCGTGATCGGTTTGCCAGAGCACCGTCGTGCGGTCGAGCACGGTGCCGGAGCCTTCCTTAAGGCCGTCGAGGGCATGCAGGAAGGTCGCGAATTGGGTGTTGGCCCAATTGATGAACCAGGTCACTTCGACCTGATAGCCGAGCACGGGGTCGATCGGCTCTTCGTGGGTCCAGCTGTGCCAGGTCTGGGTGCTGCCCGGTTTGCGCAGCCCGTTGCCGCCCGATTGGACGTTGAAGACGCGGGTCTGGCCGCAGGCGAGCGCATGGGCCATGAGTTGGGCCAAGAGCTTGTTGTTGGTCTCGGACTCGACGACGGTCCGCCCGACCTTGGTCTCGGCGATTTTCTCCGGCATGGAGCAAGCCGGCAGCGGCGACGGTTTTTGCATTTCAAGGCCGAGCTGATGCTCGATCTGGCGCACCGAGGTGAAATATTCGTCAAGCCGCGCGCGATCCGAGGCGCCGAGCTGGCCCATGACGCTCCGGCGCTCTTCGGCGACGGCGGAGAGCACGCTCTGGCGGGCCATGACCATGGGATCCGGCGTGAAGTCGGCGGCGTTCGGGTCCTTGAACTCAGGTCCGAAGATGCGTGCATACAAGGCCGCAGGCGACGCCTCGGACGGATTGCGGGCGCCGCCGCTGCGGTTGCTGTAGCTTCCGCGGCTTCCGTCCAGCGACACTTCCAGCGAGCGGAAGCGGGTGCGCGTGCCGATGCTGTCGGCGATCATGCTGTCGAGGCTGGGCCCTGAGTTCACGCCTGTCAGCAACATGCCAGTCGAGGCGATCTGCCAGCTTGAGGAGTGGGTTTCGAGCGGGCGGCCGTCCATGAAGTATTTGGTGCCGCTGATCACGTTCATGCGCGGCTTGAACGGATCGAACATCTTGAGTTCGACGTTGTGCTCAAAGTTCGGG
The DNA here is from genome assembly GCA_945906455.1 of Caenispirillum bisanense. Taxonomy (GTDB): domain Bacteria; phylum Pseudomonadota; class Alphaproteobacteria; order Rhodospirillales; family Rhodospirillaceae; genus SHVO01. The sequence goes on from CAMDRB010000039.1 coordinate 11,166, forward strand.
CCGACCCGGTCGGGCAGCCAACGGCCGACGTTGAAGCCCAGGCCCTGGTACCAGGTTCCGAAACACACCGGCAGGGCGGCGCCCGTGGCGGCGAGCGCCGTGCCGTGGCTGTTGAGGAAGCCGTCGAGAAACGGCAGGCCGACCGTGACGGCAGCGCCGCCGATCATGCCGCGCAGTACGTTTCTGCGGTTCGCGAGTTTGTCGGTTACCGTGTTCATGTCTCGACTCCTTATTGGGCGGACGCTGCAGACGCAGATTGGGCCTTCGGCGCTTCGGCCGGCGGCTTCAGGCGGTAAAATCCGTCACTGGTGGCGAGGCGGCGCATAAGGTCCGCCAAGCGGTAACCGTTGGTCGCGAAAAACGCCGTCGAATCCTTGAGCCAGGCATCGCCCGCCGGGAGTTGCTGGCCGAGGGCGTAAGACGCGAGGCGGTTGACCAGGCAGGCGCTGGTCGCCGGATGATCGTGGATCACCTGGCCCAATTTAGCGGCGCCGTCGAAGGGCACGCCGTCGAGCGCGCCCGAGGTGTTGATCGGTTGGCCGTTCTCGGTGGTGCGGTAGGCGCCGGCGCCGTCGAAATTTTCAAGCGCAAGCCCCATCGGATCGATGATCTTATGACAGCCCGTGCACATCGATTCCGTCGCATGCGCCGTCAGGCGCTCACGCGCGGTCTTGTAGATCGGGTGGTGGGTGTCTTGCACGATATTGAAGCTCACGGCCGCCGGCGGGGCCGGGACTTTTTGGCAGAGAATCACTTCACGCAAGGCCTTGCCGCGTAAGGTCGGCGAGCCGCGCCCCGGCGGGGAATGCAGCGAGGTGAACGCGACTTGCGTCAGGATACCGCCGCGCGGATCGTCGGCGGAGAACTCGAAGGGCTGCCAGGCGTCGGGCGCGCCGTTGGGCCCGTCGTTGATCACCGGCACGCGGTAAACCGCGCCCAGCTCTTGGGTCATGAAGGTCTTCTTGGTGGTGAAAACGTCGCGGTAGTCGCCGCGGTTCTTCAGCAAGAGGTCGACGATGGTTTTCAGCGTCTGTTCCTGGGCGTCGGCGGCCACTCGCGGACTAAATTTCGGGAACAGCACCACGTCCTTGGTGAGCAGCGCAAACTCGTCAAATCCGAAGTTGTCGGTGAAGAAGGCGCGCACGCCGGTTTCGAGGCGCGGTGAGGCCAACATGCGGTCAACTTCGCCGGCCAGCCCTTTGGCTGTATTGAGCGCGCCGCTTTCGGCGGCCGCCAGTAGGGCCTGATCGGGCCCGGCGTTCCACAGGAAGAAGCTCAAGCGCGCCGCCTTGGCATAGGCATCGATGCGCATAGTCCCCGGGTTTCGCGGATCGGGCTCGAGGGTTTCTTGGCGGAACAGGAACTTCGGCGAGGACAGCATGGCGCTCAGGCTGAGCGAGAGGCCGCGGTGGAAGTCCCCGGCTTTCTCGGTCGCGGCGTGGGCGGCGGTGACATAGGCCGCGAGTTCGGTTTGCGTGAGCGGGCGGCGGTAAATCAGGCGGCCGACCTTGCCCATGAACTTCGCGACGCAGGCGTCGTCCGGCGCGTTTGCCGCCGCCGGCGCGCAGGGGATCATCATCTTGCGCTGGCTTTCATCGACGACCTGGGCGGCGATCTTGCGCGCCATGACATCGTACTGCTCCATGCCCGTGGCGGTCATGCTGACGGCGCTGGAGCCGACGGCGAGAAGGCCGCCGACGCGCATTTCCGGCTCGAAGCGTCCGCCGAGAATGATCGCCGGGCCGAAGACGTCGGCGATGACGTTTTCATATTGCTCGGGTGTGAGGCGCCGCGTGATCGGCTCAAGCCCCGGGACGCCGACGTTGGCAGCGCCGGCAAGCACCGCCGGCACCGCAGCCGACTTGGGCGCGTCAACCGTGCAAGCCGCGAGGCTCGCACCCAGGCCAAGGGCGAGCGCGAAACGGACTTTAGAAAAATTGATCGGGGTCGGTCTCATCGCAACATATTCCTCGTCTAAATTCTGTGGTGCGCCAAACTCAATCAACCACCGCCCGCGAGCTTACCGTCGGGGGAAACCACAAAGGCCGGCACAGCCATCAGGGTATAGGAGGTCGAAATCGCGCTGTTCTCGCCGGTCTTCGGGTCGGGCTGGGCGTCGGCATGCCTTTTCAAGAGGTAGTAAAGGCCGGGAATGTCGCCGGTGATGCAGACTTCCATGGCCGGCGCGCTATGGGCAAAACCCGAATAAATATCGGCCCACAGCTGATAACCGCCGAGGATCCCGTCAAGCGTTCCATCGGGCTTCAAATTCAAACGCATATGCGTGTTGGTCAACTTGAAGTCGTTGACCACCATCGGATTTTGCAGCATGCGGAAGCTGCCGTGCTCGGTGATCTGGATCACGCCGTCTTTGAGCCGCCCCGGCAGCACGTTGTGCGAGCGCGGATCGGGATCGATCCGGTAAGTGGTATCGGCGCGCGGCGTGCCGTCGATGTTGGATTTAAGGTAGTGCAGCGCCCGATCGAAGGTGACGGTGACGTCGCCGTCCTTGGCGAGGTCGGCGCCGGTGATGGTGATCACCCACGCCGGCTGGGAATCCTTCAGCTGCGCCCAAGCCCAGGACCAATAAGCCGAGCGCGCGTTGACCGAGCCGCGGAAGGCGCGCGAACATCCGAAGGCCCGCGCCATTTCATTGTCGACACCGGCCTGGTGGGTTTCGGGGTCCTCGAAGGCCTTGGGAGATTCGGCGCCTTTGCCGTCGAGATCGAAGCCGTAGGCGTACTTGCCGCCGGTCATGGCGTTCAACTTCGGGTCGGTCACCGAGGCTGGATAGGCGTAGGGATTTGTCGGCTGGCCATTGACGCGGCCGCGCATACGCATGATTTCGTTGACCGAGCCGCCCTCGTTGTCCGCGGACTGATTGACCATCTTATCGATCTCCGCTTGGCTGTAGCCGAGCGTGACCAGATTCTTGAGATACTGCACCGTGACATCGGGATTGATCCCGGCCGGGCATTCGCTGTCTTGGACATTGTGGGTCGCTTGGCCGAAGTAGCCGACAACGAAGGTCCGCGTCTCGGCGGCGGCGACGCCGGGCAGCGCCAGCACCGAAACCGTAAGGGCGGCGGTCGCCAGGACGGCCAACTTAAAGGGCAGCGCGTGCGTGCGCGCCGTTAAAACTACAGACATGTCTCAGCTCCTCCCGGAAGCTCGAGGGCTAACCGAAGCCGGACCGATAAAATGGTCCGGCGCCATTTTATTACAAGTCCGGAACTTCCCGTAGCCTATTCTTGGGCCCTACTGGCTCAAGCGCTCGGCCTGGCCAATGACGTAAGCTGTTGAACGATAAATATTTTATGGCCAGTGCCGGGTGCCGGGTGCCGGGGAGGGCGCTATAAAAGGATGATGTCAGATTGATCACCCCCCTCACCCTTCCCTCTCCCCCCGCCCCACGGTTCCCACTTAATTTTCCGGTATTGTGCGGCGGGGGGCGAGGGTTACGAGGGGTTGGCGCGGCGGACAGCCGCGCCTTACCCAAAGTTGGGTGAGGGGGCGACTGCATCTAAAACCATCCCGCGCTAAGTTCGGCGCAGGCGCCCTTTCATTTGGGTCGCGGCCTTGGTGTAGCCGCCGTCGCCGCCGTCGACAAAGTGCACGTGTTTGCCGTCTTCGGCCGACATCACCAGGCAGGTCATGACGGCGTGGTCGGAAATATGCATGCCGTAATGGAATTCACCCTCGCCCGAACGCGCTTCGAGATAGCCGCGGATGGCGTCGATGCGGTCGGCGGGGCAATCGAAGACCAGGGCGAGTGTTATGCCCGTACGCGCGAAGTCAACGGCGCCGCGTTGCAGCTCGTCGCGGTAGCGCTCGGCGCTGAACTTGCCCGCGGTCAATTTGAATTTGAAAAAAATGTAGGCGATGAGCGTATCCCACGCTACCTGGGCCGCCGTAAGTACCAAGGACTTCCCGCGCCGGCGTGCCTTGGCCTCGCGGATCAAACCCTTCGGCGGCCAGCGGGATTGAAGGTTTTCCAGCGAGGCGGCGTTGAGGGCCGGCACGCCCGCGAGTTTCGTCAGCTCAGCGTGCAGCGCGCCGTGGTCGGCGCAGCGTAGGACCAGCGCCACCATCTTGCCGCGGGCTGACTTCAGCGGTGACCACCGGCATGAAAGTCCGGTGAGGTCCGGCGGCTGGCCGTCGTCGTCGGTCTCGCCGATCACCGCCAGCGCCATGAGAGTGTTGTCGGCGCGCCCCTTGATCGAGGATTCCATCAACTCAATGCCGTCGCCCAGAAATACCGCATAAGCGCCGCAAGACGAAGGTTGGTAGCGCCCCACCAGCACCTCGACGCCGCGACTAGTCAGGGCGTCAACCGGCGCCAGGCCGACGCGAAGCTTCAGTTTGAACTCTTCGCTTGCGAACCGCCGGGTTTGCGCGAGGACCGTGCGCGCGGCCTTGGCGTGCGCCGGGGGCACAAGTGCCACGGCGCCGTCACCGCCGAACTGATAAGGGATCTCGCCGCACAGATTGTTGAGCGCGGCGATCATGGCCGCGGCGGCGAAATTGACGTTGGAATGCTGGCCCGTAGCGACGGCCTCGGTCGACCCCTGGATGTCCGAAACCGCGAGATACCAATCGCCCGGCACCGGACCATAGTGACGGCTGTCGAAGACCTCGCCCGGCGCGCGCATGGGCGTCAATGTGTCGTAGAAACTCGCCGACGCTGGAAGGTTCATGCGCTTCTCCACAATTGCTTCCAGTCTACCGCGGGTGTGATCCGGGCTTAAGAGGCTTCCTGGACTCCGATCCCTTTGGCGGCTTTGCCTAAGGCGCGGGCGCGGGCGAGCAGCTTGTCGAAACCGGCGATCAACCGGGTCTCGATCTCGGGCTTATTCTCCAGGCGGCTGAGCAGCAAGGCGGTGGCTTCGAGGGTCGAAAGCCCGTCGCGCCGCGGTTCCCTGCGCAGCTTGCCGTAACGTGACGGCCAGCGGGGATTGAGCGCGACGCGCTGCGCCTTCAGCATCCAGGCATTGCGCCACCATAAGGCCTTGGCCTGACTCCAGGTGCCGTCGAGCACGATGACGCCCTCAATGTCGGCCAGCGCGGCAGCCTGATCGGCGACGGCGGTGCCTTTGCGGGTGAGCGCGACGATCTCACGGCCGGGCGCGAGTTCTTTGGCTTTGACCGAGCCGAGATAAAGCACGGCCCAGCGTTTGGGATCGGCGGTACGGCCCAGCGCCTTGCCGAGGCTCGGCCACGACAGGCCAACTCTGATGGTCGCGTCCTCGAAATGCAGGGCGGTGAGGTGCGCCGTACCCAAGTCAACGTCCTGCTCCTGAGGGTGCTGCAGGAACAGAAGCGCGATCCGGTTTTTGATGGGCTTGCCGGCCGCGGCCAGGTCGGCACAGACGCAAAGCGCCGCAGGCTTACGGCAGCGAGGACAGGACGGCGGGGCCGTGTCCGTCGTCGGGGTATCCGCGCGGGGCGCTTGCGTCATGGAAGGGGCATAAGCCCTCTTCACCGCCATCGCAACCGCTAAGGGCCCGGCCAATGGGCGCGGCTATTTTCCGCGGCTATTCAAGAGGTTGGAGGGCGAGAACTGATCGGTCAGGATGCGCGTATTGGGCTGCCAATCGGGCGTGGTCGACATCATCGCGAAAAGATTGCCCGGCTGGACGCCGCGCTTTTCGAGCACGTCTGCGAGTACCTTGGCGTTGGCTTCCAAGGTCGACTTGGGCTGCAGTTCGCCGTTCTGCGCCCAGATCACGCGGTTGGCGTCCTTGAGATTGTAGAACGTTCCAAAGGTATCGGCGTAGGTCGCGGATTCAGACGGATAGAGGCCGCTCGAGGAGAAGCTATTGCCGGCGACGACACCGCGCGGCGTGAGAATGCTTTTGACCTCTTGCAGGAATTCGCGCGTCAGCAGGTGTTCGGGGATATAGTCGTCTTCGAAGGCGTCGAGCATGATCAAATCATAGCGTGCCGCGCCGCCGATCGCCCGCTTCACGAAGACGCGCCCGTCCTGTTCGTGAACCTTGAGTTTCGCATCCTCGGTGAAACCGAAATAAGCGCGCGCCGCGCGCACGACCGCGGCATCGATCTCGACCACGTCAATCGTCGCGTTGGGCAGCACGCCGCGCATGGCGTTGGGCAGCGTTCCGCCGCCGAGTCCGATGATCAGAATGCGCTCCGGATTTGGGTTGAGGTACAGCGAGCCCATCATCATGCGGGCATAGGGAAAGTGCAGGAACGTAGGTTCGCTGGGCCTAAAACAGGTTTGGCGGGTGCCGGCGTTGGCGCGGCGGAAGGTCATGCATCTGAGGTCGCCGTCCTCGGTGACGAAGATATTGCGATAGAGCGACTTTTCCGAATGAATCGTCTTGAGCTCGGCCGCGGCCAGGTGCGGGAACAACGCCGCCGCCAGCAAGGTCGCGGCTGAAAGCGCGGCAGTAAGATGCGAAGCCAGGAATTTGGTCGCGGTCTTTGCTGAAAGCTTCAAGTGCTCAATCATGGGGCGCTCCGGCGCGAGGTCAGGAATGCTGCGAGGGCCATGACGATGGTCGTGCCCATCAGCAGAAGCAAAATCTGGTCCACTTCGAAGATCAAGACAAAATAGAACGACGTCAGCAAGGTGCCGGCCGCGCTGAAGGCGGTCGAAAAGAATAACTGCAGGCCGGCGTAAAAACCAGCCGCACTCGGGTCTTCGACCAGAAGCCGCACGGCGTAGGGCGCAACTGTGCCGCAGGCGACGGCCGGAAGGAAGAACAGAATCACCGCCGACAGTAACGACCCTGAGCGCGGATCTTGGGTAAGCGTGAAAATGGCATCAAGAACCGGCTCATCAAAAAGCAGGATGGGCAGGACCATGAGCCCCGACAACAAATGCAGGCCGCATAAGTTGCGCAATGTGGGCGCGTTCATCGAAAGCCGGCCACCGATCAGGTACCCCACCGATAAGGCGACCATGAACACCGTGATCACCGCGCCCCAGACGTAGATGCTGCTGCCGAAGGTCGGCGCCAGGATGCGCCCGCTCAAGAGTTCCAAGGACATAAGCAGAAAGCCGGACCAGCAACTGATCCCAAGAATCGTGAAAGTCCTCATGAAAGTCGGTGTCTCCAAGTGGGCGCCGTCTCCCAGGGGGCGACAGCGCTCTGGTATAAGCGGGCTTGGGTGTAATCGGAAGGTACCCTAGGGAACGTCTGAATAAGTAGCAGAAGGGACGAATTTGGTCATTTGCAGTCTCACGAATGTTGTGCGGATGGGGAAGATCAATCGCGGTGGAGGAGTTTTTCTGTCCTCGCGGCGTTCTGTGGGCTGGTCTGGCCCGTTACGCCG
>CAMDRB010000040.1 GCA_945906455.1 Caenispirillum bisanense
GGCGTAACGGGCCAGACCAGCCCACAGAACGCCGCGAGGACAGAAAAACTCCTCCACCGCGATTGATCTTCCCCATCCGCACAACATTCGTGAGACTGCAAATGACCAAATTCGTCCCTTCTGCTACTTATTCAGACGTTCCCTAGGCGGTGAGCCAGTGAGACAGCGGAATCCGTTGATCCCTGGACTGTTTCAATCCAGCGCCAAGACCACGGCCTTGAGGTAGGCGCTTTCCGGGAGCAGCGGGTGAACCGGGTGATCGGGCGCCGCACCGGCCGTGCGGATGATCCGCCCTTCCCGGCCGGCATCGGCCAGGCCGCGCGCCACGGCAGCCGTGAACTCGTCGAGCGGCGCGTTGTGGCTGCACGAGGCCATGAACAGGAGACCGCCCGGGGCGGTGACGCCGGCGCAAAGGCGCGCGAGCTTGCGGTAACCCTGCAGACCGGCTTTGAGATCTTTTTTCGATTTCACGAAAGCCGGCGGATCGGCGATGACCATGTCCCAGGCGGACTTGGCTGTCAGCGCGGCCTCCAGGAAGGGAAACACCTCGGCGCGCTCGAAGGCGCAGGTGCGGGCAACGCCATTGGCCTCGGCGGCCTTGATCGCCAGCGCCAACGACGCCTCGGAGCGATCGACGCCGAGCACGGCCTTGGCGCCGGCGCGCGCGGCCGGCACGGCGAAACCGCCGGTATGGGTGAAAAGATCGAGCTCGGTCATGCCGGAGCTTAAGCCCGCCATGAAAGCATGGTTGTCGCGTTGATCGAAGAACCAGCCAGTCTTTTGCCCGGCCATAAGATCGGCAAAAAAAGTCACGCCGTTTTCCTCGACCGCCACTGGGCCGTCGACGCCGCCGACGATACAGCGGACCTCCTGGTCCAAGCCTTCCAAGGTCCGGGCGGCGCTGTCGCCGCGCATGATCACCGTGCGCGCACCGGCGACCTCACGCAATGCGGCGGCAATCTCGGCGGTCAGGGCATTCATGCCGGCGGTGTTGGGCTGGATGACGCAAGCGTCGGCGAAACGATCGATGATCAGCCCCGGGAGTCCATCGGCCTCGGCATGGACGAGCCGGTAATAGGGTCGGTCAAAAAGCCGCGTCCGCAGCCCGAGCGCCGCCCGCAGGCGCTGGGCGATGAACGCCTCGTCGACGGCGGTATCGGCGTCATGGGAAAGCACGCGCGCCGAAATCAGCGTGCGCGGATTGAAATGCGCGGTCGCCAGCTGCTGGCCGCCGGCGTCGGTGAGCGTGACCACGGAGCCCGGCGGCAAGGCCTTGGCGCCCGGGTCCATGTCGACTTCGTTGGAATAAACCCATGGATGCCCAGCCTTGAGGCGCTTGTGGGCGCCAGGCTTGAGCTTCAGACGCGGGTGGCGGGTGGAGGTTTCGGCGGCCATGGGCCGGGACATTAGAGCAACCGACATGGTATTGGAAACGCCTATGGAATCGCCCACTGCCTCTGCCGCCGACCGTCGCGCGCTTGTCGTGCTGGGGGCCGTATTCCTCGCCCTGGCGCCGGTCGCGGTTTATGCCCGTCTCGGGACCATCGTCCTGCTGATGGCAACGCTGGCCGCCCAACCCAGTTTCGGTGCTGCCATGGCGACACTGCGCGCCTGCAGCCGGAGCGCAACCGTGAGGCTGGGCGCCGTGCTTGCCGCCTGGGCGGCGGTGACACTGTTCTGGACTCCGGCACCTGATTTTGTCGCCCTGCTGCGCGTCGCCGTCGTGCCGGTCCTGGGGCTATTGCTGGTCGCTGCCGTCCGCGGCCTGCCGACCGCCGAGGTTGAGCGGCTTTCACGCCTGACTGTGATCTCCGGTTTGACGATGCTGGCGCTTCTCGCGCTCGAGGTCTTGAGCAAGGGCGCAATTTTGGCGTTCGTGGTTCCCGATCCTGGGCCCATCGCGCCCGGGCAAACGCCGCCGATCGTCGAAGCCGCCGGTCGCGGCGCGGCGGTGCTGGCACCTTTGGTCTTCGCCTACGCCGCCCTGATCTACGCCCAATGGGGCCGCATCGGTCCGGCGGCGTTTTTTGTCGTGGCGGCATTTGGGGTGTGCGTCGCGTCCGGGATGGATGCCGCCTGGGTCGCGGTATTGAGTAGTGCAATTGCATTCGGAATCGCGCGGATCGTTCCACGGCTGGCGCTGGTCGGATTTTTCGGGGGTTTGGCGGTCTACGCCGTGCTCGCGCCCGTCATATCGACATTTCTGCTGACACTCGACGCCGTCGCCAGCCTCGGGGCCCAGCCCTGGATCGGCGCCCGGTTCCGCATCAGCATCTGGCAGGAAGCCGCGCGGCTGATCGCCGAACACCCGGTCCTCGGCTACGGCTTCGATGCCACGCGCGTGCTATCGCAAACCGCTTCGACAATCCCCGGCACGCCCTGGTCGGCCTTGCCGCTGCATACTCATAACGGCTTCCTGCAGATTTGGCTGGAATTGGGCGGCGTCGGCATGGGCATTACGCTCGTGCTGCTGGCCGCCGCCGCCAGGGCCTTGTGGCCCATGACCGCCCGCCCCACGCATCTGGCCGTCACCCTCGCCACGCTCACGGGCACTGCCGCTATCGCGCTCATAAGTTTCGGTATTTGGCAGCATTGGTGGCTGGCCACCTGGATGTTGGCCGCGGCCTTGTTAATCTTGGCCCTTCGCCGGTCCCCGGTAGCGCCGGTTTGATTGCGGAAACCGGCCGTAAGACTGTATATTGCGGCCAGCCAATTTCAAGCTGGGGCGGCGAGCGTGACGCCACGTTCGTTCCATCGTTCCGAAACGGGAGCAAACCATGATCAACCTTAACATCAACGGTAAGGAACACGCGGTGGATGTCGATCCCGACATGCCGCTGTTGTGGGTTTTGCGCGACACCTTGGGGATGATGGGGACGAAATTCGGCTGCGGCATCGCCCAATGCGGCTCCTGTACCGTCCAACTCGATGGCGTGGCGACTCGCGCCTGCGCGACACCCGTGAGCGCTGTTGCTAGCGCCAAGATCACCACCATCGAGGGTTTGTCCGCCGACGGCAGCCACCCGATCCAGAAGGCCTGGGTCGCCCATCAGGTGCCGCAGTGCGGTTACTGCCAGTCGGGCATGATCATGGCCGTGGACGCGCTCTTGAAGACCACACCTAAGCCGACCGACGCCGAGATCGGCGCGGCCATCACCAACATCTGCCGCTGTGGCACCTACGCGCGCGTGCGCGACGCCATCCACGACATCGCGAACGTATAAAGGGGCGGACATGAACAAGATTATGAAACTGGACCGCCGTAATTTCCTGAAGGCCGGCGCCGCTGTTGGCGGCGGCCTGATGCTGGGTTTCCACATCCCGGCGGCGAACGCCGCGCCCGCAAAGAACGCCGAGATCAATGCCTGGGTGGTCGTAGGTGCCGACGACAGCGTGCTGATCCGCGTGGCGCATTCGGAAATGGGCCAAGGCGCCATGACCGGCCTCGCCCAGCTGGTGGCCGAAGAACTGGGATGCGACTGGAACAAGGTGCGCACCGAATTCGTCGATCCGCGACTGAACATCACGCGCAATAAGGTCTACGGCGGCATGGCTACCGTCGGCAGTCGCGCCATCCGCTCCTCGCAAGAATACGTGCGCAAGGCCGGCGCGTCGGCGCGCATGATGCTGGTCAGCGCGGCCGCGAGCCGCTGGAAAGTTTCAGCGGCCGATTGCGCGGTGAAGGAAGGCGTCATCAGTCACGCCGCTAGCGGCCGCACCCTGACCTACGGCGCTGTCGCCGAAGCAGCGGCGAAGATCGCCCCGCCGACACAGGTCACCCTGAAGGATCCTGCCACCTGGACCATCGCCGGCCAGCCGAAGATGCGCCTGGACATGGACGAGAAGGTCACCGGCAAGGCCTTCTACGCCATTGATGTGCGGCTCGACGGCATGCTGTACGCGGCGATTGCTCAAAGCCCCGTGTTCGGCGGCAAGCTCAAGAGCTACGACGAAACGGCGCTCAAGAACGCCAAGGGCGTGCGGAAAATCGTCGCCCTGCCCAATGCCGTCGCCGTCGTGGCCGACAGCTACTGGGAAGCGCAGAAAGCGGTGCGCGCTCTGCCGATCGAATGGAATAACGGCGGCAATGAGAAGGTCAGCAGCGCGTCCATTGCCACGTTCCTAGGCGAGGGCTTGGCGGCAAAAGACGTGCCCGTGGCGCGCAACGACGGCGATGTTGAAAAAGTTTTAGCGAGTGCGGCGAAGACCATCAGCGCGGAGTACCGCGTGCCCTACCTCAGCCATGCGGCCATGGAGCCCATGAACTGCACCGTGCGCTTCAACGCCGACGGTACCCTCGATGTCTGGGCGCCGACCCAGAACGCCGAGGCGATCCTAGGCGCGGCCGCGCGCAGCTCGGGCCTTGAGCCGCTGAAGATCAATGTGCACCTGTCGTACTCCGGCGGCGGCTTCGGCCGGCGCGGCGGGGCGGCCCCCGGCGACTATGTCGACCAGGCCGTAGCCATCGCCAAAGCCGCAGGCGCGCCGGTGAAGCTGGTGTGGAGCCGCGAGGAGGATATCCAGCACGACTTCTACCGCCCGATCTCGTCAGCAAAGATGACCGCAGCGCTGGGCGCCGATGGCATGCCGGTGGCGTGGAATACGCGCATCTCCGGTCATTCCATCATGTCGACCGCCAATCCGGCTGCGATCAAGAACAACATGGACCAGGGCTTCCTGGTGCTGTTCCACGACAACGTTTACGACGTGCCGAACGTCAAGGTCGACTATGCTATGCGCAACACCCACGTGCCGGTGGGGTACTGGCGTTCGGTCAACCATTCGCAAAACGCCTATTTCCGCGAAAGTTTCCTCGATGAGCTCGCGCACGCGGCGGGGCAAGACCCTTATGAGTACCGCCGCAAGCTTCTGCACAAGGCGCCCAAGCAGCTGGCCGTGCTCGAGGCCTGCGCCAAGGCGGCCGACTGGGGCAAACCTCTGCCCACCGGCCAGTTCCGCGGCATCGCGCAGATCGACGGTTACGGCAGCTATGCCGCCGCAGTGGCTGAGATTTCGATGAACGCCGACGGCACGCCGCATGTGCACCGCATCGTGCAAGCGATCGACCCCGGTTATGCGGTGAACCCGGATGCCATCAAAGCGCAAATGGAAGGCTCGGTGGCCTGGACCTTGAGCGCCGCGCTTTACGGCGAAATCACCATCAAGGACGGCCGTGTCGAGCAGGGAAATTTCGACCGCTATCGCATGTTGCTGCTGAATAAAATGCCAAAGGTCGAAACGGTGGTTGTGCCCTCCGGTGGATTCTGGGGCGGCATCGGCGAGCCCGGCGGACCCGCGGTCGTACCGGCGCTGATCAACGCCATGCTGGCGGCCACCGGCAAGCCGACACGCTCTCTGCCGATCATCAAGCGCGGCACGACCGTTTAGAACGGCTTGGCGACCACCAGGAATACGATCGCGATCATCAGCAAGGTCGGGACCTCGTTGGCGATGCGGAAAAACCGCGTCGTGTGCCGGTTGCGGTCGGCGGCGAAGGCCGCGCGCCATTTTTCCATGGCGCCGTGACTAAAGCCTAAGCCGGTCACGAACGCGAGTTTCAGCCAGATCCAGCCCGACGACCAATCGACGACGCCAGGCACGAACAGCAAGGCGACGCCAAAGATGATCGTCGCCGCCGCCGCCGGGCGCATGATAATGCGCAGCAGGCGCTCTTCCATGCCCTTCAGCATGTTTGACGCCTCGGACCCAGGCACGAGCTCCACGTGGTTGATGAACAGGCGCGGCAGATACAGCAGGCCCGCCATCCAGGCGATCACCGCGATAATATGCAACGCCTTGATCCAAGGATAGAGGGCCGCCATCACGTTCTTCCTCCCTGGTTTAGAGCGCGATCACCACTTTACGACCGGCGGCATGCTCATCAAATAGGCTTCGGGATTGGCGTCGGTGGCGAAGCCGAATTTCGTGCCACGATCGTAGACCAGATTGAACTCGACGTAGCGCCCGCGCTTATACAGAAGCTTTTCGCGGTCGGCCTCCGTGAACGGCATATCCTTGCGGCGGCGGACGATGCGCGGATAAATCTCGAGAAAAGCTTCGCCGATGCTGCGTTGAAACGCGAAGTCGGCCTCGACATCGCCGCTGTTGAGGTCGTCGAAGAAGATTCCGCCGACGCCCCGGGGCTCCTGGCGGTGCGGCAAATAAAAGTATTCGTCGCACCATTTCTTGTACTTCGCGTAGGCATCGGGCCGGTAGGCATCGCAAGCCTTGCGCAAAATATCGTGAAACTCCTGGGTATCCTCGCCGAAAGGCAACGTTGGCGTCAAGTCGGTGCCGCCGCCAAACCACATTTTGCTGGTGGCCATGCAGCGCACATTCATGTGGACGATCGGCACGAAGGGGTTGGCCATGTGCGCGACCAGCGAGATGCCGGCCGCGGCGAAACGGCCGCCCGAGTCTTTGGCGCCGGGCATCTGCGCCACGCCTTGTTCGGAAGCGGTGCCCCAGACGTGGCTGACGTTGACGCCGACTTTCTCGAAAACTTTGCCGCGCATCACGCGCATGCGCCCGCCGCCCTTCAGCCGATGGCCGGGCTCGCGCGTCCAGTCGGTGCGTTCGAACGTGCCGCCACCGTCCAGGCTCTCAAAGGCCTGAAGGATGCGTTCTTGCAGGTCTTGGTAGTAGGTCACCGCCTGGACCATGAAGCCCGATTCGGGTCCGTCTTCCACTTTTTGCACCACGCCGGCCATGAGTTTTCTCCGTTATTTCCGGGCGGTTTTCTCGTGGACATAGTCCACAAGGCGGGCCACGGCATCGGGATCGGTCTCGGGCCAAATTCCATGGCCGAGATTGAAGATATGGCCTGGGCCCGGGCCGGCGTCCGCCAGCACCTCGTCCACGCGGCTTTTCAGGACATCAGGGCCTGCGAATAAATGAGCGGGATCAAGGTTTCCTTGGACAGCCCGGGCGGGGCCAAGAATTTTTCGCGCGGCGCCCAGGGACACGCGCCAATCGAGGCCGACAACATCGACATCGAGGGTGGCGATTGATTCCAGGCTGCCACCGCACTGATTAGCGAAATAAATCAGCGGCACATCGAGGTCTTTGAGACCATCGAAGATGCGCTTTACCGGCGGCAGGGCGATGCGGCGGTAGTCGTTGGGGCCCAATAGGCCGCCCCAGGACTCGAACAACATCAGCGCCTGCGCTCCCGCTCCGGCCTGGGCGCGGAGATAAACAATCATGGCATCGGCCAGTCGATCCATGAGGCGCGCGAAAATTTCAGGCTCGGCCTGGGCGAAGGCGCGCGGCACCGAAAATTCCTTCGAAGGCTTGCCGGCCACCAGGTAAGAAAACAGCGTGAAGGGCGAGCCGGCAAAGCCGATGAGCGGCACGTGGGCGGGAAGCCCCGCGCGGGTGAGCTTGATCGCTTCCATGACAAAGGGCACGTCGCGTTCGGGCACGAGCGGGCGCAAGGCCTCGACCTGTTTCATGGTCCTGACCGGCTCGGCGATGATCGGACCCGGCGCGTATTCCAAGGCCACGCCCATGCCCTCGATGGGCACCATGATGTCGCTGAAAATGATCGAGGCATCGAAGGCGAAGCGGCGGATGGGCTGCAAGGTCACTTCGGCCGCCAGCTCGGGCGAGCGCGTCAGCGCCGTGAAGCCGACCTTCTCGCGGACCTTGCGATATTCCGGCAGATAGCGCCCGGCCTGGCGCATGATCCAGATGGGCGTGTGGGCCGTGGGTTGGCGGCGGCAAGCGGCGAGAAATGGTGGCAGCGCCGGAGATGCATTCATGAGAAGAATCCTAAATTGAGTCTATGGCAACGCCGCCTGGCGGCGTTCGTTGGCTTTATCGAGCACGCGTGAGCCGCCGCGGTTGAGCAGGTCTTCGGCAACGCGCACGCCTAGAGTCGCCGCCTCGTCCAAGGGCGCCGTACCTTCAGCGGCGACAAAGTCCGAGCCGTCGATGTTGCAGGCGGCGGTGTAGAGCGTCACCGTCGGCCCGCTGACCGTCGCCAGCGCGCCGACTGGCACCTGGCAGCCGCCCTCAAGGCGCCGCAGCAGCCCGCGCTCGGCGTCGGCGGCGATGCGGGTGGCGACGTGATTGAGGGGTGTGACCCAGCGCGAGGTCGCGGTGTCGCCGACGCGTGTGCAAATGCCGATGGCCCCTTGCGCGACGGCTGAGGGAAACACTTTCGTCGGCAGCGCCGCCGATATGCGCTTCTCAAGGCCCAGACGTTTCAAACCGGCGACCGCGAGAATGATAGCGTCGTAGTCGCCGTCGTCGAGCTTGCGCAGCCGCGTCGGCACATTGCCGCGCAGTTCCATATGAGCGAGGTCGGGACGCGCGTGGGCGAGGAACGCCCGCCGGCGCAAGCTGCTGGTGCCGATGCGGGCCCCTTTGGGCAAGGACGCGAGATCACCGCCGCCGCGCGCGACCAGAGCGTCACGCGGGTCCTCGCGCTCTAGCACGGCCGCGAGCACCAGTCCGTCGGTCATGATCGTGGCCAGGTCCTTCAAGCTGTGGACGACGACGTCGACTTCGTTATCGAGCTGGGCGCGGTCGAGTTCGGCGGTGAAGAAGCCTTTTCCCGGCGTCGACCAAAGGGGAACATCCAGCTGGAGATCGCCGCGGGTTTTGATGACCACCAGCTCCACGGCCGGCGCTCCGGGCAGCGCCTTGATCAGGCGCGCGACTTCTTCCGCCTGCCAAAGCGCCAGCGCCGAGCCGCGCGTGCCGATACGCAATTTTACGCTCACGGTTCACCTTCCGGCTGAAAGCGATAGCCCACGCCGCGCACGGTCAAGAAATACTTGGGGTTGTGCGGCTCACGCTCGAATATCTTGCGCAGGCGCAGGACGAAATTATCGACCGTACGGGTGGAGGGATAGACCTCGTAACCCCAGACCTTCTCAAGCAGATCGTCGCGGGTGACGACTTCGCCGGGGCGTTCGGCCAGAACCTTCAGGATCATGGCTTCTTTTTCGGTAAGATCGTGCGTCGTTCCGTCCCACGATTGGGCCTGGAAGGTACGGAAGTTGGCTTCATTGCCGGCAAAACTCAGCGTCGTCCCGGTGGATGGGCGCGCCAACGACTTCTTGAACCATTCCCAGCGGCGCAGGATGGCGCGGATCCGCAATAGGAACTCGTCGAGGTGGAAGGGTTTGGTCAGGTAGTCGTCGCCGCCGGCCTCGAGGCCACGCACCCGGTCTTGCGGATCGCCGCGCGCGGTCAGGAACAAGACCGGCGTGCTTTTCCCCTGCTGTCGCAGCGCTCGGCAAACCGCAAAGCCGTCCATCTGCGGGAGCATCACGTCAAGCACGAGCAGATCGTAATCACCGGCGATCGCCATCTCCAGTCCGCGCTGGCCGTCGTGGGCGGTGTCGGCACTGTAGCCTTCGGCGCGCATGTTCTCGGCCATGCCTTCGGCGAGATGGAGATCGTCTTCCACCACGAGGATGCGGCTGGCACTGGCATCGCTCATGGTCTCATGACTCCTGCGTGGCGGCGGGCCACGTGACCGTAAACGTGGCGCCTTTGCCGGGACCGTCGCTGTGGGCGCTGACGCGGCCGTCTTCGAAATGCATGAAGCGCTGGACGATGAACAGACCGAGGCCGGTTCCGGCGGCATCGCGCCCGCCGGTCTGGTCGATGCGGAAAAACTTCTCGAACAGCTTCGGGCCGTTGGCGGGCTCGAAACCGATGCCGTTGTCGATGACTTGTAGTTCCACCTCGGTGCCGCTGCGGCGGCTGCGGATCGTCAGCATGCCGCTGGGCTTGGGCTTCATCGCCGCAAGCGCATTCTCGATCAGGTTGCGCAAGACGCCGTCAACGGCCATCGGATCGGCGCGCAATGCAATATCGGGCGCGACCTCGACCACGAATCGGACATTCTGGCGCCGCGCAACATCGTCGAGCGTGGCGACCACGTGCCGCACCGATTCGACCAGGACGACGCGTTCCTTGTTGAGCTGCACACGGCCGCGATCCAGGCGCGCGCTGTCGAGAATCTTCGACACCATGCTTTCCATACGCCTCAAGTCATCCAACATGCGTCGTGAAAGCTGTTGAAAGCGCTCGGCCGAGACCTCGCGCATGACCATGGTTTCCAGGGAAAGTTGAAGACTGGCAATCGGCGTCTTGAATTGGTGCGACACCATTGCGAGGAAGTTGTCCTGCTTTTGCCGGACTTTCTTTTCGCCGCTCAGTCCGCGCCACAAAACGGCGATGGCTAGGGCCTGAACCAACAGGAAGAAGCCGCTTTCCCAGGCGTACTGGTTGACGTGGCTAAGCTCGGCTGTCTGGAGATCGCCGAGCGCGCCGGGCTGAAGCGTCACTTGACCACCCGCCGCGTAGGTATGGGGAAAGATGGTCATGATCTCCTGGTCGGCCACACCGAACGATGCCAGCCTTTGGGCTGCGACCAGGTCCTGGGTATAGAGGGCGCGGACATTGACGGCGTTGTTTTCGGCGTAGGTGCGTTGGTCCAGAAACCACCACACGATCTGGGCGACCGAAAACACCTGCAGAAATATGATCGCCATATGCAGGAAGCGGGTCGGATCGTTGCGGAAGGGGTTGTTCATGGTCCGAATGGGCGCTCGACTAGGTCGCTGTTGCCGCGATGGCATCGCGCAAAGTCTGGGCGAAGTGTGCCACATGGGCGGGCGTGTGGGCGAGCGAGAGGAACATGACCTCGAAGGCCGACGGCGGAATATAGACCCCGCGCTCGAGCATGGCGTGAAACAGCGGTTTAAAGCGCGCACCAGCCGCCTCGTCGAGGGCCTTGGCCGAGCGCGGGCTGTCGCCTTCCTGGAAGGACAGCCAGAATATCGAGCCGATGCGCGTCATTTTCCAAGGCAGCTCGACGCCGGCCAGTGCCGCCGCGACCTCTTTTTCCAGGAGCGCGCCCAGGACTTCCAGGCGTTCCCAGGCTTTCTCGCGTTCGAGAATCCGCAACGTGGCCAAGCCGGCGGCCATGGCGACGGGGTTCCCCGAGAGCGTGCCGGCCTGATAGACCGGGCCTTCGGGGGCGATGTGCGCCATGAGCTTTCTTGAGCCGCCGTAAGCGCCCACCGGCAATCCGCCACCGATGACTTTGCCAAAGGTCGCAAGATCCGGCGTGATGCCGTAGTGCTCAGCAGCCCCGCCCTTGGCGACGCGGAAACCCGAAATGACCTCGTCGAATATCAAGAGCGCGCCGTTGTCGCGGGTGAGCTTGCGCAAGGTCAGCAGAAATTCCTTGCGTTGCAGAAGCAAGCCGTTGTTGGCCGGGACCGGCTCGATGATGACGGCGGCGATGCGGCTGCCTTCGGCGGCGAACAGCGCCCTCAGCTTGTCTTCGGCATCGAGAGGCAAGACCCGCGTCAGCGCGGCGAAATCCTTGGGCACGCCGGCGGAGGACGGCTGGCCGGCCGTCACCAGCCCGGAGCCCGCTGCCACCAGCAGGTGATCGGCGTGGCCGTGGTAGCAGCCGGAGAACTTAACGATCAGATCGCGGCCGGTGGCGCCGCGCGCCAACCGGATGGCACTCATCGTGGCCTCGGTGCCCGAAGACACAAAGCGCACTTGCTCGAGGCCTGGATAGGCGGCGATGACGGCCTCGGCCAATTCTATTTCGGCCCGGCAGGGTGCTCCGAAGGTCGTGCCCAAAGCAGCCTTGTTCTGGATCGCCTCGATCACTTCCGGGTGCGCGTGGCCCAGGATCAACGGACCCCAGGAATTCATGAAATCGAGATAGCGATTGCCCTCTTCATCGACGATATGGGCGCCTTCGCCGCGCGAAATGAATCGCGGCGTACCACCGACGGCGCGAAAGGCCCGCACAGGCGAATTGACGCCACCGGGGATTGAGCGCCGCGCGCGCTCATAGAGCGCGGCGTTGGTCTCCTTTGTCACGACCGTTTCTCCTCTGGATTGTCCTTTGACGATGCCAGCGCTTCCTCGACGCCGGCGAGATAGGCCTGCACGGCCTCGGGCCCGGCTTCGGCCGCCAGCGCCCGCAGTCCTTTGATCGGCGCGTGGGCGAGCCGGCGCGCAAAGCTTTCGGCCCAGCGGCGCAGGGCCTCGTCGTCGCCGTTGGCCTGCCCGCGCGGCAATCGGCGAAGGCTTTCGACCGCCGCCTGCTGATATTGTGCCGAGAGCCGCTGCAGCAAAGGAGCGGATTCGCGAACGGCATATTCGCTCCGTAGCCGGTTGAGATGTTCGTCGATCACGACTCGCGCCGAGGCCAGTTCTCCGAGCTTGGCCGTGCGGCCGGTGGCAGCGTCGGCGATGACTTCGTCCATGCCGACACGATAGAGGCCGGCGGCCTCGGCGGCCTCGGGATCAACGTTGGGCGGCACGCCAAGGTCGATGAGCAGCGGATTTCTTCCGGCGGCGGCGAGCTTCGCGAGCAAGGCGCGGTCCAAGACCGGTTCCGACCCACCGACCGCCGTGATGATCACATCAAAGCCCGTTGGATCTTGCCTAAACGCATCCAGGCCTTGCGCCTCGGCCTTGATTTCGGCGGCAAACTCTTGCGCCGATTCCAAAGTCCGGTTGACGACGACAATCGGCACGCCTTGGCCGGCCAAGGCTCGACCGCAATGGCGTGTCATGGGCGACACGCCGACCAGCGCGATACGCCCGGCCCGGCCAACACTATATTCCTGGGCGCGTTTGACGGCATAGTTCGCGAGCGAGTCGGCATTGCTCGGCCGGGCAGCTTGGTGGTGCACATCCTGGGCGGCGCGCAGGGCTTCGCCGAAGATATAGTCGAGCTGCGGGCCGCAAGTGCCGGCGCTGCGCGCCGTGGTCCAGGCGCCGCGCACCTGGGCATAAATTTCGCGCTCGCCCGCCTGGGCCGAATCGAGGCCGGAGGCGACCAGGAACAGATGCTCGACGGCGCCCTCATCGGTCCAGGCGCGAAAGATGCGGCGCGTTTCGGTCTCGGGTAGAGGGGTTGGCGTCAACAACTGCCCGAGTTTGTCGCGGCAGGCCTGGACGGCCAACGGGGTATCGCCGGCCAGAACAAATTCCACGCGATTGCAGGTGCCGATGTAGGCCAGCTCTTGCGCGCCGATCTTGGCGGCGAGCCCGGGAAGCCGCGCGGCGATCTGGTCTTTGGGCAAGGCCAACTGGCCAAGCCGCTCGACGCCGGCGGTCTTGTAGGATGCACCTATAAGTGCGAATCGGTTCATGACCGGTCGATATCATAGCCGCCATTAAGGATTGTCACGGCCATGTCACGGAGCGTCATGTAACGTGAAAATTGCAGCTTTCCGGCTTCCCAAGCTCTATGTCATATCGACCAAGGAGAACGTGAGAGGATTTTGACCGTGAGCGACAGCCGCCTTGCTATCGTGGTTTTTAATCTCGGCGGGCCGGACGGCCCCGATGCCGTGCGGCCCTTCCTGTTCAATCTATTCAACGATCCCTTCATCATCCCCCTGCCCGGCCCCTTGCGTTGGCTGTTCGCAACCTTGATCTCGACGCTGCGGGCAAAAAAATCGCGGGGCTACTACGACAGGATCGGCGGCAAGTCGGTGCTGCTGCCGGAAACCGAGGCCCAGGCCAAAGCCTTGGCCGAAGTGGCCAAGCCCTTTGCCGATGACGCGCGGGTGTTCGTATTGATGCGCTACTGGCATCCCATGGCGCGCGAAGTGGTCGCCGAGCTCAAGGCCTACAACCCCTCGCGGATTGTCGTGTTGCCTTTGTATCCGCAGTTCTCGACGACTACGACGGGCACGACCCTCAAAGCCCTCGCTGGTGAGGCCAAACGCCAAGGCCTGACAACGCCGATGGAAACGCTGTGCTGTTATCCAACGGCCGAGGGCTTTATCGCGCCGATGGCTGATCGACTGCGCGCCGCATACGACGCGGCGCTGCCCCACGGTAAGCCCAGAGTATTATTTTCCGCCCATGGCCTGCCGGAGAAAATCATCGCCGGCGGCGATCCCTATGAGTGGCAAGTGGCGCAATCGACCGAGGCCGTGGTCGCACGCCTGGGCCTCAAAGACCTTGATTGGAAGATTTGTTATCAAAGCCGGGTGACGCCAGTGAAATGGCTGGGCCCATCGATTGAGAGCGAAATCCGCCGGGCGGGTGCGGACCGCGTGCCGATCATCATTGTGCCGATCTCGTTCGTGTCGGAGCACGTCGAGACGCTGGTGGAACTGGACGGGACCATGCGCGAACTGGCCGCCGACGCCGGCGTGCCGCACTTCTCGCGCCTTGGCGCGGTGCGGACCGACCCGGTGTTCATCGCTGCGCTCGCGGGTTTCACGGAATACCTGCGCGGTAAACCTACACCCTGCTCGGTCACGGGTGCGCGGATTTGCCCTAAAGCCTTCGGCAAGTGCCCGCACGCGGCGTAACCAATCTGGAATTACGGAACTCTGGTCTTATCTTAGATTCACGACGTCGATATCGAGGATGAGTTCGTCCACGGTGCGGTCAAATGGCGCAACGCCGCCAACCAGCCGTACCGCTACCCTGGAGACGGCGGCCTTCAATGATATATTTTTCTCGCTTGATGAGAAATTTTCGTGTGGCACCGTAGATAGCGCGATCGGGCCCGTTGGCAAGATCGTTAGCCCCGAAATTGAATGCCTGCAGGCCATGCCACCTGCCTGTCGGCTCCAGAAGATTTTGATCGCTTCCGACGCGGCGCAGGACAAGATCGACGACGACGACGTTATCTTTCGCGTCAAGCCCAGGCTTCAGCGCTAGTTCATAGGACTTGCCGTCGATAGCTTCGACTTTGAGCGATGGCGTGGTCGGGGAAGATGCCAGATATACCAGCGTCGCGTGAACCGGGAATACCTCCGCGCGGACGATTCCGATGAATGGCAAAAGCACCAGGATGCCGAAGCATGCGCGCTTCAGGTACTGAACCACGTTCGTCCCTTGCCGTAGCCGGGCCCATACATTCTTCGGCCGAACGCATAGGTGCGAGGGGCCGCAATTGTACCCGCCCCGGCCATAGGTCCGCCAGCGTAACTCCTTGATATCCGTCGACTAAATTCAGGCGGTCGGGCGCCGCCATTGACGGACCGGGCGCGGTGGCTCACATAGTCGCCGCATGAACGCCGTAACCACCGTATCCAAGCCGCTTTTCTCCTACCGGAAGCACTGGGCGCACCGCTTCGGGGCGGCGCCCTTTCTGCCGATGTCGCGCGCGGAAATGGATGAGCTGGGTTGGGATGCCTGCGATGTCATCCTGGTTACCGGCGACGCCTATGTCGATCACCCGAGCTTCGGCATGGCGATCATCGGACGCTTGCTGGAATCCCAAGGCTTTCGCGTCGGCATCATCGCCCAGCCCGATTGGCAGAGTGCTGCGCCCTTCGCCGCCCTGGGCCGCCCGACGCTCTACTTCGGTGTCACCGGCGGCAACATGGACTCGATGGTCAACCGCTATACCGCCGACCGCCGCCTGCGCCACAACGACAGCTACACGCCCGGCGGCGAAGGCGGCAAGCGCCCCGACCGCGCCGTGATCGTTTATGCCCAGCGCTGCCGCGAAGCCTTCAAGGACGTGCCCATCGTGCTGGGCGGCATCGAAGGCTCGCTGCGCCGCATCGCCCATTACGACTACTGGTCCGACAAGGTGCGCCGCTCGATCCTCGCGGATGCCAAAGGCGACATCCTGCTTTACGGCAATGCCGAGCGGGCCATTGTCGAGGTCACGCATCGCCTGGCTAGGGGTGCGACCGCCGCCGAGCTCGACGACGTGCGCGGCGTGGCACTGCTGAAACCGGCAGTGCCGGAAGGCTGGAGCGAGGCCCACGCCGATGACATCGACTCCAGCGACGAAGGTGCCAGGGCCAGCGGTCCCATGACCGTCATCCGACTGCCGTCCTTTGAACAGGTCGAGCGCGACAAGGAAGCATATGCGCGAGCCTCGCGCGTTTTGCACCGCGAGAGCAATCCCGGCAATGCCCGGGCGCTGGTGCAAAAACACGGCGACCGCGAGCTTTGGGTCACACCGCCGCCGATCCCGCTGACGACGCCGGAGATGGACGGCATTTACGAGCTGCCCTATGCGCGGGCACCTCATCCGTCCTACGGCGAGGCCAAGATCCCCGCCTGGGACATGATCAAGTTTTCCGTGACTATCATGCGCGGCTGTTTTGGCGGCTGCTCGTTCTGCTCGATCACCGAACACGAGGGGCGGATCATCCAGAACCGCTCCGAGGATTCGGTGGTTGCCGAGATCAAGACCATCCGCGACAAGACCAAGGGTTTCACCGGCATCATCTCCGACATCGGCGGGCCGACGGCGAACATGTATCGCATCGCCTGCAAAGACACCAAGACCGAGGCCATGTGTCGCAGGCCGTCGTGCGTATATCCGGAGATCTGCCCGAACCTCAATACCAGCCACGACTCGCTGATTCAGCTTTACCGCAAGGCGCGCGAGGTTCCCGGCATCAAGAAGGTCATGGTGGCGTCGGGCGTGCGGTATGATCTCGCCATCAAGAGCCCGGCCTATATCAAGGAGTTGGTCACCCATCACGTCGGCGGCTACCTGAAAATCGCGCCCGAGCATACCGAAGCCGGGCCGCTGTCAAAGATGATGAAACCCGGCATCGGCGCCTACGACCGCTTCAAGCAGCTATTCGACCAGGCCGCCAAACAGGCCGGCAAGGAATATTTCCTGATTCCTTATTTCATCGCCGCCCATCCGGGCACCAGCGACGAGGACATGATGAATCTGGCGCTGTGGCTGAAGCGCCATAAATACCGCGCCGACCAGGTGCAGACGTTTCTGCCCTCACCCCTGGCGGTGGCGACCGCCATGTACCATACGGGGCAGAATCCCTTACGCCCCATTCGTCGCGGCGCGTCCGAAGCCGTTGATGCCATCAAGGGCCTCCGGCAACGCCGCTTGCACAAGGCGTTCCTGCGTTATCACGACGCCGAGAACTGGCCGATGTTGCGCGAGGCCTTGAAGCGCATGGGCCGCGCCGACCTCATCGGTCCCGGCAAACATCAGCTGATTCCCATCTGGCAGCCGGCAGGCACGGGCTTGTCCGGCGGCGAAGGCAGCCGCACGGGGCGCAAACACAAAACCCAGCGCTTCACGACCAAGGGCGTGCCTGCGCCCAGGCGATAGGCGAGACTCGCGACGCTGACATAAGCCTCCCACACCCTTCCTGTCATTGCCGGGCTTGTCGCGGCGGCCAGAAACGCTTGCGCGTGTTACCCTGGATCCCCGGGACAAGCCCGGGGATGACACCGAGGTGACAGACCACCAGCCACAATCACTGGAGACCGCATGCGTTACAATCTGCTGGGCCGCACTGGCCTGTTTGTTTCCGAGCTGTCGTTTGGCGCCATGACCTTCGGCAGCGGCACCGAGGGCTTGGGGGCCTGCCTTGGCAACCTGCAAGTCGCCGACGCCACCGGGCTGCTCAAGACCGCCTTCGATGCCGGAGTGAACCTGATCGACACCGCCAACGTCTATGGCGGCGGCCGCTCGGAAGAGATTACCGGGCAGGCGATCAAGAGCTTGGGCCTTGCCCGCAGCGACTACGTGATCGCCACCAAATTCTTCGGCCAGACCGGCAAGAGCCAGAACAGCGGCGGCGCATCGCGCTGCCATATCCTCGAAGCGGTCGAGGACAGCTTGAAGCGGCTCCAGGTCGACCATATTGACCTGTACCAGGTCCACGGTTTCGATGTGGCGACGCCGATCGAGGAGACCGTGGAAGCCCTAGACATTCTCGTCCGCCGCGGCCAGGTGCACTACGTCGGTATCTCGAACTGGGCGGCGTGGCAGATCGTCAAGGCGCTGGGCATTTCCGAGCGCCGCAACCTTGCGCGTTTCCAGTCGGTTCAGGCCTATTACAATCTCGCCGCCCGCGACCTCGAACGCGAACTTGGACCGATGATGACGGCCGAAGGCGTCGGGCTTCTGGTCTGGAGTCCGCTGGCGGGCGGCTTTCTCACGGGCAAGTATCCGCGAGAAGGCGCCAAAGCCGGCATCGGGCGCCGCGATAACTTCGATTTTCCCAAGATCGACCGGGAGCGCGCCTACGCGGTTATCGACGTTATGCAGCCCATGGCCCAAAGCAGGAATGCGACGCTGGCCCAGATCGCCATTGCCTGGCTGCTCCACCAGCCGGTCGTCACCAGCGTGATCATGGGCGCGAGGCGACCCGACCAGCTCGCCGACAACCTCGGTGCGACCAAGGTCAGGCTGTCGGAAGATGAATTGAAGGCCTTGGACGCCGCAAGCCGGCTGCCGGTCGAATACCCGGGCTTCATGCTCGACCGCCACCGCCGCATGCGCAGCGATCAAGCCCTTGAGCAGCCGGCGTGGAACAGACAGGCGGCGAAAAAATAGATCGCGGGAATGCCCGCTAGACCAGGGTGATATCGGATTGAATCACCCCCCCTCACCCGCCGACATATATGTCGGCGGGTGAGGGGGGG
>CAMDRB010000041.1 GCA_945906455.1 Caenispirillum bisanense
CCGGCGCGATGCAGCCGCCGCAATAGGCCCCGGTCCCATCAACCACGTCGAAGGTCGTCGCCGTGCCGAAGTCGATGACGATCAGCGGTCCGCCGTAGGTGGCGTGGGCGGCGATGGCGTTGATGACGCGGTCGGCGCCGGCCTCGCTCGGGTTGTCGACCCGCACGGCCGTGCCGAGATCCAAGCCCGGATCGCCGATGAACCGCGGCTTGCAGCGAAAGTAGGTCTCGCACAGCTTGCGAAGGTCGAAGTTCCGGTTGGGAACGACCGAGGCGATAATGGCGTGGGTAACCGCGCTGGGTGCCAGTCCATCGCGCTCAAAGAGCTGGGTCAGCCAGACGCCGTATTCATCGGCGGTGCGATCGGTCTTGGTGGCCGCGCGCCACTGCCCCTTCAGCACATCGCCGACAAAAACCGCGAAGACCACATTCGTATTGCCGCAATCAATCGCCAGCAGCATGCTCACCGTCCCCAAATAACACATCCCCGGCGACGATGCGCCGGCGGCCAGCCTGCGTTTCCAACAGCAATGCGCCGTCGTCGTCCAAGCCCAAATAGGTCCCGGATAAAGCGCCTTCGGTGAGCCCGACCGCCACCGTGGAGCCGAGCTCGGGCCCAAGGTCCATCCACTGCTCGCGGATGGCGGCGAAGCCCTGGTCACGCCAGCGCAAGAGTCCCTTGTGGAGGCTGCGGGTCAGCACGGTCAAGACGTGGGCGGGTGTCGTGTCGATGCCATGGAGCGAGAGCGCCGTCGGAGGATAGGCCGCCTGATCGAGTTCGACCGCCAGTAGATTGATGCCAATGCCGAGCACGATCCAGGCGCGCTTGGCATCATCGATGGCGATCTCGGGCAGGATACCGCAAACTTTTTCGCCGCCGATCAACACGTCATTGGGCCATTTGCATGACACTTCGGGAGCGCCGGCATTGTGGCGCGGCAATTCCAAAATCGTCTCGTGCACGGCCACGGTGGCGACAAATCCGACTTCGGGCGCCTGCACCATGTTTTCCGGCGCCGC
The DNA here is from genome assembly GCA_945906455.1 of Caenispirillum bisanense. Classification (GTDB taxonomy): domain Bacteria; phylum Pseudomonadota; class Alphaproteobacteria; order Rhodospirillales; family Rhodospirillaceae; genus SHVO01. Next base: position 1,020 of record CAMDRB010000041.1, read on the forward strand.
CACCAGGATCGAGACATAGACGTTGCCGCGCGGGCTAACCCAGACCCGCCCTGCCCGGCCGCGGCCGGCGGTCTGGGTGGCGGCCCAGACCATCAAGCCTTCATGAACGTCGCTTTTCTCTTCGACGATCCGCTTCAGCGCGGCGTTTGTGCTGTCGAGGGAGTCGAACGGCATGACCCGCCAGCCCGGCGGCAGATGGGGTTCGGGTGGCGCATGGGATGCTGTGAACCAGGCGTGGGGCAAACCCTGCCTCTTTGCGTCAGAAAGCGTTAAACGCGGTACCCGCACCCTTAACCGAGGAACAGCGCTCTGGCCGCGGCTTCCGCGCCACTCACCAAAGGTGCGGGCACAATGAAGAAAAGCAGCATCAAGGCACTCGACACGGCCATGATAATCCCAGTCGTCAGTCCAGGCGGATCGATGATGGCTGCCGTCGGCTCATCGAAATACATGATCTTGATCAGTCGTAGGTAGTAGAACGCGCCCACGACGCTCGCGAGCAGTCCGACAACAGCAAGGGCCACGAAGCCGGCATTGACGGCCGCGACAAAGATATAGAACTTGCCCAGGAATCCAGCCATCGGCGGAATCCCAGCCATGGAGAACATCAAAATGGCCAAGGCCATGGCCATGCCGGGGTTGTTCCTGGAAAGCCCGGCCAAATCGCCAATCTCCTCGACGTACTTGCCTTTGACCCGCATCGACATGATCACGGCAAAAGTGCCGACATTCATGAAAAGATAGATCAGCAGGTAGAACAAGAGCCCGCGCGCACCCTCTTCGTTGCCGACGACCAGTCCGATGAGCGCATAGCCGACGTGACCGATCGAGCTGTAGGCCATGAGGCGTTTGATGCTTTTTTGGGCGATGGCCGCAATCGCGCCCCAGGTCATTGAAAGAACGGCAATGACGATAATCACCTGCTGCCATTGCTCGATCATGCCAGCGAAGGGACCAACAAGAGCGCGCAAGAACAGACACAGCCCGGCAATCTTGGGGGCGACCGAGAAAAACGCCGTGATCGGCGTCGGCGCACCTTCATAGACGTCGGGCGTCCACATATGGAACGGCACCGCGGAAACTTTGAACGCCAGCCCGCTGATGACGAAGACAATGCCGATGGTGACGCCGATGGAATCGGGACCGGACTTCACCGCCGTGGCCAGGCCTTCGAAGGTCGTGGTGCCGGCGAAGCCATAGACCAGCGACGAGCCGTAGAGCAAAAGCCCCGATGCCAACGCACCCAAGACAAAGTACTTCACGCCAGCCTCGGTCGCGCGTTGGTTATCGCGGTGATAGGCGGCCAGCACGTAGAGCGAAAGGCTCTGCAGCTCGACGCCCAGGTACAGGGCGATGAGATCGTTGGCCGAAATCATCAGCATCATGCCGAGAACCGAGAACAGCACGAGCAGCGGCAACTCGAAGCGCGCGACCTTTTCGCCCTGGGCCCAGACGTTGATCAACACCAGCGTCAGCCCCGCGCCAAGTAAGGTCAGAACCTTGGCGAACACGGTGAAGCCGTTGACGACGAATAATTTATTGAAGGTCACGGCGCTGTCGGTTCCGTGGACGGCCAAAACGGCGGTCGCGGTCATGACCAGAACCGAGAGCCATGTCACCAACGTCATGGAGTCGTTCTTGCGGAACACGCCCAGCATCAAGAGCGCCAAGGCCGCGAGCGCCATGAAGATTTCAGGATAGGCCGGAGCAAAGGCTGGTATGGCAGTCATATGGTCATCCCGTTCCTACCACACCCACGCCAGCAGACTGCTGCCTAGAGGCGCGATCTCGGCGGCCCTAGTGGCCAAAGCGTCGTGATAGTTCCTTAAGAGGTGAGCAACCGACGCATCCATGACATCGAGGAAGGCCATCGGGTAGATGCCCATCCACATCACGACAACTATGATCGGCGCCAAGATCGCGATTTCACGCGGCTCGAGATCCACCATCGCTTTGACGTCAGTCTTGGTGAGCTCGCCATAAACCACACGCCGGTAGAGATAGAGCATGTAGGCCGCGCCGAGCACGACGCCGGTCGCAGCCAGCAGGGCGACCGAAGAATTCATCTGGAACGTGCCCGTCAGCACGAGGAATTCGCCGACAAAACCGGACGTCCCCGGAAGGCCCACGGAAGCCAGCATGAACACCATGAAGGCAAAGGCGTACCTCGGCATGTTGTTGACCAGCCCGCCGTAACGATCAATGTCGCGGGTATGCAGGCGATCGTAAACCACGCCAACGCACAGGAACAACGCCGCCGATACGACGCCGTGGGAGAGCATCTGGAAGATGGCGCCTTCAACGGCCTGCTGGTTGAGCGCGAATATGCCGATCGTGACGAAACCCATATGCGCTACCGACGAATAAGCGATGAGTTTTTTCATATCGGTCTGCACTAAGGCCACCAGCGACGTGTAGATCACGGCAACCAGCGACAGACCGAAGACCAGCGGCGTGAAGTATTCGCTCGCTTCAGGCAGCATCGGCACCGAGAACCTGAGGAAACCGTAGCCACCCATCTTCAGGAGCACGCCGGCCAGAATCACCGAGCCCGCCGTCGGCGCGTCAACGTGGGCATCGGGAAGCCAGGTATGCACGGGCCACATCGGCACTTTGACCGCGAAGGAAGCGAACATTCCCAGCCACAGCCAGAGCTGCATGTCGCGCGAGAATTTCGCGGCCATCAGGTCCGGAATATCGGTGCTGCCGACTTGGAAATACATCGCCAGCAGCGCGACCAGCAGTAGCACCGAGCCCGTCAGGGTGTAGAGGAAGAATTTGAAAGCCGAATAAACCCGCCGACCACCACCCCAGACCCCGATAATCAGGAACATGGGAATCAGCACACCCTCAAAGAATACGTAGAACAACACCATATCCATGGCGCAGAACATGCCGACCATCATGGTTTCCAGCACCAGGAAGGCGATCATATATTCGCGCACCAGCTTCTGGATGGAATCCCAGGACGCCAGGATGCACAAGGGCGTGAGGAAGGTGGAGAGAATCACGAACAGCATCGAGATGCCGTCCACGCCCATATGATAGGAGATGCGGTATTGCGGCAGCCAGTCGAGGCGCTCCTCGAACTGAAAATTCGCGGTGCCGTTCTCGAATTGGAACCAGATCACAAGCGAGAGCAGAAAGGTAAGCAGCGTGGTCCACAAGGCGACGTAGCGCGACTGCCGCGCCACGACCTGGGCTTCGCCGCGGGTCATCAAAATGAACGCCGCCCCGACCAAGGGCAGGAAGGTGACGATCGTCAGGATCGGCAAGTTGTCTATGAAAGTGGAGAGCGCGGTCATCTTCGGCCTACCCCGCCCGTCCAAAAACAAACCACGATACGATAGCGGCGAGACCGACGATCATGGCGAATGCGTAGTGGTAGAGATATCCGCTCTGCACAAGAGCGAGCCTTCGCGCGAAGACGCCGGTAGCCGCGGAAAGACCATCCGGGCCGAAGCGGTCAATGATTCCGGTGTCGCCGCCCTTCCAGAATAGGCGACCCAAACGAAAGGCGTTCTTGACGAACAGAAAGTCGTAAAGCTCGTCGAAGTACCATTTGTTCAGGAGGAATTGATAGACGCCCGGGAAGGCGGCCGCGAGCCGGCCCGGGAGATCGGGCCGCTTGATATACATAAGATAGGCGAGACCAAGCCCGCCCAAGCTTACGATCAGCGGCAGGTATTTGATGAGGATCGCCGGGTGATGCTCGTGCACGCGGGCGATCGAATCTTGACTCTCCAGCACGACGATGGCGCCCCGCCAGAATTCGGCACGGCCCTCGCCCACGAACAGATCATAACCGAGGAATCCGGCAAAGACCGCGCCCAAGGCCAACAGACCCAACGGAATGGTCATCACGAGCGGGCTTTCGTGGACGTGTTCCATGGTGTGGTGATTGGCGCGTGGGCTTCCGAAGAATGTCAGGAATGTGAGGCGCCAGGAATAAAACGAAGTCAAAAAGGCCGCAGTAATGCCAAGCGCGAAGGCATAGTTGCCGGCACCGGTGCCCGCCGCGTGCGCCGCCTCCAAGACCATGTCCTTGGAGAAATAGCCGGCGAAGAACGGGATGCCGGTCAAGGCAAGATTGCCGATCATCATGACCGTGAAGGTCACCGGGATCAGGCGCCAGATACCGCCCATCTTGCGGATGTCCTGCTCCGCCGACATCGCATGGATCACCGAGCCCGCGCTTAAGAACAACAGTGCCTTGAACCAAGCATGGGTCATGAGGTGGAAGATGCCGGCCTGGTAGGCCGATACACCGCAGGCAAAGAACATGTAGCCGAGCTGCGAACAGGTCGAATAGGCGATGATGCGCTTGATATCGTTCTGGACGCAACCGATGGTCGCCGCGAAGAAAGCGGTTAAAGCGCCGATGACCGTGACGACGGTCAGCGCCGTCGGGGCGTATTCGAACAGCGGTGACATGCGCGCCACCAGGAACACGCCGGCCGTTACCATGGTTGCCGCGTGGATCAATGCCGACACCGGCGTCGGGCCTTCCATGGCATCCGGCAGCCACGTATGGAGGAAGAGCTGGGCCGACTTGCCCATGGCGCCGACGAACAGCAGGATGCAGGTGATTGTCAACGCGTGGGCATGGATACCGAAGAACGTAACTTCGGCGTCCGCCTTACCCTCGGCCGCGCCGAAAATCACGTCAAACGACACGGCATCGAACAGGAAATAGATCGCAAAGATTCCAAGAAGGAATCCGAAATCACCGATGCGGTTGACGATAAAAGCCTTGATTGCGGCGGCGTTGGCGCTGGGCTTCTTGAACCAGAAGCCAATCAGGAGGTAGGAAACCAGGCCGACCCCTTCCCAGCCAAAGAACATTTGCACCAGGTTGTCGGCGGTCACCAGCATGAGCATGGCAAAGGTAAATAGCGAGAGATAGGCCATGAACCGGGGTTGGCTGTCGTCATGGGACATATAGCCGACGGCATAAATGTGAATCAGCGTCGATACCGTGGTCACGGTCATGACCATGACCGCCGACAAAGTGTCGAACCGCAAGGCCCACTGAGCTTCGAACGTACCCGAGGACAGGAAGGTCGTCAGATTGACGACCTGGGAGTGCCCCGCGATCGCCACGTCATAGAAGGTGAAGATAGCCGCGAGCGAGGCCAGGCCAACACCAAGGCAGGTGACGATATGCGACGCCCGGTCGCCGATCAGGCGTCCGAAGAAGCCGGCGACGAATGCGCCCAGAAGCGGCAGGAATACGGCAGCAACCAACACGATGCCTACCCTTTCAACTGATTAATATCTTCGACTTCGATCGAGCGCCGGTTGCGGTAGAACACCACGACGATCGCGAGCCCAATGGCTGCCTCCGCCGCCGCTACCGTCAGCAAGAGCATGGTGAACAGTTGGCCGACTAAATCGCCGAGGAAAGACGAAAACGCGACAAGATTGACGCTCACGGAGAGCAGCATCAACTCGATGGACATCATGATGACGATCAGATTCTTCCGGTTCAGGAAGATTCCAAAAATGCCCAGCGTGAACAGAATGGCGCCGACCGTCAGATAGTGGCTAAGGCCGATCACAAGGAAGCCCGAAGCGGCGGCGGCTGGTTCGCTCATGACAACCCCTTCCCGGACTGCACCTGAACGAGCGTGACGGTATCCTTGGAATCGCGCTGCACCTGATCAGAGATTTTCTGCTTACGCACGCCCGGTCGGCGGCGCAACGTCAGCACGATGGCACCGATCATGGCTACCAGCAGGATAAGTCCTGAGACCTGAAACAGGTAGGCATAGTCGGTGTACATGACGCGGCCGAGCGCCTCGGTGTTCGTGAGTTGGTCGGGATCGGGCGTGGGCACCACGCGCAAGGCCTTCGCCTGAGGCGCCATGGTCCAGCCGCCGTAGACTACGGCGAGCTCGACCAAGAGCAGGATGCCGATTAACGCGCCGATCGGCAGGTACTTCAAGAAACCCTCACGCAGCACGACGACATTAATATCGAGCATCATCACCACGAACAGGAAGAGCACGGCAACAGCGCCGACATAGACGACGACCAATATCATCGCGACGAATTCCGCGCCCAGCAGTACGAACAAGGCCGCGGCATTGAAGAACGTGAAGATCAGCCACAATACGGAATGCACCGGGTTGCGCTGGAAAATCACGTTCAGCGCGCCGACCACTGCCATGATCGAGAATAAGTAGAAGGCTAGCGATGCAACGATCATGCGGCCCGCTCCCGTCTCAACGCCCTATCGATTAATCTCGTCTTCATTCCACTCGTCTTTCGTTAACCGCCCGCGATCGCTACCGGTACGGGGCATTCATCTCAAGGCGCTTGGCCAGTTCCGGCTCCCAACGATCGCCGTTGGAAAGTAATTTGTCCTTGTTGTAGAGCAGCTCGCCGTGGGTCTCGGTGGCGAACTCGAAATTCGGCCCCTCGACGATGGCGTCAACCGGGCAAGCTTCCTCGCAGAAGCCGCAGTAGATGCACTTGGTCATATCGATGTCGTAGCGCGTGGTGCGGCGGCTGCCGTCGGCACGCGGTTCGGCCTCGATGGTGATGGCCTGCGCCGGGCAAATCGCCTCGCACAGCTTGCAGGCGATACAGCGCTCTTCGCCGTTCGGGTAGCGGCGCAACGCATGCTCGCCGCGAAACCGTGGGCTCAGGGGGCCCTTTTCGTAGGGATAGTTGATCGTCACCTTCGGCTTGAACATGTACTTCAGCGTCAGCCACATGCCCGAGGCTATTTCGGCGAGCACGACGCTGCGGGCGTAACTACTAATTGATGCCATGCGAATTTCCCTTCCTCACTGCGCGAGCTTGCCGGAGTAGACCAAGTACCCGGCCGTAAGGATGAGCCACGCGAGCGACAACGGCAGGAAGACCTTCCAGCCCAGGCGCATGAGTTGATCGTAACGGTAGCGCGGCAAGGTCGCGCGCACCCAAATGAACACGAACAGGCAGAACGCAACTTTGAGGGCGAACCAGATAATGCCCGGTACCCAGGTGAAAGGCACAAAGTCGAACGGTGACAGCCATCCGCCCAGGAACAGCGTTGTCACCAGGGCGCACATCACAATCATATTGATGTACTCACCGAGGAAAAACAGCGCGAAAGACATCGACGAGTATTCGGTCATGAAGCCCGCGACCAGTTCGGATTCAGCTTCCGGCAGGTCAAAAGGATGGCGGTTGGTCTCGGCCAGCACCGAAATGAAGAACAGAATGAACATCGGGAAGTGCGGAATCACGTACCACATTCCCTGCTGCGCCTCGACGATCTTTGTCAGGTTGAGGGAACCCGCCGTCAGCAGAACGGAAATCATGACAAAACCTATCGACACCTCGTAGGAAACCATCTGTGCCGCCGAACGCATCGCGCCAAGGAAGGCGTAGCGGCTGTTGGATGCCCATCCGGCCATGACGATGCCGTAAACGCCCAGGGACGAAATCGCGAATAGGTACAGAATTCCAACGTTGATGTTGGAAATGTACCAGCCAGCGCTCACCGGAATGACCGCCCAGGCCAACAGCGACAGCGAGAAAGTCACGATCGGCGCCAGGAAGAACACCACCGGGCTTGCGCCGGTCGGCACGACGGTTTCCTTAAACAGAAGCTTTAAAGCATCAGCGAACGGCTGCAGCAGGCCGAAGGGTCCGACGACATTTGGACCCTTGCGCAATTGCATGGCGCCGATAATGCGCCGCTCGGCCAATGTCAGGAACGCCATGATCAGCGCCACAGGCACGATGAACAGCAGAATCTTGCCGACGATCCAGATGAACGGAAATAGGTACTCGGTCCAGAACTCAGCCATGAGTGCCTGTCTTTGGATCAGAGGGCTTATGTTTGGAACCGCCCGAGACAAACTCTTCGGTGCACTGCGCCATGGTGCGCGAGGCACGGCTGATGGGGTCGGTCATATAATAGTTCTTCACCGGGTAGTCGAAGCCGGTCGCGGCAATCGCGCCAGACGCACCGAAGGCCTGCCACTCCGCCGCCTTGATTTTGCCGGCGGCGGCGAACAGCGGGTTGACGAAGGCCAGGCGCGCGCGCACCTGGGCGAGGTTGTCGTAAGGCAATGTCTTGCCGAATTTTTCGGAGAGAGCGCGGATGATGGTCCAGTCCTCGCGCGCATCGCCGGGCGCAAAAACCGCCCGAAGAGCGCGCTGTACCCGGCCTTCGGTATTGACGTAAGTGCCGTCCTTCTCGGTATAGGCCGCGCCCGGCAGGATGACGTCGGCGCGGTGGGCGCCGCGGTCGCCGTGGTGGCCCTGATAGATCACGAAGGCTTTGCCGAGCTTGGCGGTATCGATTTCGTCGGCGCCGAGCAGGTAGACCGCTTCAATTTCGCCTTTGCCCGCCGCCTCGAGAATGCCGCGCGTATCTTTGCCGCCCGCACCCGGCACGAAGCCGACGTCGAGGCCGCCGACGCGGGCCGCCGCCGTGTGCAAGACATTGAAACCGTTCCAGCCGTCCTTCACCAGACCGCAGTTGTCCGCCACAGCTTTCGCGGCAGCCAGGATCGCCGCGCCGTCGGCGCGGGTTAGCGCGGCCATACCCAGGATCAACATCGGCTTTTTGGCGTTCTTCAACGCAGCCGCCACGGCATGGCTGCCGTCGGCGATCTTCGCCAGCACATCGGCGCCGGTGCCGAGGTGGTCGTACTTGTAGGTCAGATCGGTGGCCGCGCCGACAACGCAGATCGGGAAACCGCCACGCAAGAAGCGCTTGCGGATGCGCGCATTGAGCACCGGCGCTTCCTTGCGCGGATCTGCGCCGACGATCAGAAGCGCGTCGGCTTGTTCGATGCCGGCGATGGTGGAATTGAAGAGGTAAGATGCGCGCACCGCGGGATCGAGCGCCGCGCCGTCCTGGCGACAGTCGAGGTTTGGCGAGCCGAATGCCGACATCAAATCCTTGAGCGCCAGCATCGACTCAGCATCCGCCGTATCGCCGGCGATGGCAGCTATTTTTCCACCGCTCAGGCCTTTGACGCGACCGACGATGGCGGCAAAGGCTTCATCCCAGGTCGCGGGCTCAAGCTTGCCGTTCTTGCGCACATAGGGTTGGTCGAGGCGCTGGGCGCGCAGGCCGTCGATGGCGTGGCGGCCCTTGTCGGCCAGCCATTCCTCGTTGACATCTTCGTTAATGCGCGGAAGCACGCGCAGGACCTGGCGGCCGCGCGCATCGAGGCGGATGTTCGTGCCCACTGCGTCCATGACGTCGATAGATTCGGTCTTGCGCAGCTCCCACGGGCGCGCATTGAAGGCATAAGGCTTGCTCGTCAGCGCGCCGACCGGACACAAGTCCACGACGTTGCCCGACAGCTCGGAGGACAACGCACCCTCAAGATAGGTGGTGATCTCCATGTCCTCGCCACGCCCCGTCGCGCCCAATTGCGGCACGCCGGCGACCTCTGTCGCGAACCGCACACAGCGGGTGCAGTGAATGCAGCGGGTCATGACGGTTTCGACCACCGGCCCCATGTATTTGTCTTTGACCGCGCGTTTGTTCTCATGAAAGCGCCCGCGATCGAAACCGTACGCCATCGCCTGGTCTTGAAGATCGCACTCGCCGCCTTGATCGCAGATCGGGCAGTCGAGCGGATGATTGATCAGGAGGAATTCCATGACACCGCCGCGCGCCTTGTTGGCGCGGTCGGACTTGGTATGCACGACCATGCCCTCGCCCACCGGCATGGCGCACGAGGCCACGGGCTTCGGCGACTTCTCGACGTCCACCAGGCACATCCGGCAATTGCCGGCGATCGACAGGCGGTCGTGATAGCAGAAGCGCGGAATCTCGACGCCGACCATCTCCGCCGCCTGGAGGATGGTGGTATTGGCCGGAACTTCGACCGCAATGCCGTCGATGGTTAGCTTTGGCATTATCTTTTCCACATATTACTTGCCTCTAGCTTCGCCTGCTCACGCCGCTGCTTTGTCGCGGACTTTGGCGTCGCGGTAATCGCGAATACGCCGCTCAAGTTCCGGTCGGAAGTGGCGGATTAATCCTTGCACCGGCCATGCCGCGGCATCGCCGAGGGCGCAGATGGTATGGCCTTCGATTTGATAAGTGACCTGCTCAAGGGTATCGATTTCCGCGAGCGTGGCTTCGCCCTTGACCATCCGCTTCATTACGCGCGCCAGCCACCCGGTGCCTTCGCGGCACGGCGTGCACTGGCCGCAGCTCTCATGTTTATAAAACGTCGACAGCCGCGAAATGCAGGCGACAATGTCTACCGATTTATCCATGACCATGACGGCGGCTGTACCCAAGCCCGACTTCACATCGCGCAAACTGTCGAAATCCATCAAAACCGTGTCGCAGATCGACTTCGGAATCACCGGCACAGATGCGCCGCCGGGGATGATGGCCTGCAGGTTATCCCACCCGCCGCGCACGCCACCGGCGTGTTTCTCGATCAGTTCCTTGAGCGGGATGCTCATGGCGTCTTCGACGTTGCAAGGTTTGTTCACATTGCCGGAAATGCAGAACACTTTGGTCCCGGTATTGTTGGCACGACCGATGCCGGCGAACCACGACGCGCCGCGCCGCAAGATCGTCGGTGCGACGGCGATGCTTTCGACGTTGTTCACGGTCGTCGGGCAGCCGTATAGGCCGACGCCGGCGGGGAACGGCGGTTTTAGGCGCGGCTGACCTTTTTTGCCCTCTAAGCTTTCGATCAGCGCGGTTTCCTCGCCGCAAATATAGGCGCCGGCGCCGCGGTGCAAATAAAGATCGAACTTCCAACCCGATCCGCAGGCGTCATTACCGATCAGGCCGGCGGCATAGGCTTCGTCGATGGCGATTTGGAGATTAGAAGCCTCGTTGTAGAACTCGCCGCGGATATAGATGTAACAGGCGTGGGCGCGCATGGCGAAACTGGCGATCAGGCAACCCTCGACGAGCTTGTGCGGATCGAACCGCAGCATGTCGCGATCCTTGCAGGTTCCCGGCTCGCCTTCGTCGGCATTGACGACCAGATAGTGCGGTCGATCACTTTCGGTCTTGGGCATGAACGACCACTTGAGTCCCGTAGGGAACCCGGCACCGCCGCGTCCACGCAAGCCCGAGCGCTTCATCTCATCGACAATCCAGTCCGGTCCCATTTCGAGGATTTCCTTGGTGCCGTCCCAGTCGCCGCGCGCGCGCGCGCCGGCCAGGCGCCAGTCGTGCCGGCCGTAGAGATTGGTGAAGATGCGATCCTTATCGGCGAGCATAAACGTTCCCTCTAAGCTTTCCCCACTAGGCCTTTGGAGCAGCGGCTTTAGCAGCCGCATCGGCTTTGGCCTTCTCAAACGCCACCTTGGCCGCGGCGAAGTCCTGCTTCGGCGGCGGCACCGGCTTCTCGGTCAGCGTGATCGGCGCACCCGCGGGCGCAGAGCCGTCGCGGCCGGTCACGGATCCAACGGCAGGCTTCTCGCCGCGCTTCAGCGCATCGAGGAGTTTGCCGGCGCCGGCAAGGTCTAAATCCTCGTAATAATCATCACCGACCTGGACAACAGGTGCGTTTACACATGCCCCCGCGCATTCCAACTCACCCACCGAGAATAAACCGTCCGGCGTGGCCTGACCCATGCCGATGCCGAGTTTTTCCTTGCAGGCGCGGATGACGTCGTTGGAGCCGCGCAGCCAGCACGACACGCTGGTGCAAATCTGCACGTGGGTTTTGCCAACCGGAGCAAGGTTGAACATGGTGTAGAACGTCGCCACTTCCAGAACGCGCATCGGCGCCATGTCGAGGATCTTAGCGATCTCCTCGACGGCCGGCCGCGTGACCCAGCCCTCCTGGCGTTGCGCGAGGTCGAGCAATGGAATCACCGCACTGGCCTGGCGGCCCGCGGGATACTTGGCAATGATGCGCTTGGCTTGCGCCATCATCTCGGCGTTGAAGGCGAAGCTTGCCGGTTGATCCTTGGCGAGGGCGCGTGAGCTCATCGGTCAACCTCGCCGAAGACGATGTCGATCGAGCCCAGGACAGCCGGCACGTCGGCCAGCATGTGTCCACGGAGCATGGCATCCATGCCGGCAAGATGTAAAAAGCCCGGTGCGCGGATACGGCAGCGGTAGGGCCGATTGGTGCCGTCGGACACCAGATAGACCGAGAACTCGCCTTTGGGCGCTTCGGTCGCGGCGTAAACTTCACCGGCCGGAACCTTGAAACCTTCAGTATAGAGTTTGAAGTGATGGATCAGCGCCTCCATCGACGTCTTCATTTCGGCGCGCGGCGGCGCGACGATCTTGCGGTCGTTGACCTTCACCGGACCCGAAGGCATCTTATCAAGGCACTGCCTAATGATCCGCACCGACTCCCGCATCTCCAGGACGCGGACCAAATACCGATCATAACAATCGCCGTGTTTGCCGACGGGAATGCTGAATTCCATTTGGTCGTAACCGTCATAGGGCTGCGACTTGCGCAAATCCCAGGGCACGCCCGAGGCGCGCAGATTTGGTCCGGTGAAGCCCCAGGCCAGAGCCTCGGCCTCGGAGACGATGCCGATATCGACCGTGCGCTGCTTAAAGATGCGGTTTTCAGTCAGCAGAGTCTCAAGGTCGTCGATGATTTTGGGGTACTTGTCGGTCCAATCGCTGATCCGCTGGGTAAGGCCCGCCGGCAGATCGAGCGCGACGCCGCCTGGCCGGATGTAATTGGCGTGCATGCGCGCGCCGCAAACATCATCGTAGAAAGCCATAATTTTTTCGCGTTCCTCGAAGGTCCACAGGAACGGCGTCATGGCGCCGACATCCATGGCGTAGGACGCGATATTCATGATGTGATTGAGGACGCGCGTGAGCTCGGCGAACAATACCCGGATGCATTTCGCGCGCGGCGGCGGCTCGATACCGAGCAGTTTTTCAACAGCGATGGCAAAAGCCTGTTCCTGATTCATCGGCGAGACGTAATCGAGGCGGTCGAAATACGGAATCGCCTGCAGGTAAGTTTTGTATTCAATCAGCTTCTCGGTGCCGCGATGGAGCAATCCGATGTGCGGGTCGATGCGGTCGATGACTTCGCCGTCCATCTCCAGCACCAGGCGCAAGACGCCGTGGGCCGCGGGGTGTTGCGGCCCGAAGTTCAGGGTGTAGTTCTCAATTTCGGTTTCTGGCGCCAGGGTCGCGGTCATATTCATGCGCCCCCTGGCTTGGGCGGCACGGCAGCTTTTTCGTCACCCGGTAACAGGCGTTGAATGCCCTCCCAGGGGCTCAGGAAATCGAAGGAGCGGAAGTCTTGGGTCAACTTCACCGGCTCATAGATGACGCGTTTTTGGTCTTCGTCGTAGCGCACCTCGACATAACCCGTGAGAGGGAAGTCTTTGCGCAGCGGATGACCCTCAAAACCGTAGTCGGTCAAGATTCGGCGCAGATCAGGATGGCCGGAGAAGTAAACGCCGTACATGTCCCAGACCTCGCGCTCCAGCCAGTCGGCGCTGGGAAAAATACCGGTGAGGCTGGGAACCGGCGTGTCCTCGCCGACCGCCACCTTCAGGCGGATGCGGGCGTTCTTCTTCATGCTGAGCATGTGATAGACCACCTCGAATCGCTCGGCGCGTTCGGGATAATCGACACCGCAGATATCGATCAATTGCGTGAACTGGCAGACCGCGTCGTCGCGCAAAAAGGTTACGGCAGTTACGATCGACGTCCGTTTAACAGTTGCGATCAGTTCGCCGCGCACGATCTCGGCCGAAATCACATCTTCGGGCAAGGCCTGGCGCAGGTGAGCGCAGGTTTGAGAAAGTCCGTCGAGCGGCGATGCGGGCTGGGTCATGAACAGGGCTTAGCGATCAATGGTGCCGACGCGGCGGATTTTCTTGTGGAGTTGTAAAACACCGTAGAGCAATGCTTCGGCTGTCGGCGGGCAGCCGGGAACATAAATGTCTACCGGCACGATGCGGTCGCAGCCGCGCACCACCGAGTACGAATAGTGATAGTAGCCGCCGCCGTTGGCGCACGACCCCATGGAGATCACGTAGCGCGGCTCGGGCATCTGGTCGTAAACCTTGCGCAAGGCCGGCGCCATCTTGTTGGTCAGCGTGCCGGCGACGATCATGAGGTCGGACTGACGCGGACTGGGACGAAAGACCATGCCGAAGCGGTCGAAATCGTAGCGCGCCATCCCGACGTGCATCATCTCCACGGCACAGCATGCCAAACCGAAAGACATCGGCCACAATGACCCCGCGCGGCCCCAGTTGGTGACGGCGTCGAGGCTGGTCAGTAGGAAGCCTTTGTGTTGCAACTCTTCGGCGACACGCGCCAAGAGTTGGCCGTCTTCGGCGCTGACGGGGCGGATGGGGTCGGTAGCGGCCAAAGCGGGGGCGGCCAAAGCGGGGGCGGCCTGAGCCGGAACGGTCACTCCCATTCCAATGCTCCTTTTTTCCATTCGTAGATGAAGCCGACGGTGAGCACACCGAGGAACACCATCATCGACCAGAAGCCGAATAGACCGATCTTCCCGAGGCTCACCGCCCAGGGGAACAGGAAAGCCATTTCCAGGTCGAAGATGATGAACAGGATGGCGACCAGGTAAAAGCGCACGTCGAACTTGGACCGGGCGTCGTCGAAGGCCTCAAAGCCGCATTCATAAGCCGAGTTTTTCTCAGGGTCCGGGCGGTTGGGGCCGGCGATCAACGACGCCACCACAAAAGCCAGGGCCAAGCCAAAGGCAACGCCAAGAAAAATCAGGATTGGCAGATATTCGACGAGCAGATTTTGCACCGGCACCCCGCCTCGCCCCTGGAGCCGCCTGATGATCGGGACAGCGATCACGCTCGGCGTATTTTATTATTATATTACAAGTCTTTACGTAGCAACGCCGGGGTATTCGTACAACCGACGAAGCCCCCTGCCCGCGCCCGCTCAAACCTGGCTGATCTAAACGGCGCCGAGTTGCGAAGTCAAGCCACGCCATGGTCGCAAAAACATTGACACAGCGCGATTTTTTGCTTTTAGCCACGCCGCAATCGCGGCCTCTTTTGGACCCCTTGCCGGGGTTGAATGACCGGCGCTCGGCGCGGTAGGCCAGGACAATTCCGCATGGCTTTCGGAATCATTGCTCGCATGCCGCCTCGGGCGCTAAGCTGCGGCCCGCCAATCCATCTTTTCAGGGGAGAACATCCATGGCCACTGCCACCATGCGCGCCGGAATTGCCACCGCCGAAGGCATCGCAATCCATAAAGACCTTCCGCGGCCCGTGCCGGCGGCGGGCCAAGTGCTCGTACGTGTCGCCGCCGCCGGCCTCAACCGTGCCGATCTCGGTTCGGCCAAGGCCAATGCCCAATCGCCGATTACGGTTGTCGGCCAGGAATGGGCGGGCGAAGTCGTCGAAGTCGGTGCCGGCGTGACCAATCTCAAGCCCGGCGAGTCCGTGATGTGCTTCGGGCGGAATGGCGGTTATGCCGAATATGCCGTGACTGAGGCCGGCTGGGTGATGCCCTATAACAAGAGCGAGATTAAGCTCGAGCAGGCCGCGGTTTTGCCGCTGGCGCTGTTGACCGCCCACGACGCGCTTCGCACCCGGGGTTCGCTCAAGTCTGGCGAGAAGGTTTTGGTGCAAGGCGCCAGTTCCGCCGTCGGCATGATGGTTCTGCGGGTCGCTAAGTTCTTGGGTGCCTCCATGGTTGCCGGAACCTCACGCGATCCTTCGAAGACGCCGCGGTTGCAGGCGTTGGGTGCTACGCACATGCTCAATTCCAGCAAGCCGGAATGGGCCGACGATCTGCTGAAGGCCACCGATGGCAAAGGCGTCGACGTGGTCGTCGACTTTGTCTCGGGCACGACCGTGGTCGGCAGCATGAAGGCCTGCAACGTGCTCGCGCGCATGGTCAACGTCGGACGCCTCGGGGGCGGCACCGCCGAGTTCAACTTCGATCAGCACGCCGCCAAACGCATCACCTACACCGGCGTGACGTTCCGCACCCGCAGTACCCAGGAAATCACCGATATCGTCACCAAGGCGCGCGCCGAACTCTGGTCCGAGGTCCGCGCCGGCCGCATGGATCTGCCGATCGACAAGGCCTTCAAGCTCGAAGAAGCCGCCGCCGCCCACGCGCTTATGAACTCCAACGGCCAATTCGGGAAGATCGCGCTCGTCTTGTAGTCGACACCCGGGCACATCGGCGAAGCACGGCCGAGACATGAGTGAAGTTTTGTACCGGGCACATGGGTAACACTTTTCGCCTGCTTTGGCAGGTCGGAGGTGGTTATGCCGTGGAAAGGGAGTTCGGTTATGGACGAGCGCGTGCGTTCTGTGGCCCGCCTTTTGGAGGGCGAGCCGATGGACGTGTTGTGCCGGGAATTCGGCATATCCCGCAAGACCAGTTACAAGATTTGCGACCTTTGGGGCCTTGAATTATCCAACGCTACGGCAGCGTCCTGGCAAGCCGGAAGCCCAGATAGCTGTCACGAAGGCTTGGGTTGAGGCTGTTGCGATGGGCGGACCGGACGCTCCACGGAAGGCTGAGCCAACTGCTGCCGCGAAGAACACGCTGCCTGCACGCGCCGTCCGTGCGCGCCGAACCGTCGGTGGGCGCACCTGCGTACCCCTCGACATAACAATCCTCGGTCCATTCCCACACATTGCCGAGGACGTCATGCAAACCGAATGGGTTGGCTGGAAAGCTGCCAACCGGTGCGGTCTGCGCAAAGCCATCGGAGCACAAGTAGATATTGGCGGCATTCTTATCGGCATTATATCGGTCCGCCACAGTCAGGTCGGGCACATTCGCATAGCGACAAACGTCTTCGCGGCTATCACCCCACCACCGAGTCGTACTGGTTCCGGCACGCGCCGCGTATTCCCACTCGGCTTCCGACAGGATGTAAAATCGCGTGCAATAACGACCCCCTGAGGGGTGGTTTTCGCGTCCAATTCTGACCCCCCTGACGAGTGTGTCAGTGTCCCTTCCTTTTGGCCTTGGTTGGCCTTTGGAAGGGCCGGCGGGGATGATTGGCGTGGATCAGATTGG
>CAMDRB010000042.1 GCA_945906455.1 Caenispirillum bisanense
AAACAGCACATGCGCGCAGCCATGGCACGCAGCTTAGATGCCGTTCACGACGCCGTTGCCAATGCGCTCGACGCCGTCACGCCAGCCGAATGCAGCAACTACATCCGCAACTCAGGTTACGCAGCTACCTAAATGCAAACCGCTCTAGTCCAGAAATAGCCGTGACGTCTAAGTCACCGCTACTGAGGGCAGGGGTTCTTTGCCAAGGCCTGGTCGCAGACCGAGGACGTCGTCAGGAAAGTCATGGCGGCATCGATTTCCGGCGGCGAAATTCCCGGCCCCTCTTTGCCGAAGGCCGGCGTGCGCCAGACTTGGCTGAGGATGTAAAGCCCGGTGGTCCCTTGTATGGCCTTGGTATAGCGCGTTTCGCCATAGCCCGTTGCCTTGTTGCGCTGGCAACCCAAGGTCCAAAACGCCGAAGCGTAGCCATTGTTGACGCCCGATTGGAACTTGCCTTCGACGACGCCGTCGCAGGCCTCGCGATTCTGCGATGCGGCGCGCCGTTGCAGCGTATCCAAGGGCAGATTGTTGAGGTCGTGATAAATCTCTAGCGTGATCTTCCTTTGCCAGTTGGTCGCCGATTGTCCGGGCGGAACGTATTCAACCATTTCCTGATCGCCGCGCCGGGCAAACGCCTCAACCCAGCCCGTGGGAAATTTTGGCATCGCCAGCTGTTCCTCGGCTGACGCGCCAAAGGGCGCGAAGGCGGAGAAGCTCAGCGACAGAATGACCGAGAATGATCGAACAGAAAGGCGCATTCCCCATCCTCGCAAAGACGACACTTTCCGACAAGTCCGATGGGAACCGAAATCGCGAATATTCGCGGGGGGGCCGTTTACCGTTTGTTTACGTTCAATCAATTGGTCAGCCCCCGCCCCGGCATGATGCGCCGATAACTCAGCGCCTCGGCGATGTGGATACGCTTGACGCTGGGCGCACTGTCCAAGTCGGCGATGGTGCGGGCCACGCGCAGCATGCGGTGATAGCCGCGTGCCGACAGGCGCATTTTCTCGGCGGCTTGGGTGAGGAGCGCGCGGCCGTCAGCATCGGGGGAGGCGACTTTTTCCAACAACTCGCCATCGGCTTCGGCATTGGTCGAAACCCCGTCCGCCGTGTAGCGCTCGGCTTGAATGTCGCGCGCTCGCGCCACGCGCGCGGCCACCGCGGCGGAATCCTCCCTGGGCGGGGGCGCCGACAAATCCAATGGGTCCACGGCCGGCACGTCGACATGCAGATCGATGCGGTCGAACAGTGGGCCGGAAATTCGGTTCTGGTAGTCGGCGGCGCAGCGAGGCGCCTTGCCGCAGGCCAACTGCGGATCGTCGAGGTAGCCGCATTTGCAGGGGTTCATGGCCGCGACCAGCTGAAAGCGCGCCGGATAACTGACGTGGGCATTGGCGCGCGCGATCACGACACGTCCGGTCTCCAAGGGCTGGCGTAGGGACTCGAGCGCCTGGCGCGAAAACTCCGGCAGCTCGTCCAGGAACAAGACACCGCGGTGGGCCAGCGAGATCTCACCCGGCTTTACCCGCTGGCCGCCTCCCACCAGGGCCGGCGTTGACGCCGAATGATGGGGATCACGGAACGGGCGCTGGCGGACGATGCCGCCATCAGCCAATTGCCCCGCGATCGAGTGGATCATGCTGACTTCCAAGGCTTCGGCGGCACTCAAGCGCGGAAGCAATCCCGGCATGCGGGCGGCGAGCATGGATTTGCCCGAGCCCGGCGGGCCGATCATCAAGAGGTTATGGGACCCGGCGGCAGCGATTTCGACTGCGCGTTTGGCGGTCTCCTGACCTTTGATGTCTCTCAGATCCAGGAACACCGCATCGGCCTTGGGCTCCGAAGGTTGCGGGGTGGACAGAATGCTCACGCCCTTGAAGTGGTTGATCAACTCAAGCAGTGAACGCGGCGCGAGGATGTCGGCCCCGCCCGCCCAGGCAGCTTCGCCGCCTTGCGTTCCCGGGCAGATCAAGCCGCGGCCGGCGGCATTGGCCGCGATCGCTGCCGGCAATACACCGGCAACGGCGGCGATGGACCCGTCCAAACCCAGCTCGCCCAAGGCGGTGTATTGCGCGATCTCTTCCATGGGAATCACGCCCATGGCCACGAGCAACCCCAGAGCGATGGGTAGATCGAAATGACTGCCTTCCTTTTGCACGTCGGCCGGCGCCAGATTCACGGTGATGCGGCGCGCGGGTAACGCGAGGCCGATAGCGTGCAGGGCCGCGCGCACCCGCTCGCGGGATTCGCCGACGGCTTTGTCCGGCAGCCCGACGATGGTGAAGGTCGGCAAGCCGCCCGAGATCGCGACTTGCGCTTCGATCGGCAAGACCTCGATTCCGGCGAAGGCAACGGTATTGATCTGCGCGACCAAATTACGGCCCTACTTCCCTGGAAGCCGTCGCTCGATGGCGTTCCACACGTCGGCCTCCAGGCTGACCCCGTCGAAACGGTTGATTTCCTGCAAGCCCGTCGGCGAGGTCACGTTGATCTCGGTCAGGTAGTCGCCGATGACGTCGATCCCGGTGAATATCAGGCCGCGCTCTTTGAGCGCCGGGCCGATGATTTCGCAAATTTCGCGGTCGCGTTTGGTCAGCACAGCCTTCTCCGGCCGGCCACCCACATGCATGTTGGAGCGCGCTTCGCCGGCGGCCGGCACACGGTTGATGGCGCCCACGGCTTTGCCGTCGACCAGAATGATGCGCTTATCGCCCAAGCGCACTTCGGGCACATAGCGCTGCACGATCACCGGCTCGCGCCAAGTGGTCGTGAACATCTCCAGGAGCGCGCCAAGGTTCTCGTCATCGGGGCGGATGTGGAAGACCCCGGCGCCGCCGTTGCCATAAAGTGGTTTTACGATGATATCGCTGTGGCGGCGGCGAAAAGCCCTGATTTCCTCGACGTCGGCGGTGATCAGGGTCGGCGGCATGACGCCCTCAAAATGCGTCACGAACAGCTTTTCCGGGGCATTGCGCACATGCACGGGATCGTTCACCACCAGGGTTTTCGGATGGATGTGCTCAAGGATATGGGTCGCGGTGATATAGGCCATGTCGAAGGGCGGATCCTGGCGCATCAGCACAACGTCGACGGTCAACAGATCCAGTTCCTGTTCCGGCCCCAGCTCAAAATGATTGCCCAGCTCGCGGCGGACTTTAAGTTCGCGCGCCCGCGCGGTAACCCGGCCCTCACGAAACGTCAGTTTGCGCGGCAGGTAATGAAACAGCGCATAGCCCCGCTTCTGAGCTTCCAGCGCCAGCACGAAGGTCGAGTCCGCATTGATGTTGATGGACTCGATCGGGTCCATCTGGATAGCAACCTGCAATGTCATGAAGGGCTCTCTACGCTGTCCGAAGTCTAGAGCGAGCAGCGATTATTCGGAATCGTGCTGCTCGCTCTAATTATTTGTCTGAGCATCGCTTTCTCCGAAAACCGGAAGTCCACTTTTCGGCGCGATGCACTCGTGCCGGTTCTCATCAATGTATGCGTTCGCGCAGTTCCTGCACCACCTGGCCGATCTTGCGCCGGTCCGGGCCCTCGGGTGCGCGGGCTACAAAGCCTTCAAAAGCCTCAACCGCGTGTTTGATGTGGCCAAGGCGCATGTGCATGACTCCGGCCTCGCGCCACAATCCGGCATTGGCTGGATCCAAGGTCTGCATGCTCGCCAGCGCCTCCAGGGCCCCATCCACTTCGTTCAGCTCCACGCGGCGGGTCTTGACGTTGTTCTGCAGCCGAATCAGCACTTCGCGGTTTGTGACCGGTTTGTAGTGCAGGGCTTCGAGTTCCGCCGAAGCGTCTTGGCGCACCACCTTCAGCAACTCGCGCAGGGCCTGGGTTTCCAAAAAGCGGCCGGCGTGGAAGGGATCAATGATGACCCGCCGGCCATCGCGGCTTTCAAGGCGGATCAAGAAATGGCCCGGGAAATTCAAACCGGCGGCGCCCCAACCCTGAGCCCGCGCGGCAAAGATATAGAGAATACCTAGCGCCACCGGCAACCCTCGGCGGCGTTCGATGACGCGCATGAGGTTGGCGTTGTCCAGGTCATCGTAGGTATCTTCGTCGCCGGCATACCGGAAGTCGTCCACCAGTACGTTGGTCAGCGCTCGGGCCATCTCCTCAGGGGCGGGGTTTTCGACATCGACGCCCGCGGCAACGGCACGGGCATGGACGGCCTCGGCAATGTCCTTCAAGTGCTCGCGGTAGATTTGTAGATCCGAAGCCGGGTGATCAAAAGATGCGAGCAGCAGCGCGGCTTCGGCCACGTCGATGGCATCGTCCGCTTGGGCGGCTATCCGTGCCAGAGCCGTCTTGATGGTGTCAGCAGATGCCACGTTGGCGTGTCCCGTCATGCGCCGCGGTTAGTCGGGTCGCAGGCATAAATATGTACGCCATCCGTATAGCGTTTCCAATGTGCATTAACTTCTTCGCGCGCCGGCGAAGGCCGGCCCGAGGCAGATGCGCGCCTTCGCGCGCCGGGTAATGCTCTACGGCCGCCAAGCGTCAACGATTCGGCGCGGCAGCAGGCTCCCGCCCAGGACCATGAGATCGAATCGCGCCTGGCAATCGGCCAGATTCGGGCGCTGCTGGAGATAGACCTCAGCGCTCCGGGCGATTCGGGCGCGCTGCGCGGCGGTAACCGATTCGACTGCCGCGGCCATATCCCTCCGTGCCTTGACTTCGATGAAGGCCACGGTCTGTCCGCGCCGCGCGATGATATCGATCTCGCCCAGGCCGGTTCCACGCTTGGATCTGAGGCGCCGGGCGACGACCCGCCAGCCCGTGAGGTTAAGCGCGACCACGCACAGCGTCTCCGCCAACCGGCCGCGGCGTTCGGCGGTGGCATGACGGGAACTCATTCTTTTGCCAGCGCCAGCGCGCGGGCATAAACTGTCCGCCGGGGCTGGTTCAAGGCCTCGGCCACGGTTGCCGCGGCGTCGCGCACGCTCATGGTCGCGAAGGCGTCGCGCAGCAGGCGATCGATGGCGGCGTCATCGGCCGCGGCCTGTTCTCCTGATGCCCCTGCCACGACCAGCACGACTTCGCCCTTGGGTGTTTGCGCCGAAGCGTAGGCGGCGGCGAGCGTCCCTAAGGTACCGCGCCGCACTTCCTCATGGAGCTTGGTAAGCTCGCGGCACATGGCAGCTTCTCGATCACCCAAGACCGCCGCCATGTCGGCAAGGCATTCCGCCAATCGCCGTGGTGACTCGTAAAATACCAGGGTCGCGCGCAAGGCTTTGATCGCCATCAAGGCCTCCCGCCGCGCGCCCGACTTAGGTGGAAGGAAGCCGCTGAAAAGCACGCGGTCGGTCGGCAGTGCGGCCACGGCGAGCGCCGCCAAGAGCGCCGAGGGGCCGGGCAAGGGAATCGCCGGAATTCCCGCCTCGGCGCAATCGCGCACCAATTTATAGCCCGGGTCGGAAATCAGCGGCGTGCCGGCGTCGCTCACCAAGGCGACCGCTTCACCCGCCTTCATGCGCGCCATGATCTCAGGGCGCGCGCGGTCGGCGTTGTGGTCGTGGTAAGGCGTCATGGGCGTGGCGATGGCGAAGCGTTGCAATAAAACCCCGGTCACGCGCGTGTCTTCACAGGCCACGAGGTCGACGCGCCGCAAAGTGTCAATCGCCCGCTGGCTGATATCACCAAGATTGCCGATGGGCGTCGCCACAACATAAAGTCCCGGCGGCAGCGAAGATTTGGCTGCGCCCGACTTATTCGCGCCCTCCTTATTCGCAACCGACTTAATCGCGCCTGATTTACTTGTCATCTTGGCGCCGCTAGACCGCTTTTCGTTCAATTTGAATCGATGCTGCGGTCTAGAGTCTTGATTTGGTCGCATTTCTTGCGGCGAACCGGCTCCCACTTCGCCGGCAAATGCTCTAGGTTGTCCCAACCGCGCCGGGTCATCGGCGGTGGTTTTTTGCAGTTTCGTGGAGGACGTCGTTGCGCCCTGCTTTGCCGCCCGCTTTGCCACCCGCTTGGCCAAATGTCCAGAATTGGATGGTGTCATGGAATGGACCTCGGGCCCGGCGATGGCTTGCCATGCTCGGGTTATTGGCGCTCGCGGCCTGTGCCGCCCAGCCAGACTTACCATCCAAAAGCCCCGTCCAACAGCCGCAAGCCGCGATCAAGCCGACCTCCACCCAGCCGACCTCGACCCTCGAAGCAGCGCCCTCGGCGCGCGGGCCAGTGCTGGCGGCCAATCAACTCATTCCAGGCCTTTCTCTGGCGGGCCCCGCTTCGGCCCCGGTTTCGGAGAGCGCCCCGCCCGGCGAGCCCGGCGTTCCGGCCCGCCCCACCCCCGATGCCGCCGGCCTGGTGCGCGTCGGGTTACTCGTGCCGCTCAACGGTCCGTCGGCGCCCGTCGGGCAGGCCTTGCTAAATGCCGCCCAGATGGCGTTGTTCGATGTCGGCGACGAACGCGTTGTTCTTCAGGCTTACGACACTAAGGGCACCCCCGAAGGCGCCATGGAAGCCGCCGACACTGCGCTCGCGCACGGCGCCCAGCTGCTGCTGGGTCCGGTATTTTCGGCCGAGGCGCGGGCCATCGCGCCCAAGGCCGCGGCCGCGGGCGTCAACGTCATTGCGTTTTCCACCGACCCGGCCGTCGCCGATTCGCACGTCTTTGTTATCGGTTTCCTCGTGCAAGAACAGGTGCGCCAGATCGTCGCCTACGCCAATGTCCAAAACCTGAAACGCTTTGCCGTACTGGCGCCGGATACGGCCTACGGGCAGTCCGTGGTCGAGGCCCTCAAGGAAATCGTGCCGGCGCGCGGCGGGCAGTTGACCCAAATCGCCTTCTTTCAGCCCGACGGCAAGGACCTGAATGATGTGGTGCGGCGTCTAGCGGCCTTCGATCGGCGCAAGGACGCGCTCGATTTGCAAAGGACTGAACTTGTCGGCAAGGATGACGAGATTTCTCAACTTGCCCTGAAACGCCTGGAACGCCTCGAGACCATCGGCGAGGTAGAGTTCGATACAATTTTGTTGCCCGACCAGGGTAGTCGGTTAACTCAGGCGGCTACGCTGCTGCCATTTTTCGATATCGATCCGGGCCGCGTGCAATTGCTTGGAACCCTGCTCTGGAACACACCCGGCTTAGGCCGCGAGCCGGTGATGATTGGCGGCGTCTACCCCGCGCCGCCGCCCGATAGCACGCGACAATTTTTCACGCGTTACCGCGAATTCTACGGCCAGGCCGCGCCGGCCATTGCTACCCACGGCTACGATGCCCTGGCACTCGCCGCGGTTCTCGCGCGTAGCGCGGGTCCGGGGGTCTTTTCGGCTGAATCGATCGCCGCCACTACCGGATTTGCCGGCGTCGACGGCATCTTCCGATTCTTGCCAAATGGATTATCGCAGCGGGGATTCGCGATCATGCAAGTGACCCGCGACGGCGCCACAATGGTTCAGCCGGCGCCGACCACGTTCGAGGCGGTGCAGTTCTAATAACTTAGTTCGGTGGCGCGGTGGCCGGGGCCGGATCGAGGTCCTTAGACAGCACGTCCTTCAAGGTCGAAGCCGTATTCAACTGGCTGCGCTGAACGATGGCCGCGGGGTTATCATTACCGACGCCGTAGACGGCCGCGTTCCAATCCTTGCGCGGCTTGATCACCGAGCCCTCGAGGCTGCCGCCGACAAACAAGCCGGCATTCTTGGAATAGGCGACAATGTCCTTACCGACGTTGGTGGTCGTCGCCGCCCCGGCCCCCACGCCGATCGCGCCGATGGTCATGCCGACATTGGCGCCAAGCTTGAATTCATCGTTCAAGACGGCGCTGAGGCCCTTCTCGGTCAGAATCATGAGGACGACGGCAGCTGAATCCATGCCAATCTGCAGGCCAATGGAACCCGATGTCATGCGGTAGAAGGCCGGGTCTCCGAAGCTGCCGTCGGGTAGGCGCGTTATCAATACGCCGTCGCCATAGGCGCCGCCGAGGATAAAGCCGGCCTTGTAATAGGACGGAATCACAATAACGCCCTTAGCGCGCCTGAGGAGGTTATCCATGTCGGGGGACGGTCTCATCTCCGCCCTTACACGTTCAACAGTGATGGCGGCTTCGTCTAATATCTGACGCGCGGATATCACGTCATCGGCACGCGCCGGGTTGAGAAAGGCGATGGCCGCGGGCACGAGCAGCAGGCCGCGGGCAACCATCCGCCGTGATATGGACGATGTCATCGTTTTGTCTCCTCCGGTGTCCTCAAAACGGCCTTAGCGCTGCCGTCGCTCGCGTGAGTCTAAAGCATCGTGCGTAAAAGCGGATATCGGGTTCACGCGAAACTCTGCGAATCTGACCGCGAAGTGCGCCGGAAATATGGCGATGGTGAAAATCGCTAGAGCAAGCAGCGCGAATTCGGAATCACTATACTTGCACTAACTTTTTGTTGTCGCACCGCTTTTGCCGAAAACCGGCTCCCACTTTTCGGCGCGATGCTCTAGCGGCCGCGTGCTACGCCGTCGATATACCGGCCCTGAAACAAGGTGATTCCCAGCTGCTGGCCGACCCGGACAGCGGCGTCGGAATCGCAACGCGCGAGGATTGTCCGGCCTTTCTTGCGGTCGCGGATCATTTGTTTGAGCTCCTGACCCTGGGTCGTACCAATGAGCGCGGCCAAATCCGGCGTCCACATCAACTTAGCGTAGGCAACGCCAAGGCGATTGGTATCGGCGAACGGAAACGTCTTGAGACTGAGACTGTCGATACAGATGCGATAGCCGCGCTCCATGACAAAGTCGCGGGCATAGGCGAAGCTGGCTGGGTCGGCGAAAATGTCCTCGACCCGCATCTCAAGCACGACATCCTGACTGGACGGCGCGAAATTGTCGTCGAAAGCCAGGAACTCCTCCGACAACACGGTCGATACGTTGACATTAATGCTAAAGCCGTCGCGCGCGAGCGTTCGGTCCTCACGCCGTGCGATTTGCGCCATGACGCGCCGGTCCAGGGTCTGCGTGAAGTGCTGGAAAAGCCACGGATTTATCGTCAGGTCGGTGCTCGGCATCAAGGTTTCCCGCAGGTCGCCGATCGACACGAAGACTTCGGTGAATATGACTTCAGGCTTGCCATCCTCGACGAACGCGCAAACCGGCTGCCGACGCGTGAAACTCGAAAGATCCACACGCGCCAATGCGTCTTCCGCGCGCCCCAACTCCAGCGGCGTCAATGGCGCGCCACGCTCAAGATTTGTGCGATAGAGTTCTCGCTCGGCGATCAGTTCCGTCAACGACTTGCGCGTGGACTTATCGGTCGTTACCGATTGGCGCATGGCGAAGGTTAGAAGCTTGTCATAGTCCTCGGCCATATCGAACCAGCTCGCCAGGCGGTTCTTGCGCGCGTCGCCTTTCGACTTCTGCATCAAGGGATCGCGTTCCCAATGCTTGAGAAGTTTTAGCACCGCCTGCTCCGCCGCTTCGGTTTCATGGTTCTCGAACACCACCATGAGGTCGGAATTGCGCAACCGGTAGAGCCATGCGGACCGCGTGCGTGTCAGCGCGTCGAAGGCGGTCTCGGCATTTCGCAAGTGCTTGGCGTCGCGGTTCTCCGGGAGCAGACGCGAAAGATGCAGGCGGATAACGCCCTTATTACGAGTCGCGGCGTCTTGCGCTTTTAGTTCGTCGAGGAACCGCGCCTCTTGGCTTTCGCCGAGAGGATTTGTGGTCGAACCGATGGCTGCGGATTTTTGATCGGACACTGGTTCCTTGCCTCTATGCCTTAGGTCGCGCCGCCGCCGGTTTCTTCCGGGCGGTATTTAGGGAATCCAGGAAGTGCCCCTGGAAAACGCTGATTCCCGACTTCAATCCCCAAGACAGCGCCGATGCCGAATCGCAGCGCGCCAAGATTACTTTTCCGGCACCGATCTCCTGAACCATGGTCGTGGCGCTGTGGTTGCTGCCGGGATCCATCAAATCGAGCAACTGCGGGGCCCAAATGATCTTCGCATAGTCGGGCTTCATGCTGGTGACATCGAGCATTTGCAATGCGGTGGTGCTCAGGCCGTCGATCAGGATGGCATGGCCCATGGCGTTGAGGACGTTACGGACATCGAGGTACATATTGAAATTGGTCAGCACGTCCACGGTCTGGATCTCGACAATGACCTTTTGGTCTTTCTCCTTCCGTTCAAGGAACGTGGCGAATGCCGGTGTCAAAATGGTTTCAAGATTGAGATTGAGACTGATACAGGGCGCTTCGCGTGCGTGCGGCGCGCGCACGACGGTCTCTAGCATGCGCAGGTCCATGGTCCGGCTCAGGTCCTGAAACAGACAGCGATCACTCAAGAGGTTGATATTCGGGGAGATGGCACGTTGCAAATCCCCCACCGAAATAAAGAACTCATAGAACTCGATGGAGGCTTCTTTCGTGGTCGCATTCACACGCAACGCCACTTGATCGCGCATAAATGGCGCGACGTTCGCAAAGGCAATTCGTTTTTGGACCTCGTCCAGCAACTGGGGCGTTATGGCCGGCGATTGTGCCGCGGCTACCTTGGGTGGCGCCTGCTGCGCCTGCTGACGCATTTGTTGCGCCGCGTGCATGGCCATGGCGACATCGAGCGCCAGGTCGTACCAGGTGACAAACCTGTCGGCCCCGCTTTCTTCTTCGATCGTTATCGGATCGCCTTCATAGAGTTTTCGGATGCGGTGGAGAATATTGTTGACGTCGCGCTGGGCGCCCGCACCGACGATCATCATAAGATCATCGTTGGCCATGCTGAAAATCTGCGCCTGACGCCCGCTCTCCAGGGTTCGGAACATCCGTGTTACAATCTTGATGCGAACGACCGTGCGATTCGCCGGCAGAAGCTGCGACAGGTGAACGTGGACAACCTTGCGCCCCTCCGGGTTGCGGCGCATCCGGTCGAGCGTGTCGACCAGAAGGGTCTCCTGATAGCCTTTGGCGCCTTGATTCTGCATGACTGAACTATACAACTATTACGCGTTTTAACCCAGCCCACCAGCCCATGGCCAGTGCGTAGGACGAAGCCCGGGCGGCCCGTTGTACGTCCCGACCAAGCTGTTCACCAAGCCGGTATTTTTCACGCCAGAACATGACTCGCGGTAACTATTTGGAAAAGATTAATAAATACTTTGAATCCGGCAGTCGGGAGTAAGGCGTGGCGGCTATAAACTTCGCTTTCCCAGGCACGAGGACCCTGACCAGTGTGGTGAAATCACCGCACCCGAAAGGAAGGTCCCTCATTCAATATTCTAAGCACGTCCCGACGGGAAGGCCGGTTCCCAGGTTCCGGGGAGTGCTCTAAGTGGCGACGGCACCTACTCTATCATCGGCGATGGCAGCGCACGGCGGGGGATTTCAGTGAAACGGATTATTGTTACCGGGGGTGCCGGATTCATCGGATCACACCTATGCGAACGACTTCTGGCCGAACGCAACGAAGTTCTGTGCGTCGACAACTTTTTCACCGGCCGGCGCCAAAATGTGGCGCCGCTTCTTGGCAACGCCGGTTTTGAACTGATGCGACACGACGTCACGTTCCCGCTCTACGTCGAGACTGACGAAATCTACAATCTCGCGTGCCCGGCGTCTCCGGTGCACTACCAATTCGATCCCGTGCAGACCACCAAGACGAGCGTTCACGGCGCCATCAACATGCTCGGATTGGCCAAACGCACGCGCGCCAAAATTCTCCAGGCCTCCACCAGCGAGGTTTACGGCGATCCGGCGGTCCATCCGCAAGTGGAAGGCTACTGGGGCAACGTCAATCCAATCGGCCCGCGCGCCTGCTACGACGAAGGCAAGCGTTGCGCCGAAACCCTGTTCTTCGATTACTTCCGCCAGCACCGGACGCGCATCCGCGTTGCCCGCATTTTCAACACATACGGGCCGCGCATGCTTCCGAACGACGGCCGCGTGGTTTCCAATTTCATTGTCCAGGCCCTGCAAGGCCAAGACATTACCGTTTACGGCAAGGGCGATCAGACCCGTTCGTTCTGTTATGTCGATGACTTGGTCGAAGGATTACTGCGCCTTATGGCGGCACCCGACGCCGTCACTGGACCCATAAACCTGGGCAATCCGGTGGAGAGCACTATTTTGGAATTGGCCGAGAAAATAATCAGCCTGGCCAAATCATCGTCGAAGGTCGTCTATAAGCCGCTGCCTCAGGATGACCCGACCCGCCGGCGCCCCGACATTACCCAGGCCCGGGAGACCTTGAAATGGCAGCCCAAAACCGCGCTCGACGACGGCCTTGCGCGCACCGTCGATTACTTCCGGGCTCTGTTAAGGACATGAGAGCTGCACGCAGCACCTTGTCTACTTCACAACTTTGGACTTCACCTCCATCGCCATGTGCACGGCGCCGTAATGATCGCTAAAGCTCACGACGAATTGTCCACGGACGACCTGGCGGCATTGACCGCGCTGCTCGGTGGCTTCGCAGGGCGGCGCGTGTTGTGCGTCGGCGACGTCATGGTCGACCGGTCCATCTACGGCGAAGTCAAACGCATATCGCCGGAAGCCCCGGTGCCAATCGTTCGTATCACCCGCGAAAGCAGTGAACTCGGCGGCGCGGGCAATGTAGCGCGCAATTTAGCGGCTCTTGGCGCGCGCTGTGCCTTCGTGACGGCGGTGGGCGACGACCGCGCCGGCCGTGAAGTCGGCAACATGCTTGCTCGCTTAACCAACGTCGAGCCGTACCTGCGCGTATCCCGCCAGCGCGAAACCACCATTAAGAGCCGCTTCTTCAGCCTCGATGGGCACCACCTGCTGCGCGCCGACCGTGAATCCGTGGTCACGGTCTCCGCCGACGATTTGGCTGATCTTGAGCGAGCCGTGGCGTCGCAGATCAAAGATGCCGACGCCATTATCTTGTCGGATTATGGCAAGGGCGTCCTAACAGGTACCTTAGCCGCCGCCGTTATCGCCATGGCTCGCAAGGCCGGCAAGCCGGTGGTCGTTGACCCCAAGGGCGCGAACTATGACCGTTACGCTGGCGCCAATGTCATTACGCCCAATCGCACCGAACTCGCTGAAGCCACCGGACTCGCCCTCGATGGCAATGATGCCATCGCCGCCGCCGCCGGCGCCCTTCGCCGCGAGCTCGGGGTCGATGCGGTTCTCGTGACACGCTCCGGCGAAGGCATGACGCTGGTATCCGGCGCTAACGCCGATCATCTACCGGCCGAAACTCGCGAAGTGGCCGACGTCACCGGTGCTGGTGATACGGTCGTTGCGACCCTGACGCTGGCCCTGGCCAGCGGAGGCACCTTGCTCCAGGCGGCGCGGCTGGCCAACGTGGCGGCGGGGGTCGTCGTCGGTCGCCACGGCACGGCCGTGGTCACGCAACAGGATATCGCAACCGTCCTTCGCCAGAGCGGTCTTGTCGGCGCCGACCAGAAACTGAAGGACCGCTCCGGTGTGCTCGCTTGCGTCATGGAATGGCGTCGGCAGGGGTTGAAGGTCGGTTTTACCAATGGTTGTTTCGACCTCATTCATCCGGGCCACGTATCGCTCCTCAGCCAGGCCCGCGCGGCCTGCGACCGCCTGATTGTCGGGCTGAATAGCGATGAATCGGTCAGGCGCCTCAAAGGCGAAGGCCGGCCCGTGCAGAACGAGGCGGCACGGGCTGCCGTCATGGCCTCGCTGTCACCGGTCGACCTCGTGGTCATTTTCAGCGAAGATACGCCTTTGGCCCTGGTCGAGGCTTTGAGGCCCGACGTGCTGGTCAAGGGTGCCGACTACACGAAGGAGCAGATCGTCGGCGCCGAAGTAGTGGAAAGCTACGGCGGTCGCGTCGTTTTGGCGAGTCTGGTGGCCGCTCAGTCGACCACCGCGACCATCGCTGCCATGAAATCGGCGAAGTCCGGCGTCAAAGGCTAAGGGACAAAATGGCGAGGAAAATCACGATGAAGCGCACTGTGCTTGCGGGTTTTGGGGCCGTCATGGTTTTTGCATTAGCCGCGTGCAGCCATAACGGCAGGACCTTTCCGAACTTCGAGTTTACGGGCGAGATATTTCCCGATGCTCCGCCGGTCCTGCGCCAGCCGGTGCTCCCGGAGATGTTGATCAACTGCCGAGGTCACGTCTTTGTACCCGCGCTCGGTATGAAATTCGTCGAACGTGGCGTTGAGCCGCCGAAAGACGGACAGTATTTGCGTGAAGAGAGCTTGACGCCGCCCTATCGCATCATTCCATCCGGCGCGGCCGTGAGCTTTGAACAGAATCCCGCCAGACTCAACATCGAGCTCGATAGGCAGACGCGCGTGATTGGGCTTTATTGCGGCTAGGCCAGTTCGATCGAGGCGGGGGCCGGTTCAGCGTTAAGCTCAGCGATCGCCCTCACGCCCCGAACTTAGCGAACGCAAATTCCCGCCTACAGCCGCGGATCAATGATCGACGATAGGCGCTGGCCGGCTGCGAGCGCAAAACGCAATGTCAGCGCCTTACGCCGCGCGGCATGAAGCGGATGGCGCGGTGCGTCGCGCATCACCGCGGCCGAATGAGCGTCAGCCATGACAACGCCGCAGGTCGCGGGCAGGATCTGCCACGGGAACTGGGGCGGCACGGCGAATGTAAATCCGTCACAGTAGGGCACGTAGTCCAGCCACTTAGCGTCGCTCCGAAAGTCCTCGGGCGTACTCTTAACCTCGACCATCAGGATTGTGCCGGCGGCATTGAGCCCGACGACGTCGGCGCGACGGCCATTGCCAAGCTTGAACTCCGTCAGGCTGGCAAAACCCATGTCATCTAGCCAGCGCGCCACGCCCCGGGTCACGGCCGCCGTCACGGCCGCAGGCGCCGGCCGCGCCGCGGCGGTCTTCCGCGCCGTCTGATCTAAACGCTGCGACTCGCCCATCCGGGAAATGTTCATCTTATGTTCCCTGTTCCCGGGCCACTTTACGGCCGGGCTGCTAAGCCCGCAAGCGAGCCGTGCAGGGCAGCTATGCGCTTGCCCGAACTGGTTTTATTTTAGTTTCGGAACCAGTATTGTGGCTCGGCCCTGAACTGCTGCACTGCACAAGCAGGTCTAAGTATGGAATCGGCGCACCACGCCGAGCGGGAATTGAAGGATGACAGAGTGGTCAAAGTAATCCGGGCAAAGCTCCATGGAATCAGGGTCACCGGCGCCGACCTGCACTACCACGGCTCCCTTACCCTCGATCCTGACCACGCGGCCGCGGCCGGACTTTATCCGACCGAATTCGTCGATATCTGGAATAAGAATTCCGGGGCTCGGCTCAGCACTTACATCATCCACGGCGCCCCCGGCTCACGCTGCTGCGTTCTCAACGGTGCCGCGGCCAGGACCTGCCAGGTCGGCGACGAGCTGATCATCGCCGCCTCGGCCGACGTAACGCCGACCGAACTCTACCAATTAAAGCCCCGCATCCTGACGTTCACGCCCAATAACGAAATTGACCAGGTCCTCTATTACGAAGTTTTCAAAAGTGAGGCGCGCGAATTCGATTTCCGCATTGTCGATACCACCGCCAGCCGGCCGGCGAGCGTCCACAACTATGCCAATGTCGATGTCCGCGCGATCCGCGCCGAATTGAAGACCAGGGGTCTGTCGGAGGCCGACATTGAAGTCTTCGTCATGAAATTCCTGGCGCGCTAGTGCATGATTCGGAAAAGCATGCCCTCGGACTTGATCCGGGGGTGGGCTCCGGTTTTCCGAAAAAATCATGCTCAAACAAGAATCTAGAGCGCGACTTCGATTCAACTTAAAGTGAACACGTTCTAGACCGTTTTGCCCCGGACCGCCCCCGCATAGGCACCGCGCGGGAGGCATGTTACGTTTTGCCATGTACGCTCCGGTTCTCACATCACTGCCGCTCCCCATCACGACGCGCCGCCTAATCGTCCGCGACTACACGGCGGCCGATGCCGGCAGCGTGTTCGCGTACCTGCAAGACGCGGCCTATTGGCAGTATCAGCGCTCCGAAGCGCCGACGGCCGCGCAAATCGAGTCATTGATGCAATGGGTGGTGAAGGAGCAGGCCGTCACGCCGCGCACGATGTACTTTCTCGCCGCCACGCGGAAAGACACCGGCGAGATCGTCGGCGAAGGCGTGCTCAAAATCGTCAATCCGGCCGAACGTCAGGGCGAAATCGGCTTCGGCGTGTCGCCGAAATTCTGGAAGCAGGGCTTTGGCGGCGAGATCGCCGCCGCCGTTCTGGACGTGGCGTTCCAGCACTTCAAACTTCATCGTGTCGCCGGCCAATGCACGCCGGACAACAAAGGCTCGATTCGCATCATGCAAAAACTCGGGCTCGCCCGCGAAGGACTCTTGCGCGACATTCACTTTTCGCGCGGCCGATGGTGGAGCACGCTGATCTACGGCATCCTCGATCAGGAATATGCGAAGATCAGAGGCCTCAAGAAATAGGCTAGCGCCCCGGCCAGCCTATGCGCTTCAAGGCTTGGCTCAAGCTCTGCATGTCTTCATCACCTGCATAGACTTGGGCGGAGACGCGCAGCAGGAGTTTGCCGCCGGTGACGTTGGCATTGATCTGGATGGAAGCGTCTTTCCAGAGGCTGTGCAGAACAGCGGCGCCGTCCGCGGCCTCGGCGGCGCGCGTCTGCGGCAAGATGAAGGAGCGCATCCCGGCGCACATGTCGCGCGGGCTGACGGGCTGAATGCCTAGGGGCGACAGCAGGCCGGTGCAGACGTCGATCAGGCGGTGCTGATATGCCCACGCCGCTTCCGGACCGAGGCTTTGGAAGAACTTCAATGCGGCGGGGATAGCGAGCCAGCCGCTGTTGTCGCGCGTGCCGGTATAGTCGAAGGATTGCGGGAATCCCAAACCGATATAGTGGCTGACGACATTAGGCTTGGTGATGGACGCGACATCGGGGGCGGCATACAGGAACGCGCAGCCCTTGGGCGCGAACAGCCACTTGTGAGCGTTGGAGACGTACCAGTCGGGCTGCAAGGCGCCAAGGTCCAGGGGAATCTGGCCAATGGTGTGGGCGCCGTCGACCAGCACGCGGGTGCCGTTGGCGCGCAGGAGCGGGATAATGCGTTCCAGCGGCACCAACAGCGCCGTCGGTGAGGTGATGTGGTCGAGCACCGCGAGTTTGACGGCAGGAGTGATGACCTGCTGGATGCCGGCGACAAGCGCGTCAGCGGTGATGGGCAGCGGCATGGGAACGATCAGCGGCACGGCGCCGGTTTCGGCGCACGTGGCCGCCACCGCCAAGCGCACGGCGTTGTAGGTATGCTCGGTGATCAGGATGACGTCGCTGCGCGCGAGCGGCATGGAGCGTAAGACGGCCTGGATTCCGGCGGTCGCGTTTTCGATTAATGCGATGTTGTCGGCCTGCGCGCCGACAAAGGCGGCGATCGCGCCGGCCACGGCGCGCAGCTCAGTCTGGCCTTCGCGTGGCAGGATACGGGTGCGGAAAAACACGTCGGGCTGGGATTCCATCTCCCGGCGGAGACGATCCTGTTCCTTCATGACCTCCAGCGGGCAAGCGCCGAAGGAGCCCTGATTAAGGAGAATCGCGCCGTCGGCGAATCCCCACAACGCGCGCAGGGAGCGGCCGAAGGGCTTGGTCATGATGCGCTCCTCAGTGACTTGCGATACGAAGGGGGAGCGAAGATACCGGCGACGGGCGCCAGTGTGAAACGGGCCTAATCACCAGCCCGTCGCAATGCGCTCGACAAGCTGCTTCACCGTCGGCACGAAGCCGTTTTTGTACCAGGGGTCCTGGGCAAAGCGGTAAGCATTGTGGCCCCCGAACATCAGCTCATTGTCGATGCTGCCGTCGTGGGCGATATTCTGCAACGTCTTCTGGATGCAAAAACTGCGCGGATCGGCCTTGCGGCCGGTGGACCGTTCCTCGTTCTGCGACCAGTTGGAAAAGGCGCAGGCCGACAGGCATCCCATG
>CAMDRB010000043.1 GCA_945906455.1 Caenispirillum bisanense
CGTCGCGCGGGACTTGGCACTCAGTCGCTTGATAACGTGCTTTGTCTGGTGCATCCGCCAGACTCGCACGACAGTATCGGTCAGGGAATCCCCAATGGATTCTCTTTCTTAGATTTGATCCACTAGGTGCCCAGGAAACGGAGGAAGTAAGCCTCGCGCTGACGACTTCAGGGTTTACGGAGCCCAAGTTTATGCCTTGGTTTGTGCCAGCCGATTTGCGTGATCTGTTTTGGCACGCCGGATACGATCGACCTGAATTATATTTCGATCCGGAGTTTCGATTTGGAATATCAGCGTTTCGGGAGCATTGCCCCGATGAAGAACTGTACACTGGGCTCGAGAGACTCCGGACCGACTTGGACACCGGGCACTGGTATGTTCTTCGCCGCGCCGCTGACACATCTGGAAGCGACTATTGTTTCTTTGTTGCCGACTCCGTTTGAGGCTTCGGGCGATGGATATTATACGTAGTACAACTAATCGACGTTGGCTCTGCGCACCTGGCACAATGGATCCGCGCCTGCGCGGGGATGACGGGGGAGTTTGTTGATGCAGCCCGCCTTCGCCCCTTCAGGGCTTCGGCGGGCAAATTTCACGCGCGAAGCGCGGGAAATTTGGTGCCCAGGAAAGGACTCGAACCTTCACGACCTTGCGGTCACTGGCACCTGAAGCCAGCGCGTCTACCAATTCCACCACCTGGGCGCTCAAGGGGCGCGCGGCGCGGCATATCTAAGCGATATACGGCCGCCCGCCCATGAACAGGGCGTGACGGATACAGCGCCGGCCCCTTGAAGTCAATGCGAGGCCGGCCAAGGCCTTGGCCGCGATCCGGGCTGCAGGATGCGGGGCAACCTGTTGCCAGTCCAGGTGATTCCATGCGAGTGATGGGGCGGCAAAACCGCGGTGGCGGGACCACCCTAAGGCCCCGCGCGACACCCCAACCGGGCGACGTCATCATGACCGAGAAACTGGTAACCATCTTCGGCGGGTCGGGTTTTATCGGCCGCTATCTCGTCCGGCGCTTGGCCGCCGAGGGCTGGCGCGTCCGGGTTGCTGTGCGCGATGTGGAACGGGCAGCGTTCCTAAGGCCCGCGGGCGACGTCGGCCAGATTGCCATTACGCCGGTCTCGGTGAGCGATGCCGCCGGCGTGGCCGCCGCGGTGGCCGGCGCCGACGCGGTCGTCAATCTCGTCGGGATTCTGTTTGAGCGCGGTAAACGGACGTTCCAGGCGATTCACGTCGACGGCGCGACCAACGTCGCCAAAGCCGCGGCTGCGGCAGGCGTCAAGCGGTATGTCCACATGTCCGCGCTGGGCGCCGATCAGAATTCGCCTTCCGCCTACGCCCGCAGCAAGGATGCCGGTGAAATGGCCGTGCGCGCCGCCCTGCCCGCCGCCACCATTTTTCGCCCCAGCGTCGTGTTCGGAACCGAGGACGGCTTCTTCAATCTGTTCGGATGGATGGCGCAAGTTTTCCCGGCGATCACGTTTTTCACCAACACCAATCCGCACACACCGAGCGGCGACGGACCGAAATTTCAGCCGGTTTATGTCGGCGACGTCGTCGAAGCCATCGCGCAATCCCTCACCGGCGTCGGCCATGCCGGAAAAATCTACGAACTGGCGGGGCCGCGGGTTTACGACATGCGTGAAATCATGCACATCGTCAATCGCGAAACCCGGCGCGATCGCTGGATCATCGGATTGCCGTTCCTGATTGCCGAGATTGCCGCGCTGTTTCTCCAGTTTATGCCCAAACCGCTGCTGACACCGGACCAAGTCAAGCAACTCAGACAGGGCAATGTCGCCACCAGCCGCCGGCCGGGCCTCGCGGTGTTCGGGATCACGCCGACAACGCTGGAAGTCGTGGTGCCGACCTATCTCAAGCGCTTCCGGCCTTTACAGCAAAACAAAAGGCTGCGCCTGCAGGCGCGGTGAGCCTCAGTCGAACAACGTTCTCGTAGAAAGAACAAGGGCTTACGGGCGGCGGGCAGGCGCTAGAGGAATTTGCCCAAGTGCCCTGCGCTTGCCATGGCGCTGCGGCCGGGTTGTTGTTTATCATGGCGGCCGGGACCTACATTTTCGCTTCGATGAGCTTCAGCCGGGAGGGCTAGGTTATGAATGGCGCAGTACGGACCACCACTTGGGTTGGCGTTGGATTGTTGGGTGCGGCCGCACTGGCCACGATTGCCCTCCAGCGCGATGAAACGGTCAACGCCGCTTGGCTGGTGATCGCCGCCGTCTGTTGCTACATGCTGGGCTACCGGTTCTATAGCCAGTTCATCGCGAGCAAGGTGTTCAACCTCGACGCCGCGCGCGCGACGCCGGCCACGCGCATGACCGATGGCCTCGATTACGTGCCCACCAATAAGTATGTGCTGTTCGGGCACCATTTCGCGGCCATCGCCGGCGCGGGGCCGTTGATCGGTCCGGTGCTCGCGGCGCAAATGGGGTACCTCCCTGGAACGCTCTGGATCATTATCGGCGCGGTGTTCGCCGGCTGTGTGCAGGATTTTATTGTTCTGGTGTTCTCGGCGCGCCGCGATGGCGAGAGCCTGGGCCAGATGATCAAGAATCTGATGGGCCGCGAGGCCGGCATCGTCGCGCAAATCGGCATTCTCGCGATCATGGTCATTCTGCTTGCCGTGCTTGGCTTGGTCGTGGTCAAGGCCTTGGCGCAGAGCCCCTGGGGCACGTTCACGGTGGCCATGACCATCCCGATCGCCCTGCTGATGGGATTCTATATGCGGTTTTTCCGCCCGGGTCACATCGCCGAAATCTCGATCATTGGGTTCCTCCTGCTGATGTTCTCGCTGGTCGCCGGACGGTGGGTGGCCGAGGACCCGACGTGGTCGGTGTGGTTTTCGTTGACCGGGCCGCAACTGGCGTGGGCGATGATCATCTACGGCTTTTTCGCCTCGGTACTGCCGGTATGGATGATGCAGGCGCCGCGCGACTACCTCAGCACATTCCTGAAGATCGGCACGATTGTCGGCCTGGCCATCGGCATTTTGGTGACCCTGCCGGACCTTCGTATGCCGGCGATCACGCGGTTCATCGACGGCACCGGGCCGGTGTTCGCGGGCTCGCTCTTTCCGTTTCTGTTCATCACCATCGCCTGCGGGGCGATTTCCGGCTTTCACGCGCTGATCGCCTCGGGAACCACGCCGAAGATGCTTGAAACGGAGCCGGAGGCGCGCGCCATCGGTTACGGCGCCATGGCGATGGAATCGTTTGTCGCCATCATGGCGATGACCGCCGCCAGTGTCTTGGAGCCCGGCGTCTACTTCGCGGTCAATAGTCCCGCATCCTTGATTGGAACGACCGCCGAAAGCGCCGCCCAGGTCATCTCGCAATGGGGCTTCGTGCTCACGCCGGAGATGTTGACGCAAACCGCCAAGGACGTCGGAGAGGCCACCGTGTTATCGCGCACCGGCGGAGCGCCGACATTGGCCATCGGCATGGCGCAGATTCTGTCCGCCGCGGTCGGCGGCCCGGCGCTGATGGCGTTCTGGTACCACTTCGCCATCCTGTTCGAGGCGCTGTTCATTCTGACGACGCTGACGGCGGGCACGCGTGTAGCGCGCTTCATGATCCAGGACCTCTTCGGCGCCGTCGTGCCAGCTCTGGGCCGCACAACCTCGTGGGCCGGCAATATTGCCGCGACCACCTTGGCGGTCGCGGCCTGGGGTTACTTCCTCTACCAGGGCGTGGTTGATCCCTTTGGCGGTATCAATAGCCTGTGGCCGCTGTTTGGCATTGCCAATCAGATGCTGGCGGCGATCGCGCTGACCTTTGTCTGCGTTGCCTTCGTCAGATACGGCTATACCCGCTACTTGCTGATTCCGGCGACGCCGCTGGTGTGGTTGCTGATTTGCACGATCACGGCGGGAATTCAGAAGATCTGGCATTCCGCGCCGTCGATTGGCTTCCTCGCCCATGCCGACATGCTGGGCGCGGCCTTGAGCGAAGGCCGCGTGCTGGCGCCGGCCAGCTCACTCGAGGAGATGGAGCGGCTTATCCTGAACGATCAAATCGACGCGGCCTTGGGAATGGTTTTCCTGACCGTGGTCGTCGCCATGGTCGGCTTCGGGATCCGCTCGATCATGAAGGGTTGGAGTGCCGCGCCAATCGCTCAGGAGGCGCGCGCTTGAACCGTATCAAGAACGGGGCGTCGCATAACGTCCTCGCGATGCTGTTCGATCGCGTACAGCAATCGGCCCGGCTGATGTGCGGCCTACCGGACTACGACATCTATGTGCAACATCTGCGCAAGGTCCATCCCGGCCAGAGCGTCCCGAGTTACGAGATGTTCTTTCGTGGTCGGCAAGAGGCGCGTTACGGCCGCGGTATGGCGCGCTGCTGCTAGGGCTTAAAGGTACGTTATCGCGAAAAAACCGCCGACGAGCGCGGCCAGAAAGACCAGGAACACAAGAGTCAGGCGTTTTTCGATGAATGCCCTGATCGGCTGGCCGAAGCGTTTGAGCAGGGCGGCCACCATAAAAAACCGCGCGCCGCGGGTCGCAACCGAGGCCAGGAAGAATGTCGCGAGGTCGAAATGCGCCGCCCCACTCATGATCGTGATGATCTTGAAGGGGATCGGCGTCAGGCCCTTGATCAGAATCACCCACAATCCCCATTGATCGTAGAACACCCGGAACTGGGTGGCTTTGCCTTCCAGGCCATAAAGTTCAATCAGCCAGCGGCCGACGGTTTCAAACAAATAAAAGCCGATGGCGTAACCGAATAACCCGCCGAGAACCGAAGCCCCCGTGCAAACCCCGGCGATCAACCAGGCACGCTGGCGCTGGGCCAGCACCATGGGAATGAGCAGCACGTCCGGCGGTACCGGGAAGAACGAGCTTTCGGCAAAGGACACGACGCCGAGCGTGCCCAAGGCATTGGGCCGCGCGGATTGCCTCAATGTCCAGTCGTAGAGTTTTCGAAGCATGTCAGGCGTGTTGTTCGCGTTCGGTATTTGGAAAGTGCCCGCCACATGCCGCTATTCTACAAAGAAGTGCAATAACCTGATATGGCGCGGGCCACTTCTCAAGCGGCAATCCACTCGTAGCCGACGGCGAGCACGGCCCCGCCCAGGATCAGCCGATAGATCACAAACGGCATGAACGTGGAACGTTTGAGCCAGGCCATCAAAAAGGCGAGCGCCACCAAGCCCGACACAAAACAAATTCCGACGCCGAGAATATCCGTCGTACTCGGCGGAATTCCGTCG
Source organism: Caenispirillum bisanense (assembly GCA_945906455.1). GTDB lineage: Bacteria > Pseudomonadota > Alphaproteobacteria > Rhodospirillales > Rhodospirillaceae > SHVO01. Next base: position 5,233 of record CAMDRB010000043.1, read on the forward strand.
GCCTCAAACGCGGCAAGGGCATCGCGGGCCGCGACGACCGCGAGCACCGGCGCCATGAGCAAAAAGGCGAACTGCGCCGAGGCCTTGCGTTCGTAGCCCAGCAGCCGCGCCATAATCAGCATCGCGGCCGCACTGCCGACGCCCGGAATTAGCGCCAGCGCCTGGCATAGGCTGATCAGTATGGCATCCGTATAACTCGCGTGTTCGACGCGCTTGACGGTTATGCTCATGCGGTCGATCGCGAAAAGCAATAAGGCCCCGCCGGCAATTGTCCAGCCCAGGATGATCGGCACGTGCCACGGGCCGATAAAGTCCTGAAGGGCAAATCCAAGACCGAGCGTCGGGACCGTCGCCACGGCAATTTGCAGGGCAAGGCGCGTCCCGGGATCGCGCTTACCTTTGGCGGCGCGGATGACGCCCGTGACCATGTCGGCGACGTCGCGCCAGAAGTAGGCAAGGATCGCCAGTGCTAGCCCCAGGCGGACGGATGGCGGAATCGAAGGACCGGCCGCCTGCCAATCGAGAACGTTTTCAAGCAGAGCCGTGTGACCCAGAGCGCCGATGGGAAAGACTTCGGCTACGGCCTGCACTACAGCCAACACAATATATTGTGTGAACGTCACGGCGTTCGCATGCCCCTTGTGCCCCCGGGAGACACTTATAACACGGAGCGCGCCCGGCCAGGCGGTCTAGTCTGGAAAATATGCCATGGCCGCCGCCCTGAGGACGTCCTCGGGCTGCGGCGAGACGAAGGCGATCACCCAGAGTTCGTGGTAAGGCGCGGTGCGGCGCCCCGCGGCACCCAAGGCAAAGCCGGCCCGCGTGAGTTCCGCCGAGAGGGTTTCTTGCGTATATCCGACCCGGCGCGCCGTGAAGTTCGGGCCCCCGCCGAGCACCGGCGGTAAGCCAACGGTAATGTTCATGGGCGTTGTGCCCCTCCCCGCTGACGGGGCGGGCGCCGGATTGCTCGCTTTGCCATCGCCCACGGCCGGGCCCTCGGCTTGCTGGTCCCGACAGACAATCAGCACAAAGCCCTCGGGCTTTAGCACACGCTTGAACTCGGCCAGCGCGACCGGCACCTCAAAGGGATAGAGCGATTCGAAGCTGTGCGAGGCATAGACCGCGTCGAAGCCATGGGCGGCGACGCCGGCCAAACTGGTCATGGAGCCGAGGATATCGGGGCGCGAGGCCGGGTCCACGTCCAAGGTGGTTTCCCGCCAATCTTCGCCCGCCTGAGCAAAAGGGGTCTTCTTCCGGCGCTCATCACCGCAGCCCACATGCAAGAAGGTCTTCAATTCTCCGGCTCCTCAACAATTGGTTTCACGACAATATGATCCGGCGGCAATCCGGCCCGTTGGCGCGCGCACATTTGGCGGTACGCGTCCTCGATATACGCGGCGAACCGCCTCACGTCGAACAATGGCGTAGTCAGGCGGTTGTGCGCAAGCCTCGCCCTGATACCGGCATGGCGCGCCGGATCGCGCGCCAGCGCGGTGGCCAAGGTCTCGTATTCCGCTTGCGTGGTGGTGATCAGCTCCGGGAGACCGATCGCGCGCAAGAGGCTGGCCGCGACCCGCGCCGCCAAGGACTCGCCGCTTCGTGTCAGCACGGGCAATCCGACCCACAGCGCGTCGCTGGCCGTGGTGCCGGCGTTGTAAGGCAGGGTATCGAGGAACAAATCCGCCGCCTGCAGCCGCGCAAGATATTCAGCCATGGGCACGCGCTTGCCGAAGACCAGGCGGCCGGGATCGACACCGCGCGCGACCGCCCCCCTTCGGAGGTTGGAGATCGCCGACGGGCTGTTGGCGTAGAGGAACAAGACGCTGCCCTCCACGGCCTTAAGAATTCGCATCCAGCCGTCAAAGGTTGCGGGTGTGATTTTATAGGTGTTGTTGAAACAGCAGAATACGAAACCGACATTCGGCAAACCCCAGTCGGCGCGCGTGAAAACGCCGTCGGCTATTCTGCGGCTGGTGTCGTTCACCTGATAGCTTGGCAGGGCAACGACTTTCTCACTGTAATGACCGAAGCTGGTTTGCGGGATTACGGTCGCGTCCGCCACGATATAGTCGATGTAGTCCGCCGCCATGGTTCCGAGATAGCCGAGGTAACTCACCTGCACCGGCGCGGCCCTGAGGGCGAAGATGGCGGTACGCGCATCCTCGGTATAGCCCGCGAGGTCCACGGCGATATCGAGTTGGAGTTCGCGCGCCAGCGCGGCGATCTCGATATCGGATTTTGCGCGCAGATCGATAAAGTGGTCGAAGGCCGCCTCCAGCCTTTGTCGCATCTCGTCCTTGGTATCGACGCCGAAGGAGAATCCGAAAATCTCGAAGGCGTCGCGGTCGTGGGCCTCTATGAGCCCGACCGTCAAGGACGAAACCGGGTGAACGCGGAAATCCATGGAGAAGTAGCCGACGCGGATCTTGGCGCGCGGCGCATGGTTGGGCACTGCACCGAGCGCCTGGTTCGGCGGGTGTTTGTCGTTGGCCCAGATCGCCGCGGCCTGGCGGTGCAGCAGGGGCGAGTCGATCAGCGCCAAGAGCGAGTGCGAGGCAATGACTCGCTCACCGCGGGGGATGCGGGCGCACAGATCGGCGATGGCCGTGTAGAAATCCGTCCAATCGCAAACCAACATCTTCAGGTGAAGCCGCGTGCCGTAGAGATAAGGCAGCTCGGGGTCTAGCTTGAGGGCCCTCGTATAGGCCGCCAGCGCCGCCTCCGGTTGATTCATCTGCGCGAGAACATGGCCACGATGACTATGGGATTCGGCGCGGCCGGGATCGAGGCGAATGGCATCATTGTTGGCCGCGAGTGCCGCCGGCAACCGCCCCAGGGTGCGCAGGGCCAGCCCGCGGTTGTTGTGGCCTTCGACGAAATTGGGCTGAAGGGCAACGGCACGATCATAAGCAGCAAGTGCTTCATCATGCCGGCCAAGTTCGCCCAGCGTGACCCCACGGTTATTGTGAGCCGCCGCCTGGTCGGGCTGAAGGGCGATGGCCGCGTCGTAACTTTCCAGCGCCGCCGCGTGCCGCTTCAAGTCGCGAAGCGCGATGCCACGGTTGATGAAGGTCTCGGCATGATCAGCGTTGAGGGCAACGGCGGCGTCGAACAGATCTAGCGCTTGCGCGGCATCGCCCGCCTGCAACACGAGCGCGCCCAAGAGATGCAGCGCGTCGAAGTGCCGCGCGTTCAGAGCCAGGACCTGCCGATAAATGTGGCGGGCCCGCGCGAGGTCTCCGGCCTGATGGCGCACGACGCCTTCAGCCAGTAATTCCTGCGAGCGCGCGGTCTCGGCATCGCTGGCCGTGAAGTACGATTCCGCCCGCGGTGGGGGAGCTTTGCTAAAATCCGGTTCCATGGGGCGGTTCTAACATGACAGCACAGTCCTCGGGATTGAAAAGCTGGTCGAGCGACCCCTCCCCATCCCCGGGTGAAAATGCTTTAATGCGATTCGGAGGGACCCATGTCCACATTATTGCCGCGGATAATCTTTGTTTGTTGCACGGTCTACTTTGGTGCCGGAGCGTTCGCGCAGACCACCGGTCCCACGCCCGCGCCCATGCCGGCCGAGATCGCGCCACCCCGGGACATGGCCTATCCCGGAACCATCCGCCTTGAGGTGGACGCCACCGATACCGTCCGTCACATTTTTAACGTGCGCGAGACCGTCCCCGTCAGCGGCGGCGCGCGCGTAACGCTGCTCTATCCCAAGTGGCTGCCGGGCAAACATTGGGCGGCGGGGCGGATCGATGCCCTGGGCGGCCTTGTGATCAAGGCAAACGGTGCGCGCCTGGAGTGGACACGCGATCCCGTCGACGTCTACGCCTTTCATGTCGATGTGCCGGTCGGCGCCGCGTCGCTGGATATTGAATTCCAGTTCCTCTCCCCCGTCGAGAGCGCCCAAGGACGGGTGGTCATGACGCAGGAGATGTTGAACCTGCAGTGGGATGCAGTCATGCTTTACCCGGCAGGCTATTTCACGCGCCAGATCCCGGTTGCCGCCAGCGTCAAACTTCCGGAAGGGTGGCGCGTGGCGGCGGCGCTCGACGTGGCGTCGACGGCCGGCAGCGTCACGACCTTTAAACCCACGTCCTTCGAGGAACTGGTGGACTCACCGATCTTCGCCGGCCGTTATTTCAAAACCCTCGACCTTGGCAACACCGGGGCGGCGCCGGTCCGACTGAACATCGTTGCCGACCGGCCCGAGCTTTTGGAAATCAAGCCCGAGTACGAAGAGGCGCACAAGGCCATGGTGCGTCAGGCCTTTAAGCTCTTCGGCTCGCATCACTACGAGCATTACGACTTTCTATTGGCACTGACCGACCGCATGGGCGGCATCGGCCTGGAGCATCACCAGTCAAGCGAGAACGGCACGGTTCCGGAATATTTCACCGAATGGGCCAAGAACGCCGGGGAGCGCGATCTCTTGCCGCACGAATATACCCACTCGTGGAACGGCAAGTTCCGCCGTCCCGCGGACCTCTGGACACCGAGTTACAATGTGCCGATGCGCGATAGCCTGCTGTGGGTTTACGAGGGACAGACGCAGTATTGGGGCATTGTGCTGGCGGCGCGCTCCGGCCTCCTGACCAAGCAGCAAGCGCTCGACTCGTTCGCCGCAACGGCGGCAACCTACGACCATCGCATCGGCCGCGCTTGGAAAAGCCTGCAAGACACGAATAACGATCCGATCACGGCCATGCGCCGGGCCATGCCGTGGCGGAGCTGGCAACGCAGCGAGGATTATTATTCGGAAGGACAATTGATCTGGTTCGATGCCGATACATTAATCCGCGAGCTTTCGCGTGGCCGCAAGTCTCTCGACGATTTCGCCAGCACTTTTTTTGGGATCAACAACGGCAGCCACGTTCCCGTCACATATACCTTTGAAGATGTGGTGGCGGCCTTGAACAGCGTGCAGCCATACGACTGGGCGACTTTCCTGCGCGGCCGTCTGGACGGGCATGGGCCGGGCGCGCCGCTCGACGGCTTGGCCCGCAGCGGCTACAAGCTCGTGTATACCGATACCCCGACCGATCTACTGAAATCCGCCGAAACCAGCAGCCGGTCTCTCGGGCTGACCTATTCGTTGGGCATGGTGATTGGACGAGAGGCAAAGCTGACCGACGTGTTGTGGGAAGGGCCGGCGTACAAACTCGGCCTTACGCCTGGTACGCAGATCATCGCCGTCAACGGCACCGCCTACACCGACGACCGCATCAAGGATGCGATTACAGCCGCGAACAAATCCGGCGCGCCGATCGAAGTTCTGGTCAAGAACGGCGATGTCTACCGCAGCGTGCGTTTCGACTACCGCGACGGCCTGCGCTATCCGCGGCTTGAGCGCGTGGCAAATACGCCGGACCGCTTCGACATGATCCTCAGCGCGAGGAAGTAGGGCGCTCAGCGCGAACTAAAACGCCCCCGGATCAAACCGAACAATGCCCTTTGCGCGAGCGCCTCGCCGCCGGCAGGGCGGCCGGGACGGTCGGTCGGATTCCAGGCATAGCTGTCGATGTGAATCCACGGCACACCGGCGCCAACGAATTCCTTCAGAAACAACGCCGCGGTGATGGCGCCGGCGAATGGCGACTCGCCGGCATTGTTGATATCGGCCACCTTGCTCTCGATCAACTTGCGATAGGGCTGATAGAGCGGAAGCCGCCACAAGGGATCGTGCGCCGCCGTGGCCGCCGCCAGGAGCTCCGCGGCCAGCGCGTCGTCATCGACAAACAATCCCGGGAGGTCGGGGCCGAGGGCCGTACGGCACGCGCCGGTCAATGTCGCGCAATCGATCAGGAGCGACGGCTCTTCCGCGACCGCTGCGGTCAGCGCATCGGCCAAGACCAGGCGGCCTTCGGCGTCGGTATTGCCGATTTCCACGGTGATGCCCTTGCGCGTTTTCAAAACATCGCCCGGGCGAAAGGCGTTGCCCGCGATCGCATTTTCGACAGCCGGCACGAGCACACGAAGTCTGAGGGGCAGCCGGGCCGCCATGATCATGTGCGCAAGACCCAGAACCGTGGCCGCGCCGCCCATGTCCTTCTTCATCAAGGCCATGCCGCTCGCGGTTTTTAGATCAAGCCCGCCGGTGTCGAAACATACGCCCTTCCCGACCAGCGTGACTCTCGGCGCGCCGGCCGCACCCCAGCTGAAATCGATTAGCCGCGGCGCCACGGCACTTGCGCGGCCGACAGCGTGGATCATCGGGTAATTCTGGGCGAGCAGAGCATCCCCCGTGACAACGGTGATCTCGGCGCCATGAAGTTTTGCCAGCGTGCGCGCGGCTTGTTCAAGCGCGTCGGGCAACATGTCGGCCGCGGGCGTGTTGACGAGATCGCGCGTCAAGGTCGAGGCCGTGACCGCACGCTCGACGTAAGCGCGGTCGCAGCCCTCGGGCCAGGCCAAGGCCGCACGCGGCGGCACAGGCTCGGTCTTGTAGCGCGCAAAGCTGTAGCCCCCGAGCGCCCAAGCCAGGGCGGCCCAAGTCGGGAACGCTTCCGGTGCACCGGCCGCGGACGCCAGGCGATAATTTCCCTTGGGTAAGTCTTTTGCGAGTCTGCCCGTCACCCAGGGATCATCGCCCCGCCCCAAACCCAAGACGACCATTGCAAGGGCGCCGTCGTCGTCGGGCACGACGGCGCTTACTCCGGCATCGGTTTTGAAATTTACGGCGGCCAGCCATGAGCGGACGCGCGGCGTCTGACCGGCGAGCCACGCTTCGTATTTCTCACCGGTAACGGCATGAATGGGAATGTCGTTGCCTTGACCGGCGATCAGGAGAGTGGGCGGCGGCGACGTCACGGGCGCAGGCTCACGAACGCTTTGCGCCGGATGCCGCGCCCTCAACCTTCGCCGGTGGTTTGGCCGGAACCTTCGCAGGCGGCGGTACGATGGCGGCGGGATCCATCAAACCGTTCTGAACGTAGTAGCGGTCGGCGCCGGTCTGAATCGGCACGCCGATATCAAAGGCGGCGATGCCCCGCTCCATGAGTTTGCCGCGCGGATGGCCGGCCTGAAAGAGCGGGATATTGCGTTCGTGCCATATGGCCCGGACGATCCCGTAAGCTAGTTCCGGATCCATGGTGTCGCGGCTGAGAAGGACCGAGCTCACTTCCAGTATTTCCACCGCCGGCTGGCCGGGATAGGTGCCGGCCGGAATTAAACCGCGGCTGTAAAAAGGAAATACTTGCGCGAGTTTTTCCGCGACCGGCCCTGAAATCGGTACCAGCCTGATCGGTGTGCGCGCCGCCACGTCTTCCACAGCCAGTGTCGGCGCTCCACTGACGACGAACGCGGCATCGACCGCACCGCTGGCGAACGCCTCGGACACCGCGGAAAATTCCATGGCTTTCATCTGCACGGACGCCCACTTGACGCCGTAGGCCGAGAGAATCAGCTTGGCCGTTGCCGTCGTGCCGGAGCCCTCGGGTCCCATGGCGACCTTCTTGCCCTTGAGTCCGGCAATGTCTTTGATGCCTCCGTCCTGGCGCACGAACAGGTGAATGGTTTCGGGATAGAGCCGCGCGAGCACGCGCAAGTTCTTGAGCGGCGGCCGATCGCCAAAGGCGGCCGTGCCTTGATAGGCCCAGGCAGCGATGTCGGCCTGGGTCAGCCCCATTTCCAGATCGCCCCGGGAAATCGCGCGCAGATTTTCGGCAACATCGGCGGTGGTTTGGGCGACCGCGATCAGACCCGGCACGCCACAATTGCCGCCGCGGTCGCAATCGCGCGAACCCGGGGGATTGGAAATCGCATTGGCGACCAAACCGCCGAAGGGGAAATCCGTAACTCCGGTGGGGCCGGCCCCGATTCGAATGACGCGGGTATCCTTAGGGTCTTGGGCAATGGCCGCGCCGGCCACCGAAAAGGCAACCAGCAAGGTGAGATTCACGCGGGTGAAGGCGCCGAACCCCCGCTTTACAGCTGCAATGCCCCGCCGCACGAAATCACCATTCCCCTACGGTTTTCCGACCCGTCCCGTTAGCGCGCGAGACCAGGGGTCATATACCACATTCGATGTGCGGGCGCTGCCCTTCGTTGCTGCCGATTCCGCGATTCCAAGCGACTGTGACTTCATGACCACGGGTGGCCTCTATGCCCACGCGCAGCGTAGGGGTTATGCTTTCCCAACCATCAAAGCCACCCCCAAGAGGGCGCCGCATGGCCACGCTTGAGATTCAGCAGATTCCCGTTCTGAACGACAACTTCACCTACTTGGCCCGTGAACCCAAGGGCGGCTTGGCCCGTGAACCCAAGGGCGGCGCGGTCGCGGTGATTGACCCGGCCTTAGCCGCGCCGGTCCTTGAACGCGCATGGCAACTGGGCTGGCACATTACCCACATTCTCAATACGCACCACCATGGGGACCACGTCGGCGCAAACCTGGAGATCAAGGCCGCGACCGGCTGCACGATCGTCGGGCCGGGGCATGATCCGGACCGGATACCCGGCATGGATATTTAAGTGAGGGACGGCGACGGCTTCGATCTAGGCCGGGCGCGGGCCGAGGCGGACGAATGGCACGAACCGCGAGCGGAATTTTACTCTGACCCTAATTATCCGCCGGGTGATTCCGGCTAAAATCATCGCGCTCTAATACATATGCTGGCCGCCGTTGATCGACAGCGTCGAGCCGGTGATGAAATCGGCATCGTCGGCGACCAGGAACAGCACGCCGCGCGCAATATCCTCGGCATGGCCGAGCCGGCCCACGGGAATCCGGGCGATGATCTTCTCCAGGACCGGCGCCGGCACGGCGCGCACCATGTCGGTATCAACGTAGCCCGGCGCGATGGCGTTGACGGTGATGCCTTTGCCGGCGCCTTCCTGAGCCAGGGCCTTGGTAAAACCGTGAATGCCGGATTTGGCCGCAGCGTAATTCACCTGGCCATATTGTCCCATCTGGCCGTTGACCGATCCGACATTAACGATGCGGCCGAAATTCTTGGCGCGCATGCCGTCGATGACGGCGCGGCAGGTGTTGAAGCAGGACCCAAGATTAGTGTCGATCACTGCCTGCCACTGCTCCTGATCCATCTTATGAAGAGTGCCGTCGCGGGTGATACCGGCGTTATTGACGAGGATTTCGATCGGGCCGAGATCCTTCACGATCTGCGCCACCGCCTTTTGGCAGGCGTCGAAGTTGCCGACATCGAACTTGGCATGGGCGATACCGGTCTCGGCGGTGAAGGCCTTGGCCGCGTCGTCGTTGCCAAAATAGTTGGCGACGACCTTATGGCCGGCGCTCTTGAGGGCGATGGAAATCGCCCGGCCGATGCCACGGGTTCCCCCGGTCACCAATGCTACCCGTGCGGTCATAGCTATCTCCTCTAAAAGTTCCGCCGAAGGTCGTTCGACATCGGGGCATCATAGTGCGGGGACTCGCGGCAACAAGCGACTCAGCCATGAAAATTCGCAGGCGGCCCATGGCGTTATTGCTGCATCTGCTCACGGGCATGAAAATATTGTTACGGCCGTACCCCACTTGCCTCCAGCTCAAAAAACCGGTTGTTGATAGCTAGTGGAGGGCCGTATCCATGGCGAGCCTGCCTACGCGGTGTTCCTTCCCCTCACACCGGACATCCAATCTTCACCCTTGGGCGGCACGGCCTTTGCTAAAGGGCCAACCAGCGCGGCAGACCCGAACCGAAAGACCGATCGATGATCGCCCGGCTCACTTCTCCACGATTCGCCGAAGAACTGCGCGCAACATCGCGCCTGGCCGGTCCGCTCGCCCTCGCGCATCTGGCCCAGATCGGGATGGGCCTGACGGATACCGTCATGCTGGGCGCGCTCGGGCGCGACGCGCTTGCCGCCGGTGGGCTCGGCGCCGGCCTGTTTTTCACGCTCACTACCGTGCTGCAAGGCCTGGTCATGGGCGTGAGCATTCTGGTGTCCCATGCGCGCGGCGGCAATCGGCCTGAAAAAATCGCCCCGCTGTTGCAGGCCGGCTTCGTTCTAGCGACCCTGACGGCGGTTCCCGTCATGGTATTGCTTTGGAAGATCGAGCCCTTGTTGCTGGCGCTCGGCGAACCGCCACGCCTGGCCGAGGAGGTGGCGGGTTACGTGCGGATCCTCTTGTTCGCGGCGCCGGCGGCGTTGTGGCTGACGGTCCAGCGTTCATATCTCGCGGCCATGGGAAAAACGCGACTGGTAATGGCCGTTGCCTTGGCTGCGCTGGTCGTCAACGGCCTGCTGAATTACGGCTTGATGCACGGCAAATTCGGGCTGCCTGAGATGGGCTACGTCGGGTCGTCCACGGCGACCTTCATCGCACTTTGGGGCATGACCGCGGCAACCGCCGTCGCCATGCACCGCGCTCAACCGAGGTCCACGGATGCAGGAGCGGCTGAGCCGGGCCCCATCCGGTGGCCAATTCCGTGGCGGGTGGTGGGCGAGCTTGTCGCCCTCGGCTGGCCGATCGCCATCACCATGGGCGTCGAATTAATGCTGTTCCTGGTCGGCGCGCTGATGATGGGCCTTTTGGGCGCAACCGCGCTCGCCGCGCATCAGGTGGCCCTGAGCGTCGCATCCACGACTTTCATGGTGCCGCTCGCGGTTGCTCAGGCCGCGAATGTGCGCGTCGGCTTTCACATGGGCGCGGGCGCGCCCCATGCCGCACAGCGCGCGGCCTCGGCCGCCTTCCTGCTCGGTGTCGGGTTCATGGCGCTGGCGGCGGCGGCCATGCTGGCGTTTCCGCGCGCGATCGCGCTTCTGTTCAGTCTCGATCCCGGTAACGAAGCCGATGCCGAGGTCATTGCCCTGGTCGTACGACTGCTGGCGATTTGCGCCTTTTTCCAGGTCTTCGACGGTGCGCAGACCATTGCAGCGGGGGCGTTGCGTGGCCTCAAGGACACGCGTGTGCCCGCGCTGCTCGCGGGCTTAAGCTATTGGGCCGTTGGTTTCCCGGTGGCCTGGGTGCTGGCATTTCCCATGGCCTGGGGTCCGATTGGAATCTGGTGGGGTCTCGCCGTCGGGCTGGCGGCGGCGGCGGTTGTGCTCAATTGGCGATTCTGGCGCTTAAGCGCGCTTGCAACCGCAGGCTAGATCACCGGCTCGTTAGGATCGCCTGATATGTGCGTTGAGCGTCAAGAACGCTCAATGCAGAGGAAATATTTCTACGGCTCGCTAACTCGCCCAGTATGTGCGTTGAGGTCGCTACGCTCTCTCAACGCACATGGCAATGCCCATGCCGCCGCCGATGCACAACGTGGCTAGGCCCTTCTTGCCGCCAATCTTCTGCAGTTCATGGAGCAGCGTGACCAGCACCCGACAGCCGGAGGCCCCTATGGGGTGGCCGAGTGCGATCGCACCGCCGTTGACGTTGACCTTGGCGGGGTCGAAGCCGAGATCGCTGCAGACGGCGAGCGACTGCGCCGCGAAGGCCTCGTTGGCTTCGATCAAGTCGAGTTCGGCGACAGACCAGCCGGCTTTCTTGAGAGCGAGGCGCGAGGCCGGGATTGGTCCGGTGCCCATGAGAGCGGGGTCGACGCCGGCCTGAGCCCATGAGGCGATGCGCGCGAGCGGCGTCAACCCGCGCCGCTTGGCTTCCACCGCCGACATCACCATGACCGCCGCAGCGCCGTCGTTGATGCCCGAAGCATTACCCGCCGTTACGGTTCCGTCCTTGGAGAAAGCCGGCTTCAGTTTGGCCAGTGCTTCGGCGGTACTTCCAGCGCGCGGGTATTCGTCGGTATCGAAAGATTTTTGCTCGCGCTTGACGGTTATGGGTACGGCAATGATCTCGTCTTTGAATTTTCCCGCCTTGATGGCGGCTTCCGCCTTGGCCTGGGAGGCGGCTGAGAAATCATCCTGCGCCGCGCGTGTGAGCTGCCACTTTTGGGCAATGTTCTCGGCGGTCGTGCCCATGTGATAGCCGTTGAAGGCGTCCCACAGGCCATCCTTAATCATCGTATCGATTAGGCTGACGTCGCCCATCTTGGCGCCGTTCCTCATGTGCATGGCATGGGGCGAAAGGCTCATGCTCTCTTGACCGCCGGCGATAACGATAGCGCTGTCGCCGCTGGCGATACTCATGGCGCCCAAAGCCACAGCCTTGAGTCCCGAGCCGCAGACCTGATTAATCGTCATGGCCGAGACTTCTTTAGGAACGCCGGCCTTGATGGCGGCCTGGCGCGCGGGGTTCTGTCCGACGCCGGCCGTCAACACCTGGCCCATGACGACTTCGGAAACGTCTTCGGCATTGACGCGTGCACGTTTCAGAGCCTCGGATATGACGATTTGTCCCAGGTCGGCGGCGCTGAGCGCGCTCAAAGCGCCGTTAAACGCGCCGATGGCTGTGCGGACGGCGGAAACGATGACGATGTCGGTCATGGAAAACGCTCCTTAGGGAACGTCTGAATAAGTAGCAGGAGGGACAAATTTGGTCATTTGCAGTCTCACGAATGTTGTGCGGATGGGGAAGATCAATCGCGGTGGAGGAGTTTTTCTGTCCTCGCGGCGTTCTGTGGGCTGGTCTGGCCCGTTACGCCG
>CAMDRB010000044.1 GCA_945906455.1 Caenispirillum bisanense
CCCTCACCCGCCGACATATATGTCGGCGGGTGAGGGGGGGGGCACCCGCATCTAAAATCATCCCGCTCTACGCGACCAATGGGCTGCCTTCGCGCGCGAGCACGCGCCGGACGGCGGGGCGCGCGAGCATGCGGTCCTTGAACGCCGTCAGCGCCTTCAAATCGTCCACCGGATATTTGGCGATGCGGCCCCAGTCGTAAAACCGCAAGCCGTAACCATCGACGGCGGTGAAATTCCTACCCATGACCCAGTCATGGTTTTGGAGGCGCTGGTCGACGGCTTCGAGGTTGCTCCAAAATGCCGCGCGGCCGTCAGCGCGCACGGCATCATGCGTCGCCGGATCCGCGCAAAATCGCTCCGGGCGGAAAGACCTGCGGAAATTGATGTGAGCGGTGCTGGCACTCCAGGCCAGCATGGAGATGCACTGAGCCCGCTCCATGGGCGTCGTCGGGATCAGCCCAGCCTTCGGCGCCAGCTCGGCGATATAGTTCAAAATAGCAACGCTTTCGGACAACATCACGCCATCGACGGTAATCGCCGGAACCGTGCCGCGCGGGTTGATTTTCTTGTATTCGGCGGCTTTGGCGGGATCTTTTAAATCGACGGCGTGCGCTTCAAAAGGAAGGCCGGATTCCTCTAGAGCGATATGCGCGGCCAGAGAACATGCCGGGTAAAAGTAATAAAGATGGATCATTGTTGGGACTTCCCTGTATTTTCGTGGCCAGAAGTGCGTCGGGCGTCGCAGCTGCGTGATGTCGTTCACTGTATGGCATGCGCGCACCCGTCTCAACCGTCCCGAAGGCATGAAAATGAGCCAGCGCTTTAGGAGTGTTAACCGGTGAAGTACGTCAAGCTTGGCCGCACGGGCCTTGAAGTCTCGGGTGTGGCGCTCGGCTGCATGAGCTTTGGCGCCCGTGAGCTTGGCCTTCACCGCTGGACGCTGAGCGAGGAGGCCAGCCGCCCGATTATTAAGAAAGCCCTCGATCTCGGCATCAATTTTTTCGACACCGCCAACAGCTATTCCGAGGGCAGTTCCGAGGAAATTATCGGCCGCGCCCTCAAGGATTTCGCGCGGCGCGACGAGATCGTGATCGCGACCAAGGTCCACCACGCGATGCGCAAAGGGCCCAACAGCGGCGGTCTTTCGCGCAAGGCGATCATGGCCGAGATCGATCACAGCCTCAGGCGCCTGGGCACGGATTACGTCGACGTCTATCAGACGCACCGCTGGGATTACCGTACGCCCATCGAGGAAACCATCGAGGCCCTCAACGACGTGGTCAAGGCCGGCAAGGCCCGCTACATCGGCGCCTCGACCATGCATGCTTGGCAGTTCGCCAAGGCGGTTTACACCTCGCGCCTGCACGGCTGGACCGAGTTTGTCAGCATGCAAAATCAAGTGAACCTGCTTTACCGCGAGGAGGAGCGCGAGATGTTGCCGTTGTGCGCGGATCAAGGCATCGCGGTTCTGCCGTGGAGTCCGCTCGCACGCGGACGCTTGACGCGCGATTGGAACGAGACCAGCGAGCGCCAGGATACCGATGTTTTTGGAAAGACGCTCTATGGAGCGACGGCTGACGCGGACCGCCGGGTGATCGAGAAAGTCGCGGAAGTTGCGAAGGGGCGCAGCGTGCCGCGCGCGCAAGTGGCGATGGCCTGGCTGCTCGGCAAAAGCGCCGTGACCGCGCCGATCGTTGGCGCGACCAAGGTTGAGCACCTCGATGATGCCGTCGCCGCGCTATCGTTGACGCTCACGCCGGAGGAGATTGCCGTGCTCGAAGAGGCCTATGTGCCTCATGCGGTGGTGGGATTCAAATAGCGCCTATCGCGGCAACCCCAGGGCGGCGCGGACTTCGGCCCGCGCGGCCGCAAGGTCGGCATTGAACGCTGTGCTGGGCTTCATGAGCGCGATCATGGCACTTGCGAGGATTCGGCCGGCTTCAATGTCGCTGGGAAAATGAAGGCCGAGATTTATGCGGTTCTCGCCGTACTCCCAGCCGCGCAAGAATATCTCGCTACGTTTTTCGGGCACCATCGCCGCCAGGAGGAGCGCCGCCGTCATGCCGACGCCGGCTGCGCCACTCGGATAGGAATAACTATAGGCCGAAGATGCCGCCGGACGGCAGGGAGGCGCTAGAACCTGGGCCGGCGCGTTCGCCATGGCTGCGCCGGGCTTATTCGCCGCCCCTTCGGCGGCATCGCCCGGCGGATGAACGTCGGCGCTGACGACAAAAGGCCGTGGCCGCTGCCAACAGTCTTTGACCCGATCGATCTCCAGCGTCGTTTCGCGGGTGACCTTGCGGATGAAGTCCGCAGCTATGGGAATTTTCGCGAGCGTAAAATTGGCGCCGAGCACGGTGGCGAAGCCCAGGAAGTCGCGGTCCTCGAGCGCGCGCTTGATGAGCGCCGGGGTGCGCGCCTTTTGGGCAGCCAGAACCGCGGCAAGCTCGCGCCTTTCGAGGTTGGAATTCGCCGCCGGCGGCGGCGCGAGCAGCGCAATCGCGTCAATCTGTCCGGGGGTGACGTAAGGCTTGTCCGATAGGGCCTGGGCCTGCGACGCGCCTAAGGCAATGAGCCATGCCGCAAGTATGTAGCTTCTCATGCCCTTCCTCCCTGGCCCGCGGGATGCAGCTTCCGCGATATCTTATATCGTC
Source organism: Caenispirillum bisanense (assembly GCA_945906455.1). GTDB lineage: Bacteria > Pseudomonadota > Alphaproteobacteria > Rhodospirillales > Rhodospirillaceae > SHVO01. The sequence continues at coordinate 2,655 of CAMDRB010000044.1, forward strand.
CTGGCGGAAGCTGCGAGGGCGAGGAACTATGAGCCTGAAGTGTCGCCTCATGGCCAACGGTAGGAATAGCGCACGCCCAGTTCGCGGTTGACGCTTTGGGGAGAGAAGCCGGTGGCGCCGTAGAGGAAGAGGGAAAAGTGCTGGTTAAAGCGATAGGCCGCATAAGCAAACACTTCGTGGGCGGCCCGGCCACCGGCCCAGGCGGATTGACGCCAATGGTAAAATGCCCCGGCGGATAGCTGTTCGGTGAGAGAGCGACTCACCCCGGCCGAGGCCGACCACGGATTGCGGTCACCGTCACGGCCGTCACGGATGCCGTATTCAACGGCGGAGAACACCGACCACCGCCCGAGAGCCTTGGTGACATCCAATTGGAGATCTCCGGCCACATGGCCAGTGCCAAGACCTTTGCTCTGGCTTGCCGTCGGCACCCTCAGCCGGCCGCCGAGATCGACGAACAGGCCTTGTTCGAGGTCCTCGAAGACCGCGTATTTTACGCCGAGCATCGAATCGGCGATGCCTTGAACGGCCGCCGTCCCCGGCCCCGGAGCGGATGGGTTGAAGTTGCCGTTCAGGAGATTGGCAATCTCGACGAAATCAAGCGGCCCCTTAACTTTGACGAATCCGGAGTCCAAAGACAGGGTCCAGGCGCCGACGTGATAGGCCGCGCCAACGGGAATGTAATTCACCGAGGTCGACTCGACGGCGCCATAGGTGCCGCGGCTGCTATCGAAGCCTGAGCTGATTTCCCAGTAGCGGTCGCGCGACTGCTGCGAGGGCATCGCGGCCTCAATAGCCAGCTCGGTTGACGGCGAGGCGGCAGCGAGTTGCTGTTCGGCGCGAGCAATTGTTCCAGTGCCAAGAACGACCGACGCCGCGAAGATCGTTGATCGAAGTTTGATGTCCATGACGAATCACCCCTTGAAAAGCGACGGGCCCGGCTCCCAAGCCGGGCCCGCCTTCTCCGTTCAGTTTCCGACCAGCGGGCGGGTTCCCCGCACACTACGGACCTGGGGGGGTGTGACATCTGGTCTCGCGGTGATGTCGGGACGCTGAACGTCGACTGGACGCGTTCCGGCCGGGCGCGTCGCTCCGTCCGGGCGCGTGGCCCCGGCCGGGCGCGTGGCGCCATCGGGGCGCGTGGCGCCGTCCGGGCGCACGCCATTGGGACGAACGCGAGGCGCAGTGCCATCTGCAAGCGCAGCCCGAATGCTTTCCAAGTTGGCGGTGATGTCCGCTTCCGGCACGCCGCGATCACGCATGCGCTGGATGACGTCATCTAAGGTGACCGCCGCCGGTCTCTGATTCCCGGCCGCGTCTGCCGCGTAGGTTGCGACCGGTGTCGTCGAGGCGACGCCGGCTACGGCCGCCAGTACCAAGAGTGTGCGTTTCATAGGTTGCTCCTCATTTCCAGCCATTCAGGGGGAAGAGAGAACGACCCGGTTGGCGAGGCCGCCTCTCTGAAAGTGTGTTAATTACCCACTTGCAGGCCGGAGGCTACGTGTGTATTTTACACACGTCAATAGGAATTTTGTGGGTATTTTGTCCGCAACGAGGGAAGGCTATAGTTCCCGGCACGCGGTAAAGGTCAGCGATCTCCATGGCGCAGAAGGCAAAATCAGGCGGAATCGGCGGGCCGCCCCCGGCACTCTTAAAGGCGCTCGAACGCCTGCTGGAGCCGCTGGTGCGCGTCGCCATGGGCTTTGGCGTGACCTTTCCGCTGTTCCTCAGGGTCCTGAAACGGATTTACATCCATGCCGCCACCGCCGAGTCGCGCGACTCGGGCGTGCCGGCCACCATCAGCAGCATCAGCGTCATGACTGGGCTGCAGCGCAAGGACATCGGCCAGATCAAAGAGCAGATCGACCGCAAACTTGGCCCGCCGGCCAATGTCTCGCTCGGCGCGCGCCTGATCGGCATCTGGAGCGGCGCCAAGACATTCACCGATGAGGCCGGCCGGCCGCTGCCGTTGCCCCGATTCGCCGGCACCCACCCGACATTCGAAGACCTGGTGCGGAGCGTGAGCTCCGACGTGCGGCCCCGGGCCGTGCTTGATGAGTGGCTGCGCCTTGGTGTTGTCGAAGTTGATGGCGACGATCGCGTGCATCTCAAAGGCGACGCTTTCGTTCCCCGCCAAGGCTTCGACGAGACGGCCTACTACTTCGGCCGCAATCTGCGCGATCACATCGCTGCTTCAAGCCACAACCTCGCCGGCGACGGCAGTCCACTGCTTGAACGCGCGGTCTACTACGATAAATTGACGCCGGACTCGATCGCCGTTTTAGAGAAACTTGCGCGCGACATCGGCGTCGACGCCTTAGTCCGCATCAATCGCGAGGCCCTGCGGCTCGCCGACGGTGACGAAGGCAAGCCCGGCGCGGGCCAACGCATGAGCGTCGGGATCTACTTCTATCGCGGACCGGACATCGACGGTGAGGCGGGCGATGCTGACAAATAGACTGGCAATAAATCGGACGTGGGCGCTTGCGGCGCTGCTTCTGCTTGCCGCTGGATTGCCCGGGTGCACGAGCGCGCCTGATGTCATTCTCCCGGATGTCGCCCTGAAGTGCGGCTTTGACCGCGGCACGGGCGGTGCCGGAATCCTGGCGCTGGATCGCGGGATCGGCGGCACCGGAATAAGCACGCAAGATCGCGGCATGGGCGGAACCGGGATGTTGGCGTTGGACCGCGGGATCGGCGGAACCGGCATTATCGGCACCGTTACCGGTTTTGGCAGCATCTGCGTCAATGGCTTCCGCGTCTCTTACAATGCCTCGACACCGGTAACCGCGGATGGCATCGCCGCCAGCATGGCGGCACTTGAACGGGGCGCGACCGTCGCCGTGTCGGCGACCATGGAAAGCGGCGCGCTGAACGCCAGCGCCATTGAGATCGTTCACGCGGTTGTCGGACCGGTGACGGCTGGCCCCGACGGGTCCGGTACGTTTGCGGTTATGGGGCTGACTGTCGAGGGCGCGAACGCTACTGGAAGTACGGCCGCCTCGTTGGCCGTCGGCGAGATGGTCGCGATCGACGGATTACAGCGTCTCAGCGGCGTCATCGACGCGACCCGCATTGCGCCGGCCATGGACGGCACGCGCGCCTCGATTCGCGGTGTCGTGAGTCACGCTAATAATAGTGTTCAGATCGGAAGCGTCCCAGTTGCCGCGCCGGCCGAGACGGTGCTCGGCGACGGCGTCTGGGCCAGCGCCTCGGGCATTTGGTCGAACGGCGTGTTGAGAGCCGATCGCGTCGTCGTCGGACTTGAACTTCCGAGCACGGGGGCCGGGCGCCTATCGATCGAAGGCTACCTTGCCCTTCAATCCGATGGACGTTACGCCATCCGCGGCACACCGTTGCGCGACGGTCCGGGCCTCAATCTGGATCGGGCAACATTTGCACGCGTCGCCGCCGGTCAGCGTGTGCAAGTGCTCGGACAGCGCGAAGGCGATGGCAGTATGCGCCCGGAGACATTGATCGTACCCGACCGCCTGAGCCCGCTGAGCATTGACGTTCCAGCGCCGACGACCACGGATATAGCGGCGACAGAAACGCCGACGCCAGACACGACGCCCACGGAAACGCCGGTCAGCCGGCCTGCGGGCACTACGACCGCAACCACAACTGTGACACGGCCGGCGGTCGTCAGCAGCGAAGCGCTTCAGCCTGAACGCGGCGTTTATGGCGTGACGGTCACGCGGCCTCTGGCGACGAGAGCGGTCACGCCGGTGGTGCGGCCCAATGCGGTTCAGACCCCAACCATCGAGGTACCGACACGGCCTGATGCGATTCCGACACGACCGGACGTGATTCCAACGCGGCCAGTACTCCCGACCCGGCCGGACGTGGTGCCAACGCGTCCAGTTCTTCCGACCCGACCCGAGCCGATTGTTCGTCCCGAGATTCCGCAGCCGGTCCGCCCCGAGATTCAGCGCCCGCCGGTTGTTCGGCCCGGCCGGTGATGTTGGGCGCACGTCATGTCGGTTCCGCCCGGGCCGGAATCAATCCGGCTATCGCGGCAAGGGCTTCGACGTCTAAAGCGCCATCCAGTTCTTGGGCGACTTCGTCCAGAAACCCGTCAACGACGACATCGTGATCCCCGCCGACGGACCTGGCGCCTAACCGGTTGAGCAAGGCGGCGCGGGCGTCGCCACAGGCAAACAGGCCATGCACATACGTTCCCATGATGCGCCCATCGGCCGAGACCGCGCCATCGGGCGCATCGCCTGCGAACAGGAATGGGCGCGCGAGGCCGGGCCCCGTCGTGCGGCCCACATGCATCTCGTAGCCTTCGAACTTGGCGCCGGCGATTGCCAGCCTGCCTACGGCGGGCCGGAGGATTTTTTCGCCAGTCAGCACGGTCTCAACGTCGAGCACTGCCAACCCGGCTGCCGCACCGGGGGCGCCCTCGATTCCGCCGGGATCGGCGACCTCGCGTCCAAGCATTTGAAAACCGCCGCAGATGCCGAGCACACTGCCGCCGCGACGGACATGGGCGAGGAGATCGATGTCCCAGCCCTGCGCGCGCAGGAACGCGAGGTCATGCAATGTGGCTTTGGTTCCGGGCAGGATTACCAGATCGGCATCGCCCGGCAACGCCGTGCCCGGCGGCACAAATGCGAAATCGACGTCGGGTTCGGCTTGCAGCGGATCGAAGTCGTCGAAATTGGCGATACGCGAAAACATCGGCACGACAATTTTCACGCCCTTGCCTGATAGCGCGCGAGCGCCCCTATCCAGGACAATGGCATCCTCGGCCGGCAGCGAGCGGATACTGGAAAGCCAGGGCACCATCCCCAGGTCTCGCCAGCCAGTGCGCTGTGCGATCTCCTTGCGGCCCTTATCAAAGAGCCTGGGGTCGCCGCGAAATTTATTAATAATGAATCCGCGGATCATGTCGCGGTCTTCGGCCCCAAGGACGGCGTGGGCACCGACCAAGGCGGCGATTACGTGGCCACGGTCGATGTCGCCGATCAGCACCACTGGCACATTGGCGGCGCGCGCGAATCCCATATTGGCGATATCACCTTCGCGTAAATTTGTTTCGGCCGGACTGCCGGCACCTTCGACGATCACCAAGTCGCATGCGGTGTGCAGGCGCTGGAAACACTGCATCACGACGCCGAGCATTTCGCCCTTGCGTGCCTGGTAGGCGCTGGCCTGCCAAGTGCCGGCGACGCGACCACGAATGACGACCTGGGCACCGGTGTCCGACTCGGGCTTAAGTAGCACCGGGTTCATGTCCGTGGTTGCCGGTGTGCGACAGGCCATGGCCTGTAACGCCTGGGCGCGGCCGATCTCGCCGCCGTCGGGCGTAACGGCGGCATTGTTGGACATGTTCTGGGGCTTGAACGGCCGGACGGTGACGCCGCGATTGGCGAACAACCGGCAGAGACCAGCAACAATGACGGACTTTCCGACGTCCGATCCGCAGCCTTGAATCATCAGCGCGGCCACGGTGTTTCTTTCACGGCGCGGCGCGCCGGCCGATGATTTCGATGACCCGGCCGGCCTCGCCGTCCCAGGCGCGGGTCTCGACGCCGTAAGCCTCGGCGAGTATGTCGGGGGCCAGTGCAGTCGCCGGCGGGCCATCGGCGAGTACCCGACCTTCCGCCAGCACCACGACCCGGTCCGAAATCCGCAAGGCCATGTGCAAATCATGCAAGGTGATAACGACACCGCAGCCTTGGTCGGCGGCCAATTTACGAAACAACGCCGCCACTTCCAGCTGGTAGCCGGGATCAAGGCCCGTCAGCGGCTCGTCGGCCAGCAGCCACTGGGGTTCGCCGGCCAGCGCGCGTGCGAGCAAAACCCGGGCGCGCTCGCCGCCCGACAGGGTCGTGACGTCGCGATCGGCGAATGATTCAATGCCGGCCGACGCCATGGCGCGGGTAACCGCAGCGTCATCGTCTGCCCCAAGGCCGCGCGCGCCAACATGAGGAATGCGCCCGAGGCCGACCAACGTCCGCACATCGACCGCCCAGGCGATCTCGGGTAGTTGCGGCAGATAAGCGATGCGCCGGGCGCGCGCGCGCGGCGCCAGTCCAAAAATGTCCTCGTTGCCGATCAGCACCCGGCCACGGTCGGGATGCCGCAACCCGGCAAGCGCCGTCAGCAGTGTCGACTTGCCGGCGCCGTTGGGTCCAGCGATGGTCGTGATCTCGCCGGGCCTAAACGTCGCGCTCACGCCGGCAAGCACCTGTTTATCGCCCAAACGGACATGGGCGTCGGAAACTTCGAGTCCGGTCATGCCGTCCTCCGGCGCAGTCTGATCAAGAGCAGGAGAAAGAATGGACCGCCGATGCCGGCCATGGCGACGCCGAGCTTAAGCTCGGCCGCTGACGGCAGAAGCCGGACACCAATATCGGCGGCCAGCACGATGACGGCGCCGGCCAAGGCGCTGGGCAGCAGCAGCGCGCCGGGCCGGGCACCGACCAGGGGTCGCAGCAGGTGCGGCGTGACCAGACCGACGAAGCCGATGACGCCGGTCACGGCGACGCTGGCCCCGGCGGCGAGGCCAACGCCGACCGCCAGCGCCAGGCGGGTGTGATCGATGCGGATGCCCAAGGAACGTGCGCCGGCTTCGCCCAAAGTAAGGGCGTCCAGCGCCCGGCCGATGGTGAGCAGCAAAACGCAGCCGGCGGCGATGAACGGCAGCGCGAGGCGCACGTCGTCAACGCTGCGGTCGGCGAGCGAGCCCATGAGCCAGTTGACGATTTCATTCACTGCCCAGGGCGACGGCGAGAGATTCAAGGCCAGCGCGACGCCCGCCGATGAGACGGTATTGAGGATCATGCCCGCCAGAACGAACGTCAGCACGCTGGAGGCGGACCCCGACAGCAGCAGCAGGACGCCAATACCGATGAGGGCGCCGATCATGGCGCCGACGGGCAACATCCACGGCATGGTCGCCGCCGCGCCAGCATAAAGCGTCATGACGGCGCCGAAAGCCGCCATGCTGGAGACACCGAGCACACCCGGATCGGCCAGGGGATTGCGGGTATAACCTTGCAGGGCCGCGCCCGAGAGGCCGAGGGCGATGCCGACGGCGATGCCGAGCAGGGTGCGTGGCAGCCGTAGCTCGAAGATGATGATCGCGCCCGGGTCGTTGGCCCCGGCGAACCATGCCTCCAGCGGCACCCACACCTTGCCGGCGCTCAAGCTCACAACCACGAGCAGCGCGAGGCCGGCCGTCAACAAGGCGAGCAACAGCGGGCGCGGACACGTCTTCATGGCGGCGGGCGCACGTCGGCGCGCGCCTTGGCAAGGGTGGCGGCGGCTTCGATCAGCACCGGCCCGCTGCAGTAGAGCAAGCGGTCAGGAAAACTCGCGCGCGTCATGCGGCCTTCCAGGCGGCGCAGCGCCGGATGACGAAGGACGCGGTCGGCCCAGGTCGGCATATGGGGGCGAATCTCGCCGGCCAACAGCACGGCCGGCGGTCCGGCTATGAGTTCCTCGAGCGGGATGTTGCCCCACTCGGCGCCATAACGGGCAGCGACGTTGATAAATCCCGTCTGCCGCAACAACTCATCCAGAAGCGTCCCAGTGCCGGGCGAAAAGCCGTTGCGCTGAAAGATCACGGCCGGCACGGGCGGAGCGCTCTCAGAAGGTGTGGCCGCCGCGATCGCCGCTTCGATTCTGGCGACCAGGACTTCGCCACGTTCGGGATGACCGACCAATTGGGCGACCCGGCGGACCTGCGCGAGGCTCTCGGCGACGGCGAGCGGTTCGTCGAACAGTTCGGTCCTGATATCGACGCGCCGCAGGATATTGAGCGTCGCCGGAGCCGAATGCCGGCTGGCTAGCACCAGCTCGGGCGTAAACGACATGACTTCCTCGGCCGACTCGAAGGTCATCGGAAAGGTACGGGCGAGCTCGGCGATGGTGGAAGAGTCGGGGTCGCGCGCGTAGTGACTGAGGGCGGCGATCTGGTCGCGGTCGGCGACCTCGACCAGAATCACGTCGATGCAAGGGCTCAGCGACAGCACGCGCGGGCCGGCGGCCCACGCCGGCCCTTGCCCAGCGGCGAACAGGCACGTGAACATCAGAGCCGTGAAGGTTTTGACATTCATCGTGGGGTCGACCGCTCCTAAAATCTCGCGCGCACGCCGGCAAAGGCCCCGCGCCGGGGCGTGCCGTAGTTGCGCACCGTGACGTAGGTCTCGTTCAAGAGGTTCTCGACCCGGCCATAGACTTCGACCGTTGGGTTCACCTTCCAGGATGCGCGCAGGTCAGCAACGGCGTAGTCCGCGAGCGCGAAACTGTTGGCGGTATTGTCGAAGGCTCTACCCACATAACGCAGGGCGACGCCGGTTGAAATCTCATAGGGCCAATTGTAGTCGGCCGAAAGATTAGCGGTATGTTTGGGACGGCGCGCGAGGTCCTTGCCACGATTGACGTTGCCGGCGGAAGTATTCTCGGTGCCTGTGAACGTGTAGTTGGCCTGAAGAGACAGACTATCGATCTTGGCCACCCCGGCGAGTTCGATGCCTTGGGCCTTGGTGCTGGCGATATTGTCATAGACGCCGAAGCGTGCCGGAGTACACAGCGGATGGACGCCAGGGCAGGAGACAAAATCGATCTGGTTGCGCGTGCGGCGCGCGAAGGCCGTGGCCGAGACCACCAGTTGATCGTCAAACAACCGCTGCTCGACGCCGCCGTCCCAGCTGTCGGCGGCTTCGGGTTTCAGGGTCGTGTTGCCGTACACACTGAACAGTTGGTAGAGCGTCGGCGCCTTGAAGCCCTGGCCGAAGCTCGCGCGGACAATGGTGTCGCCATCGTTCGGCGACCAGGCGACGGCGGCCTGGCCAAGGGCGCGGCCGCCGAAAGTTTCGTGGCTGTCGTAGCGCAGGCCGCCGGTGAGCGTGAGCCCGGGCGCTGCGTCGCCCTGGACCTGGGCATAACCGCTGGTGAGAGATGCAGCGGCGACGGCCGGCGTCGGGTTAGGAGCGAAGGCGTTGGGAGCGGCCGTGCGGAAGCTCGATTTTTCGTGCTCCGCGCCAAACACCGCGTCCCAGGCATCCACGACGGCGAGCGAGCCTTGATATTCCCAGCGTTTGTTGCGACCGACGGAATCGAATGTGGTGGTCGTCACCCTTTGATCCGGGTTGATGCTGATGCGGTCGGTATCGGTGAGGGTGTAGGCCACGCGGTTCTTGAGCCTGCCATCCAGCACATTGAAGTTGGCGCCGACATAACCGACGAACTCTCTGGTCTTGTTGTACTCCGCCGTATCAGCAAAGGCGAAAGCCGGCGCGGGAAAGCCGTCGTACTGGTTGTGCCCACGCGCATAGACGCCCCGCAGATCCAGAGAAATATCGTCGGTGACGGCAAAGGATACCCGCCCGCTGAGGCCAGTGTTTTGAAAGCCGTCGTCTTCGCGGCCGCTCGCGAAAGCGGAAACCCCATCAGTCGTGTAATACCCGCCGGCCAAGCGCCATACGGCCCGCTCGCTGGCGCCGCCAGCGCCAAGACGGCTGTACCCAGTGCCGCGCGCGCCGCCTTCGGCTTCGGCCGATGCCTCGAAGGCGCCCGTCGGTGTGGCGCTGACGATATTGACCACGCCGCCGATGGCCTGGCTGCCCCAGAGCGTCGATTGTGCGCCGCGCAAGATTTCGATGCGCGCGATATCGCCCATCAGCAAGTTGCCGAAGTTGTAGCCGCCGCCCGGCGAGGACGGATCGTTCAACTTGACGCCATCGATGATCACCACGGTCTGGTCGGTCTCGGCGCCGCGAATACGCAAGGCTGTGGTGCCGCCGACCCCGCCGTTGCGCGAGATGGCAACGCCGGGGGCCTGGGCGAGCAAGTCCGAGACAACGACGGCTTGGCTGGAGCGAATGGCGTCTTGGGTCAGAACGGTGATCGACGAGCCAATGCGCGAGGACGGCTGAGGTGTACGCGTCGCCGTGACGACGATCTCGTCCACTCTGGTCGATTCGGCGGCGCACACCGGGATGGCGATCAGGGTCGCCGCAACGCAGGTAGTGGAAGTCAGCAAACGCTTCATGGTTTTCCCTCGAACGGCTGGCGCCAGCGTGGGGGCCTTGAGCGCACCGGCGAACCGGAACGACTAAAGCCCCGCGCTAGCGCGGTTAAAACAACTGCCGTCTCTCGGGAAAGACCCGTTCGCGTGGCGAACCCCGGCCGAACGATGGACGAACTGCAACAGGCAGGTCTCCTGGCTCGCGGGTTTTCGTCCGTTACGCATCGCCTTCCCGGACACCTATCCAGTGGCTACGTGATGCGCGGACTAGCCGCTTACAGTTGCGGGGGCAGCCCAGGTATCGCACCTGAGTTCCCTTTTGATCCTCAATCTTGAGGAACCTGTCGCAAGGGTGATGGTATAGGGCACCTCGGCGGCGGTCAACGCGGGCGAGAAAGCGCGGAATGCTGGAGGAAATGACCCCCACCGGGGGGGGGCGGTGGGGGTCAGCCTAAACCGGCGGGGAGGCGCCGGAGGTAGGCTTTGCGCCTTGCCGCGCGGTCGTGGGTGGATATTCGACCGCCGCGCAAAGCGTTATCAAACCGGCTCTTGGTAAGCGCCGTTTGTGAGTCGACTAAATATCAGGCGGCAGTGACAGGGTTATTGCAGCGGCGTGACAACTTGGAAACTCCCCGCCATCGCTTAGGCGCGAAAAAGGGCGGACTCTCGCCCGCCCTTTCTGCCGTGCAGCCTATTTAGGCTAAAACTCGGCGTGCAGCGTCATCTGGACCGTGCTGCGCGCGGCGATAGCGAACAGCGGTGTACCGGCCGCCGTCGAGATTTGCGACGAGATGCTGCCGAAATACTTCTTGTCGAAGGCATTGATGACATTGAACTGCACGTAAGTACCTTGGAGCCCAAGGCCGTCGAGAGCATACCGCGCGTTGAAATCAAGGGTGGTATAGGACGGGGCAAAGTCGTCGTTGATATCGGTGGAGAAACGACGGCCGACATATTTAGCCTGCGCGCCCAGCGAGAGATCGCCGATCTTGTAGCTCACGCGGCCGCCGAGCGTCCAATCGGGCGTCTCAACCAGTTTCTTGCCGGCCGTGAGATAGGTAATCGCTCCGGAGCGCGTATCGTTCGCGACTTTGCTGTGGTTGTAGGAAGCCGTGAGGTTGAAGGAAAGATCCTCGATGGGGGTGACACCGGCTTCAACGTCGAGTCCATAGAGGGCTACGGACCCGAGGTTACGGTCGACGTTGATGCCGAGATCGGGATCGAACGAGCTCACGATCCGATTCTTGAAATCGGTCTTCCACAGCGCCGCGGATGCCATGACTTTCGGGGTCTGGAAACGATAGCCGACATCGAACGAATTGGTCGTCTCGGGCTGGACGTTTAGAATCTGGAAGCTGTAGAGGTTGTCGGTGCGCGGCGCCGCCAGGCCCTGGGCAAAGCTGAAGTAAAACATGTGGTCGTCGCCGAAGGGCCGCGCCGACAGGCCTAAATTCGGCAAGATCTTGTCGTATTTCCGCTCGCCCGTGAAAGGCGCAACATAGCGCAGCGCGCTGCCGGTAAAGCCCACCGTTCCATCCGCCGCCGGAGCCGTCGGCACTTGGGTGGTGCAGTAAGCCGTGCTGGTTGCGTTCTGGGTAAAGCAATAATTATTGAGCTCGCGGCGGAAGAACGGCGCGCGCACGCCGGCATTGACGCGCACGATACCGTCGACAAACGCGCCGTCATAGTTGAACGCGATCTGGTTAAGGGCGGCGATGGAGAAGCGGTCACGCCCGCGCAGATCGGCATTGTTGGCGCTTTTGATCGGCGTGCCTTTCAAACCGGCAAAGACGTTTGACGGCGAACCATCGGCCAGCACGTGAGCGAACTGGCCGGTCTGCCGGTGGCGGCCGTAGTCGATGGTGTAGGCCGCGCGCACGGCCTGGGTGTCGTTAATCGCATAGATCAGCGACGCCGTGGCGCCATAGCGGTTGGTGTTGGTCGTGTTCGGCGTATAGAGCCGAACGCTGTCGACCGTATCGCCGTCGCCATTGAGATCGACGCCGGCGGCAGTCGACGAGCCTCGCAAGCGGCCGTCGGTCTCGGCGACAACCGTCGTGCCGCCGCCATTGGCGAGCACATATTGATACGATGGATCGACGGTCAGCGTCAGGCCTTCGGCGAGACCGAAGCTCGACTGGACGCGAATATTGCCGGTGTTGGAGGGGTTGACGCGCAGATTGTAGAAATTGGTGCAGGCCGCGGGGTTAGCCGGATTGTCATTGGCGCTTCTGAACTGCGGCGTCGTCGCCAAGGCCCGGACGGTCGCGCCGTCGTTTTGCACGCCGGCGCCGCCGGCCTTGCTGGGCAGCAGGCAGGTGGAGAGGTTGTCGAAACCGTAGCCGTAGAAGGCCACGTCGGCCTTGCTCAGATTCCGGTAGAAGTTGTTGCGGTTGACGTTGAAGTGGCCGGCCACACTGACGAAGTCGTCATCATTGCCGATCGGCTGGATGATCTTCGCGTTGAACTGCTTTTTCTCGAGTTCGCCGGGGCCCTTAAATTTTTCGTACTTCTGGTAGGACACGGTGGCGAAGGCCGCCGTGCCCATCGAGCCCAGCTCACCTGAGTCGACCGAGCCATAGACACGGCGGTAGTCATAGCTGCCGTAGGAAGGCACCAGAACGACGCCAAAGTCGGGCCTGGGGCTGCGTGTGAGCACGTTGATGGTGCCCCCCGTCGCGGCCGCCGTCGGGCTATCGACATCGGTCGTGCCCAAGTTAACCGAGGTCTTTTCGATGATTTCGCCATCGACCAATTGGTTTGTGAAGATGGCGTAGTTGCCGGTATCGTTCAGCGGCATGCCGTCAAAAGTTAGCGAGATGCGATTGCCATCAAAGCTGCGCAGGCGGATGTTGCCGCCGCTGGAGCCGTAGGGGTCGTTATTGGTGAAGTTTACGCCCGGCAAAAGATTGAGCGACTGCGCGATCGATTGGCCGGCTGCCTGGGTCTCGATGTAATCCTGAGTGATGCTGGAGCGCGATTTTGCCACCTGTTCGGCCGCGATCAGGCCACCCAGGTTCTCCGCTACCCGGCGCGCCGAGACCGTGATTTCCTCGATCTGTCGCGTACCGGTGGATTGGGCAAACACCATGCCCGGGAGCATTGCCAAAGTGATCGAGCTAACACTTGTCACCAACGCCGTGCGCAAACGCATTATCGTCTCCTTCAATGGATTGCCCGCTCGGATTGAGGCTTATCAAAGGAGTGTTGCAGTTGCGAGACATTTTTGTTGCAGTCTTGATTATTCGCCGGCGGCTGCAAAGGCTCCGAGTCCGCGTGACTTTCGTGCAACGGCGCTGCGGCCGTCAGCCGGGCTGCGGGCCGGGCCGGCCGTTTTCGACAATGAAGGATTTCAGGGTGCTGAAGGCGCCGTTGCGGACTCGGACGTTATCCACAACCCGCAAGTCCGTGCGCCACAGGTCCTTGGTGAGCTCGCAGGACATGTAACCGCGCCGGCTGTCGTCACACATCTTAATATGCGGGTTTTCCGCCAGCAGCGAAGTAAAGAGATCGCCGTTGTAGCTCTCCGACGTGATCGACGTGCCGACAAACTCGCTCATCAAGGTGGCGGAACTGGGGTCGGCCGGGTTGTCCTTGACGTCAGAGACAAAGAAACTGTGGATGTCGCCGGCCAGGGTAATGACATTGCCGACGTTGCGCTGCTTGACGACATCGAGAATCTGCCGGCGGGCGGCTGGGTAACCGCCCCAGCTGTCGGTGTAAATGCCGCGCTGCGATCCCAGGATCTGATCGAAGTCGGTAAACATCAAGGCATGGGCAAGCACGTTCCAGCGCGCACCCGAGCGCCCGAGACCATTTCGCAGCCACGTCTCTTGGGCCTTGCCCAGCATTGAGCGCGCCGGGTTGGCGAATTCTTCGCATTCGGCAACATCGAGCAGGCGCCCGGCGTGCCAATCGGGGAGCTGGCAAGGTAGGGGATCGCGATATTGGCGACCGTCGGTGATATCGAACTGAGCCAAATCGCCGTAGAGCACACGCTGATAGAGCGTAAGTTCCGAACCGGTGAACGTGGCGTAGGGCCTAAGCGGCATGTGCTCGTAGTAGGCCTTGTAGGCCGCGAGTTTTCGCCGCGTGAAGGCTGCCGGATCGGGCGTCGTCGGCGCCTCCGAACGGGAGTAGTCGTTGGCGACCTCGTGATCGTCCCAGGTGAAGAACCAGGGACAATGGGCGTGGGCCGCCTGCAGATCGGGATCGAGTTTGTAAGCCGCGTGGTAGAGGCGGTAGTCCTCCAGGCTCACGGGCTCGGGGCCAGGATGATGGCGGACCGGGGTGCCCCAGGACGACTCGTACATATAGTCGCCGAGATGCAGGATGAACGCGGGATCCTGGGCGACCATGTCGCGGTAAGCGGAAAAATAGCCCTGCTCGAGATGCGAGCATGAGGCAAAGGCGAACTTAAGTCGATCAACGGCCGTACGCGGCGTCGGCAGGGTCAGAGCCCGGCCGATGCGACTGACGGCGGGGCCGCAATGAAAGCGGTAGAAGTAGGGACGGTTCGGCTCAAGGCCGCGCACGTCAACATGGACGCTGTGCGCCATGTCGGGCCGCGCGAGCACCTGGCCGTGAGCGACGATGCGCTTCATGCCGGCGTCAGCCGCTACTTCCCATGCCACCGGAATGGCCTCGGGCGGCAAGGCCTGGGGGTCGAAGGGGTCCGGCGCGAGTCGCGTCCAGATGACAAAGCCGTCGGCGATCGCATCGCCGCTCGCGACTCCAAGCTGGAACGGATCGTTGAGGAAGACCGGGGCCGCGAGCGCCCTTCGGACCGGGCCGAATCCGGCGACCGTGGCGCCGGCCCAAAGCGCCGCGCCGCGCAGTAATGACCGCCGCGAAGCCAAAAGTCGGTTCATCCCGTTCCTAACGACGACTGAGCTTAAACATTACGAATAATCATAATTTACCCTACCACGGGCGAATATGAAATCTCGATGACGATGCGTTCCAAGCGGCGATTTTGGCCGGTTTCGACCGCAACTCCGACCCGGATTTCTCTAAAGCTTCACGGCGCTGTCGGACACCGCCGTTTTAGATATAATCCGATTTCACCGCATATATCAGTGTGTC
>CAMDRB010000045.1 GCA_945906455.1 Caenispirillum bisanense
ACGAAGCGCGACGGATCATGGGTCCCGCCGCGACCGTGGGCGTTACCTGCAAAGACTCCCGCCATCTGGCAATGGAAGCGGCCGACGCCGGCGCCGACTACGTGGCCTTCGGCGCGATCTTCCCCTCGGCCACCAAGGGCGACACGACCCCGGTCGATTTAGAGATTGTCGAGATATGGAGCCAAACCACCAACGTGCCTTGTGTCGCCATCGGCGGTATCACGGTCGAGAACTGCGAAGCCGTGATTCGGGCGGGCGCCGACTTCGTAGCAGTATGCAGCGGCGTCTGGGATTATCCCGATGGACCAGCGGCGGCCGTGCGAGATTTTAATGCGGTCTTTGCCAAGTTGGCCGGCGCCTGAGGGCGGTCTACACCACCGGCGCCCAAAGCACGTCGGTGATGTCCGAAGCGCCCGCAGCCAGCATGACCAGTCGGTCAAAGCCCAGCGCGGCGCCCGCGCAAGGCGGCAGGTTTTCAACGGCCGTGAGAAAATCCTCATCCAGCGGCGGCGCGGTTCCATAGAGCTCGGCGTGAATCGCGCGATCGTGCGCGAACCGCTGCCGCTGTTCAACAGGATCGGTCAGTTCGGAGAAAGCATTGGCCAGCTCGACGCCGCAGGCGTAGAGCTCGAAGCGTTCGGCGACGCGGGCGTCGCTCGGCTTGCGCCGCGCAAGCGACGCGAGGTTCGCCGGATATTCACAAAGGATTGTTGGCGCCGCGATCCCAAGCTGTGGCTCGACGCGTTCAAGCATGACGCGGAAGAATACATCCTCCCAGGTGTCGCTCTCAACCGCCTTCACGCCATTATTGCTAGCGGCTGCCTTGAGCGGTGCCGGTGGCGGTGAGAGGCTTGTCGGGTCGCCAATCGTCGCCAGCAGATCAATGCCCGAATAACGCGCGAATGCCTCTTGAACCGTGAGCCGCTCGGCGGCTTTGGCGGGATCGCAAACACGCCCTTGCCAATGCAGTAATTCCCCTTGTTGAAGGGTCCGTTCGGCGCCCTTGGCAACCGCGCGCATCAAGGCCTCGCAGTCGGCCATGAGCACGCCGTAATCGGCACCCGCGCGGTACCACTCCAGCATGGTGAATTCAGGATGATGCAGGGCGCTGCGCTCGCCGTCGCGCCACACGTGACAAAGCTGGACGATTTTGGTCATTCCGCCGGCTATGAGCTTTTTCATGGCGAACTCCGGCGAGGTATGCAGGAACCGGGGCAAACCCGCGGCCCCTGGTCCGTCGAAGGGTTCACGCAACGAGGTCGCGAGCGGCCGTATATGGCGCTCGATGCCCGGCGAGACCTGGACTGCAGGGGTTTCCACCTCGACAAAACCCTCAGCCTGAAAGTAGGCGCGAACGGCCTTGATCGCAGCGCGGCGCACGTCGAGATAGGGCCGACGCTGGGCGAGGCGTTCCGGGTGCCACCACGGATGTTCAAGGGGCCGAAGGGATGTCTCGGTCATGGGCCCTGTTAGACCATCGGCGAAACCCCACCAAGTCCTAATAAAGTGGCCAAAACTGCGGCTGTGCGGGCGCTGCGGCGGTTGCCACCACGGGGGCAACCTGATACAAGCGCCGCGATTTCCGAACTCCTCCAACGACATCCAGCCAGTAAACAGGCGTCTGTAATGAAGATCCCAGCGAACTCCATCCGCGGCGGCATGGTCATTGAATACGAGGGCAAGCAATGGAGTGTGCTCAAGATCCAGCTTCTCCAGCCAGGCAAAGGCGGCGCCTTCATTCAAGTGGAAATGCGTGACGTCGCCGGCGGCAACAAAAGCCAGACCCGTTGGCGAACGCAGGACACCGTCGAACGATTGGAGGTCCGCGAACTGGACTGCCAGTACCTGTTCAAGGACGGCGACATGTACACATTTATGGACACCTCAAACTACGAGCAGTTCAGCCTCTCGGGGGAACTGATCAGCGACCAGGCGGCCTTTCTCCAGGACAACATGGAAGTCAGCGTCAATTTCATCGAAGGCGTGCCGGTGGCATTGAAGCTTCCCGGAACCGTGGTTCTGAAAGTAGTTGAAGCCGATCCGGTCGTGAAAGGGCAAACCGCCGCCTCCTCGTATAAGCCGGGACTCTTGGAAAACGGCCTCAAAATTCTGATCCCGCCGTTCATCGAGGCGGGGACGAAAATTGTCGTCAACACCGAGGACGTAACCTACGTCGAACGCGCAAAATAAGGACTTCGCACAATGGCGTTGCGCTCGGCCCTATGGACGGTGATGACCGGCGCGGCCCAGAAAGCCGCCCGGTCGCTGAAGCGGGACTTCGGTGAAGTCGAGCAGCTCCAGGTTTCGCAAAAAGGCCCCAGCGATTTTGTCAGCGCCGCCGACCTGAAGGCGGAGAAAGTTCTGCGCATTGAACTGGCCAAAGCCCGGCCGCGGTTCGGCTTTCTGATGGAAGAAGGCGGCGAAGTCGCGGGCGAGGATGCGCACCACCGTTGGATCATCGATCCGATCGATGGCACAACCAATTTCCTGCACGGAATTCCCCACTTCGCCATTTCGATCGGCTTGGAGATGGACGGCGAGATCATTGCCGGACTGGTGTTCAATCCGATCACAGACGAAATGTTTTATGCCGAGAAGGGCAAGGGCGCTTTCCTCAACGACAAACGCTTACGCGTTTCGGCGCGCAGCACGCTCAGCACCTGCGTTATTGCCACCGGGATTCCCTTTCACGGTCGACCCGGCCACAAGCCTTACCTGAAGCAGCTTGAGCGGGTCATGGATGCGGTCGCAGGCGTACGGCGCATGGGCACCGCGTCCCTGGACCTCGCTTATGTCGCGGCCGGGCGCTGTGACGGTTTCTGGGAAGCCGGTCTCCGGCCCTGGGACATCGCCGCCGGCGTCATCTTGGTCCGCGAGGCGGGCGGCTTTATCACCGAGCTCGACGGCGGCAAGAATTTCATGGCCAGCGGTGACGTCCTAGCCGCTAACCCCAAGGTTCATAAACAACTTTTCGATCTTCTCGCGGCTGCCTGACGCAGCCACGCTGCCCCACGCCAGCCTTTTCAGTCATACCTTTTAATATATTTCCTCGCCTCAATCTCGTTGTGCGGACTAAACCGCATGTTGTACGTTCAGGGTGCGAGAAGACGCGCAAAGCTGCGACATTTCAAAGGCTTTGCCTGCGTTCGCGTGGTCGCGCCGGCTGACGGCGAGACCGCCTAAGTCTGCGGTGGAGACGACAGTGGAAAACTCGATGCGCTGGCGGCTGCGGAATGGCCTGTTGTCGTCCGTTGCGGTTCTGGGTCTCGCGGGCCTGGCCGCCGGAATCTCCGCCCCGGCATTGGCCGATGGCGAGCCCAATGCTAAGGCCACGAGCCCCGGCGTACGATCCCTCCTGGGCGCGAGAGCCCCAGGGGTCAACTCGTCCGGCGGCGTTCTGGTCGACTATAGCGTTTTGGATTCCCTCGCCCGCTCGCCGGCGCTCCTTATCCCCCTGGGCGGCGGTGAAATCTTCGACGACGCACCGGTTGTCCTGCGGCCGCCCACCGGCGTTGCTTCGACGCTGGTAGCGCCGCAAAAGAATGTAGCGGTGAAACTGCGGCCTCCGCCGGGCGTGCGGACCGCTTCGGCGCCCAAGCCAGTTGTCCCGGTTAGAACCGCGCGGCTGACGGAGTCAGCGCCCAAGGCAATAACTCCTCCGCCAGCCACAGCCGCCCCTGCACCTCCGGCGCCTGCCGTCCCGGCTCCTGCCGCTGCCGCGCCGCCGGCCACGCCCGCGGCCGCATCCTCGGCGCCGACTCCGGCGCCACAACAACCGGCCCCAAAGGTTGCCGCGCCAGCCGCACCGGCAATTCCCGCGCCGGCAATTCCCCCGCCGGCCGCTCCGGCTAAGGCTGCGGGGGTGACCCCGCCCACGCCTCCAGCCGCGACAGCAAAGCCCGCTCCGACACCAACACCGTCAGCCCCGCCGGCAGCCCAGCCAGTGCCGGCGCAAGCCAAACCCGCGACACCACCGCCGACAGCCCAGGCGCAGACCGCCGCCGCAACTCCGGCCCCTGCAGCGACACCCAAACCCGCGCCGGCGGCTACAACCGCACTTCCAGCAACCCCTCCTCCCGTACCAGCGCCGACAGTCTCGCCGCAAACCGCTGCGGCACCGCCGACACCGGCTCCCTCCGCCGGTGTGCCGCGTTCCTTACTGACGCCGCCACAGGAAACCAAGGTCGCTGTGCTGCCTCCGCCGGCGGCCGCGCCTGCGAAGGCGGCGGCAACCGCCGCCGTACCCCCGGCGAGCGTTCAAGCAACCTTAGAAAAAATCGCGCCACCGCCCGAGGCCAAGGCCGTCGAGACCACGGCGGCAGCGAGCAAGCCCGACGCGAGCAAGCCGGCCGAAGCCAAGACCGCGGCACTGTCGCCGGCAACGGTTCCGACGTCGCCCGACACATTCACGATTTCCTTTGCAGTTGGGGTTCCCGATGTGCCCGCCGACGCCGGTGCCGGATTGAGAGCGCTCGCGGCGCGCTTAAAGGCCGACGCCGCCTTGCGCGTGCAATTGGTGGCTTTCGCTTCCGATCCGGAGAAGAGCGTCAGTCGGTCGCGGCGCTTATCGACAGAGCGCGCCGTGAATGTCAGGAGGCAACTCCTGGCTGCCGGCGTCGATTCAAGCCGAATTGACGTGCGCGCGCTCGGCGAACTCTCCGGCGACGGCGCACCCGATCGCGTCGATGCCATCACCATGCGGCGTTAGCCGGACGCCACGACCTGCCGACAGTCGCGCCGTCGCCGGATAATGCTTTAGCACGCGAACAAGGGTCCCATGACGGATACCAAAACCTATCTCACACGCATGATCGCATTTCTCGTGGTGGTCGGCGTCGGCTTGGCATTCATCGCTCAGACGCTGGCGACGATTTTCATGGTCAATCCTTTGCTCAACGGATTTATCTTTGGAATCATCATCGCCGGCATCGTCCTCAATTTCCGGCAGGTGGTGCTGCTCGGCCCCGAGGCGAAATGGATCGAGAACTTCCGCGATGACGGCGCCGACACCAGTCGACCCTTCGGTGAAATGCCGGTTTCCTCGAGCGACGGCGAATTGCGCCTGCTCTCGCCCATGGCCCGTATGCTCGAAGCGAAGCGCGCCAGAACCAGTAGCGCTGGCGGCGGAAGCGCGCGGATCACGCTTAGCGCGCCCGTCATGCGCACGCTGTTGGACGGCATCGGCGCGCGATTGGAAGAAAACCGCGATCTGGCGCGCTACCTCACGGGACTTTGTATCTTTCTTGGCCTGCTCGGCACGTTTTGGGGGCTTTTGGGCACGATTGGAGCGATCAGCGATGTCATCAGCACCCTGACCGTCGATAGCGACGATATGGCGGTGATGTTCACGGCCATGAAAAAGGGATTGGAAGCGCCGCTCGCGAGTATGAGCACCGCCTTCGCCTCGTCGCTGTTTGGGCTCGGCGGATCACTCGTGCTTGGGTTTTTTGATCTCCAGGCCGGCCAGGCACAAAACGCCTTTTATAACGAACTTGAGGAATGGTTGTCGGGATTGACCCGACTTTCCTCCGGAACCGGACCCGGCGACGGTGAGCAAGGCGTTTCGGCCTATACCGAAGCGCTTCTCGAACAAACCGCCGAGAGCTTACAGGAACTGCAGAACATCATGGCACGCGGCGAGCAGACTCGCACAGCGGGCAATGATCAGCTGGCCGAACTGAACGCCAAACTTTCGCTCTTTGCCGACCACATGAAAACCCAGCAACAAGTCCTCTTGCGCGTCGCCGAAACTCAACGCGACCTTGGCCCCTTATTGCGGAGCATGGGTGACGTAGCCGCGACGTTGTCGGCCCCCAGCACGGCGACTTCGGGCCTGGATGAATCCACCCGGACTCACATTCGCAACATAGATGCTGGCCTTGCACGACTGGCGTCGGCGTTGGAAACCGGGCGCAGCGAAAGTGTGCGGGAGCTTCGAAACGAGATCAAACTCTTGGCCAAGACCGTTGCCGCCGCCCGTGACGGCTCGCCGGGCGACGACGGCAAATAGAGGGCAAGATGGCCGCATTCGCCCGCCGCGCGCGTCGCACTGTCGACATCTGGCCGGGTTGGGTCGACGCGCTTTCGACATTGCTGATCATCATCATCTTTGTCCTGCTGGTTTTCGTCATTGGGCAGTTCTATCTCGGCCAGGCACTGTCGGGTCGCGACCAGGCCCTCGCCTCCCTCAACAAACAGGTCGCGCAGATCGGCGACATGCTGAACCTCGAGCGCAAAGCGCGCGCGGACCTGGAGCTGACCATCGGCCGTTTGTCGAGCGACCTGCAAGGCGCCAACCAGCAATTGGAAGTCCTTGGGCAGTTGAGGTCGGACAACGCCGAGCTGTCCGCGCGCCAGCAGGATAAGACCACCGAGTCCGCCAAACTGCAGAGTTCACTGAACGCCGCTACGCAAATCGCGGAGCGAGATCGTCAGGCCATCGCCAGGCAGACGCAAGAATTGGCAGCACTTCAGCAAAGTGTCAGAGCCTTCGAAGCCCTGAAGGCGAGCTTGGAAAAGCAGGTGGCGGAACTTGGGGCGAAGGCCGCGCGAAGTGATGGCGACATCGCCAAGGAGCGCGCGTTGACGGCGGAGGCCCAGGCCCAAGCCGCGCTAATGAGCCAACAGCTAGAAGATTTGCGGCTTGAGCTGGAGCGGCTTTCAGCAACCCTGGATGCTTCCGACAGGCTGACCGCCGAACAGAAGGCGCAGATTTCCGATCTCGGCCGCCGCATGAACCGCGCCCTTGCCGGCAAGGTTCAAGAACTTCAACGCTACCGGTCGGAGTTCTTCGGGCGCTTACGCGACATCTTGGGCGCGCGGCCCGGCGTCACCGTTGTTGGCGATCGGTTTGTCTTCCAGTCGGAGGTCCTATTCGCCTCGGGCTCGGCGGACCTCGGCCTTGACGGTCAGCGCCAGCTCACCCAGCTCGCCCGCACACTCCTGGATATTTCCAAGGACATTCCAACCGAACTTAATTGGATCTTACGCATTGACGGACACACTGACACGGTGCCGATCGCCACGGCGTTGTTCCGTTCGAATTGGGAATTGTCGGCGGCGCGCGCCATCTCGGTGGTGAAGTTCCTGGCCGCCCAGGGCGTGCCGGCCGAACGCCTGGCCGCCGCCGGCTTTGGCGAGTTCCAGCCGATCGAGCCCGGCGCCAATGAAGCCGCCCGCGCCCGTAACCGGCGCATCGAACTCAAACTCGATCAGCGGTAGAACCGATTCAAGCATCCGCCCAACGTCTCAGCAAATTGTGATAGAGCCCGGCGAGTTGGACAACGGCGGGATGCTGCGGCACGTCGCGGCCCAGGTGCTGGATGGAATTGTCGAGCTCATACAGCATGGTGCGCTGACTGTCCTCGCGCACCATGCTTTGAATCCAGAAAAATGACGCGAGGCGCGTGCCGCGCGTGACGGGTTCAACGTGATGCACACTGGTTCCGGGATACAAGACCATGTCGCCCGCCGGCAGCTTGATGCGGCGGCGCCCGAAAGTGTCTTCGATTACTAACTCACCGCCGTCATAGTCTTCAGGTTCAGTCAGAAACAAGGTTGCGGACAAGTCCGTGCGCACGCGATGCGGCGTGCCGGTCACGGGTCGTATGGCGCCGTCGATATGTCGACCGTAATTTTGATTGCCGCTGTAGCGGTTGAACAGCGGCGGCACAACTTTCAACGGCAAAGCCGCCGACGTGAATAGGGCGTGCTTCTCCAGAACCTTCAGGATCATCTCTCCGAGCTCGCGACCGATCGGATGGGTATCAGGAACCTGCTCGTTGTCCTTGACGCGCTGCGAGAGGTAGCCGGCGGTACTGCGCCCATCGACCCAGTCGGCCTTGTCAAGCGCGGCACGACATTCGGCGACTTGCTCTGCAGTCAGCACCTTGGGAATTAGAATCAGCATATCGAGGCTCTAGTAATTCAAATTAATCGCGAACGTCGCGGTCCGACCAGCGCCGGGAACGACGTGCCAGGCGTGGATGGCGTCATAGTAGTATTTGTCCGTCAGGTTGGTCAGGTTAAGTTTGAAGCTAACATGATCAGACCATGCGTACCTACCCATGGCATCGAAGGTCCAGTAGCCGGGCACGGATCGAATTGGAGCCAGATTGGTTGCAAAACGTCGCCCGGAGTACTGCCCGCCCGCGCCGAGTTGAATTTTTCCGGTGACGAGAAACGAGGTCCAGAACGAGAAAGCGTTCTTCGGGGTATAGATAAGCGGCGCGCCGACGGCCGCCGCCCCAGCGACCGATTTGGTCACCTCAGCGTCAAGATAGACGTAGCCCGCCATCACCTGCCAACTATCCGTCAAGTAACCCGTTACGCCAATCTCAAAACCCTGGGCGCGCTGCGTTCCCCCCAAGGTATTGAATCCCGGTGTCGCCGGACTGGGTACGCGCGCGTTTTCCTTGACGATGCGGAACAACGCCGCATTCGCCGACAGCTTTCCGTCCATCAAATCCCACTTGGTGCCGACTTCGAAGTTCTGGTTTCTCTCCGGATCGAGGAAGGCGTTGCCGATGCCGAAATTGCGCGCGTTGACCAGGAACGACAGCGACTCGGCCGACGGATTGAAGGAGGTGCCAAACCCGAAATAGATCGTGCCTTCCGTTACCGGCTTGAACACGGCCGCGGCGCGATAGCTGAATTCCCTATCGACATGAACGATAGCCTCGGAACTGGCAATGGCGCCGGTCGCAGTGGTGTAACGATCAGCGCTGTAGTCGACCCGAAAGCTGTCCCAGCGCAGTCCGCCGATGATTTGGAACATCTCGTTGAATTTGACGGTGTCGAGCGCGAAAACGCCGAAACTATCGCCGGTGGTATCGGAAATAATCGTCGGCGGCGTCCCGGTCGAGGAGAATATTGGGTCAATCGCGGGCGTGAGGAGATTTGTACCTGGCACGCCTTGAGCAAAGCCGAAGAATGGAGCCGAGCGTTCGCGCCCCACTTCGATCCCTGCCACAACGGCGTGCCGCAAAGCTCCGGTTGCGAACTTACTGGTCACGTCGGTTTGAGCATTCAGAAAATCCTCGGCGCTGCGCCCGGTGTACATGTTGCGCGAGACCGAAACATTGGCGAGAGGCGTCGTTGTCGGAACGGTCGCGGCGATCAGCGGCTCGGTGATCCGCGAGGAGCGCGTATAGTGGGCGTAGCGAAGTTGCGAATGCAGTTTCAGATCATCGCTGAAATCATGATCTACTTTGGCCGTTACGATATCGGCTTTAGTCTTCATGTAGTCGCTGCTGAAGCCATAGAAATTGTTGCGCGGGACCTGGGCGACGTTGCCTCCGAACCAAGGCAGGCCGTAGTCGGGAACATCGTTCGCGGCCTGGTGGAGATAATTCAGCGTCAGCCGTGTCGGCGTGCCCAAGCCGAGTGCGAGGCTCGGCGCGAAGCCCCAGCGAGCTGCCTTGCCGCCGTCGCGCCCAGCCGTCTCACCGTCGTGCCCCATAACATTCAAGCGGACGGCCCCGCCCTCACCCAGTTCCGGCAACGGTTCTCTGAGGTCAACCGTCACGCGCTTGGTGGTGTCGCTGCCAAAATTCAGCGCCCCGACAACATGTGGATCAAGAGTCGGCTGCTTGGTCACCTGATTGACCACACCGCCGGTCGAACCGCGGCCGAAAACCATCGACGCAGGACCCTGGAGCACCTCGACCGATTCCATATTGAACGGATCGCGGCTGTAACTGCCAAAATCGCGCATGCCGTCGAGGAACATGTCCGATCGAGAGTTGAACCCGCGGATGTTGGGACTATTTCCCTGCCAGGTGAATTCGCCAGCCCCCAACGTAATTCCCGGGACGTTGCGAAAGGCATCGTTCAGATTGGTAACACCGCGCTGCTCGATGACTTCGCGTGACACCGTACTGATGGATTGCGGCACATCCCGCAAAGGCTCCGTCAGCTTGGCGATGCCGGATTTTTCGACCCTGAACTCGCCAAATGCCTGCCCTTCCACGGTGATGGTCGGGATATCTTTGCTGTCGGAAGCGCTTACGACCTGCTGGGGATCGGGATCTGCGGCCCGCTCGGCCGTTTCCGCAGTCTGCGGAGCCGCAAATGCTGGAGTGTTCAGTGTCAGGGCGATGGCGGTGCCGGCCAACAGGTGCGTCGAAAGGCGCGTCGAAAACATACCGAGAGATTCCTACCGTGGACCGCTTCACCTGGGGTTAAAGCCGAGCAGGCCCGGCCAGCAGGCCCCTTCCCGGGCCGAATTTTTTTGCCCCGGGTCGTTGACCTACCTTAGGAGCCGCTCCCACTCAAGGCGCATCGCGTATCGATCCCGTAACGGAAAATGCAGGCAGGGCCCCGGAGCTTCAAGGAACAATACACGGTTTGATTTTATTATTTTTGAAGAAATAGTATTAGTTGATTTTGGCTCATGAGATTTGTCGCTCTTCAAGCCTCCCGCCACCTTGCGGGGCGCGAACGAAGCCGCTATACACCCGCCTTCTCCGCGGGCCCGTTTCGGCCATCCTGACCTTGTAAATTACTGAGGCGTGCCATGAAGAAAGACGGTCACCCGGATTACCATGAAATTACCGTGGTCATGACCGACGGCAGCGAATTCAAGACCCGCAGCACCTATGGGAAACCGGGGGACATCATGCGCCTTGAAATCGACCCCAAAACCCACCCCGCTTGGACTGGCGTCCACCGGCTCAATGATGCCGGCGGTCAGCTCGCCAAATTCAACAAGCGTTTCAAGGGTTTCGGCGCGCAAAAGACCTAAAAGGTCGGCGAGAACTGCGTCCCATCACATTTTCGCCTTAACACCGTATATAGTAGCCGCGTCGGGCATCCGCGCGGCTTTTGTGTTATTAGTTGATGTTAATAATTGGCGGGGCTGGCAACCCCGGGCAACCCAGGCCGTTATTCGGGTAAGCGCGGTTGACTGCCGGGCGCGGTAAACCCGACCAATTCAACGGTCGGCGGCTACTTGGCGTCGGCGGAACCTCTTGAGGTGCGTGGCTCAGGCTTCAACGGACTTTCATGTCAGCAACCATTCAGTACGAGGTTTATGCGTTGCAGCGTGGCCGCTGGATTCTCCATTCCCGTCACGGCGCCGATGACCGTCGCGCGGCCGAGCAAGATGCTCATAAAACCGAGGCAGAGACTGGGTTTCCCACAAAAATTGTCCGCGAACGCCACGACTCCGAAATAAACGATACTGAACGCATAACGATTTTTGTTAGCCCGCGCGCCAAGGCCGGTGCGCGGAAAGGCTTGCGGTGGGGCAGTGCGCGGTCTGAAGGTGCAGGCACCCCAGAGATGGAGACCCTCGGGCACAGTGCCGCGTCAGGGCCTTTGGCGCGCGATTCAACTTCCGGGGGCCCGGCCCGGCACAGCGCTCAGGTGAATACCAGGCATAACCTGACGAGTTCGCAAATCTTATTCCGCGTCGTTGTCGCGGGCGGTGTCAGCCTTCTAGCCGCCACCCTCGGCACCGGTGTCATCGCTTGGGTTCTGCACCGTCTGGCACTTACCGGCATCGACATCGCCGGGGGTGGGCGTTCGACACTGCTGATCACGTGCTACACCGGCCTGTTCCTCCTGTTCTTTTGGACACTGTTTCGCTCGCGGCTACCTGTGCATCGGCTCTTGGCAGATTTGTGGCGCACCAACCCCGGTCCGCTGGCGGCAAGTTTGCCGCGGGATAGCCTGAAGAAGCCGCCCAGCGTCATACCCCTGCACGCTGGCCCGCCGTTAAGGGAGGCGTTGCGCGACCAGGAAGACCTGAAAACCAAGCGTGGCGACACCCAGGCGGAAAAACCGCGAGAGGTTGGCGTCGAGGGGTCTACAAGGCCGGCCGCGTTAGCCGAAGCTGCGCCGCCCAAGCCCGACGCGACGGCACCCGGTTCTGAGGAGCGAGGCGCTCCTGCGGCCAAGCCCGTGCCTGCTCCCTCGGCCGCGGCAGCTCAAGCCCAACACCAAGAATTGGCGCGCGACGCTCCGGATCAGGACGCCGTGAACCTTGGGCGCGCGGTCCTCAGGCGCTTTGTCCTCGATGTTGTTAAACCCGCCGTTCTGAGTTCTATGCCCGACGACCCCGTTACGCGTCGCGCCGCGGCCGTTGTTCTGGCCGGAAGTGCCGCGGGTGTGGCACATACCGGCGGATTGACCGCGGCCGCTGAACTTGAGCTGCTGACCGATGCCTTGCAGCACCTCGGTATTAGCCGAGCCGGTATCGATTCATTCATGAGGCAACGTCTGCACAACGTCTCGACTCCCGCAAACGCGATTCTGTTGACCGCCGGGAGGGGCGCGCTCGAAGCCTATCTCAGCGGCAGCACGGATGCCGTCGCGGCAGTAGCACAGGCGCTGGCGAGCTGGCGCAACCCGCCGGGCCAAACCATTTTTCCGAACGCCGATCACACAACCGAAGATGACACCGTCGGCTCGCTGCACGACGTTTACATGTTGACGGAGCTCCGCGAAAGTCGCCCGCGCGGACCGAATGAAAACCTCAGGGATACGCTCCACGACCGAAGCATGGGCATGCACAATAGTATCGCGCGCGCGGCGATCGCTGCCTACGGCGGGCGTGAAGTAAAACACACCGGCAAGGGAATCTTCGCGCGATTCCCAAACGCTCGCACCGCTGCGGAGGCTGCCCTCAATATCCAGCGCGGTTTCACTCAAGGCGACTCCAAGCTCGCGGTCGCCCTGATCGGCAATACTGTCGCGGGAGAGGACCCGGCGATTTCACCTGAGCTCATCCGCCAAGCGCAAGAAATCATCGCGCGAACCGGCGCGGGCGAAATTCTCTGCGAAGCCCGAGTCCAAGCCGAAGTCCGCCAGTCGCGCAACGCCGGTGAAGCCCCCGGCGGCGGCGGCATCGAGGGCAAAGATCTGCAATTGGTTAGACTCCCGGTGTCGGAGCCGGACATCGGCGGTCTCAACCCCAGCGGCCGCGCGGACGCGGGCACCTCGGCCTGAGTCACACTCTTTGCGGGAATAAAGCTCAAGTCCTCCGAATTGCGCGTTTCAGTTGAATATTTCCGAGGTATTGTGGCACTGTCTTTTGGGCATGATCCGGCGGCGGGCTTACGGTTGGCTCGCTTAAAGCATCCTTAGGGATTCGCTAGCATTTTGCGGACGCTTGAGGGTGCGAGGTGGCGCGCTACTTCGCTCAGGTGCCGGCCAATTTGCGGCGTCGACCACAGCCGGCGGCAGTGAACAAGGGAAGCGTAAGGGTCGGATACACCCGTTCGGGTGGTCAGGCGCGCTGCGAGACATGGGTCGCGAAAATTACGAAGTCTATTATTTCCAAAACGGCCGCTGGCAGCTCCATGCCAGCCACCCTTCCGGCCAACGCGAGCAGGCCATTGAAGACGCCAAGGGCGTCGAGGCTAAAGAGGGCTATCCCTCGCGCGTCGTCCGCGAAACTTTCTCAGACGAAACCAACACATCTAGCGCGGCCATAACTTGGCAAAGCCCCAAAGCCAAATCCATGGGCGACTCGGATTCTATGTTCGGCGAGAAAAAGCCGACGAAGGCGCCGGCCAAGAAACGTACCCCCGGACCACAGCGACCGGCGGCCGAACAGGCACGACCCGAGCCGGTGACGTCAAAACCGCCGCCGCGGGTCGCCGGCAAGGCGCAGCCGCGCAAGCAAAAGGTAAAAAAACGCCGCAGCGGCTTCGTCCGGCTTCTTCTCGCAATCTTGATAAGCTTGGCGATTGCCATCATTTCGCTCATCACGACGTCGCTGCTTGTCGCGCAAATGATGAGCATGGGAAAGCTGGCGCCGGCAAACTATACCCAACTTATCATCGGAGCCTCGGTTCTGGTGTTCTTCGTAGCGTTATTCATGAATCTTCAGAGCCAATTCAAAATCCTAAGTTTCTTGCGTGGCGGCGGACCCAAGCAATCTACGGAACTCGGCCGAGCGCAGATGCTGGAAGCCGCGAGGAAGCAGCCCAAGCACGTTCAGGATATGGAATTCGATCAAGTCGAAGTCCAAGACGTGCGCGATCAGTTTGCGCCGGAAGATGCCGCGTCAGACGTTGGCGACGCCCCGGCCGAACTGGAGGCGGGATTTCAAGGCCCTGACTCCGGCGCGGAGGCTGCAGGCTTTGCCGAGGACGCTTTTGGGGCCGAGGGGACTCCTGTTCAACCGGAAGCAGAACCGCAGCCCGAAGCCGTTACGCAACCGGAAGCCGCGGCACCATTGCCGCAACCCAATGCTGCCAATAAGAAGCCCGCTGCAGTCAAGGCGCCGGAAAGAGCTGCTGAAAAATCACCGGCGGAAGCTGACGCACGCGCAAGTCTCGAAAAATTTATCGGTGACGCGCTGCGAGCCGCCAAGCCCGAACCGACCAATGTCTTCTCAAAATTCGGCATGAATCTCTATTTTGCCGGCGGAGCCTCGGTCATCGGACAATCCAAGCGCCTTCCGAAAGATCTGCAGCTTTCGGTTCTCAAGGATGCTTTGATTTCAGCTGGAAACTCGCCCGATCGGGCTGAGACTTTCTGCGTGGAATTACCGAGTTACGGCAAGAATCCGCGCTATACGTTCATGGTGCAGGCCGGCGCCAAGGCCATGACCTCGCAGATGAGCGGCAATGCCAGCGCCACCGCCGAGATTGGGTCCCTGCTGTCGGAATGGAACTTGCCCGAGAAACGGCCGACCGTGCCGTCGGTATTTACTTTCGTATTCACCGACATCGTCGGCTCGACGGCGATGACTCAACGATTGGGCAACGCCGGCGCGCAAAAGGCCGTCCGCGCCCACAACACCGCTGTCCGCGGCGCAATTCAGGCCTACAAGGGACGCGAAGTAAAACACACCGGCGACGGAATCATGGCGGTCTTCCCCGACCCGGCGGCGGCGGTTCAGGCAACCATTCGCATGCAGCGCGAAATCGCCGCCCACAATAGCGCCAATCCCGATATCGAAGTGGTGATCAGAATTGGAGTCAACGTTGGCGAGGCCGTTGAAGAGGACAATGACTTCTTCGGCGCAGCAGTACAGATGACCGCGCGCATTTGCGACAAGGCCAGCAAGGGCAACATTTGGGTCTCACAGGCCGTGATGTCGGCTTGCAAAGGCCAGAAGATCGGATTCATTCCGCGCGGCCAATTCGAAATGAAGGGCATTCAGGGCCCGAAGCCGCTTTTCGAAATCGGCTGGAGCGACGCCCATAAAAATGAGCTCGCCGATCTCTAGGCCGGCCCGGATCACCCCCGCCGGCGGCACGCACCTATCCCGCCGCGATCACTTGGCAGCGCCCAAGCCCCTGACTTCCGCTTCGACTTCGATCTCTCCCGCGCGTTCAAGCCGTAGCTTGATGGGAATCGTCTGGCCGGCTTTCAAAGGCGACTTGAGGCCCATGATCATGATGTGAAGGCCCCCGGGCGCCAACTCAAGCGATTGACCGGGATTGATGCCGAGGGATTTGACTGCCTGCATTCGCATGATCCCGTCCGTCGAGACGCTTTCATGCAGCTGCGCCGCTGCCGCGGCCGGCGTCGCCACCGAGAGAATCCGATCTTCGGCGGCGCCGCGGTTTTCAATTTTGAGATAGGCCGCGGTCGTTGGCGTTTGCCCAAGAGATGCCCGAACCCAGGCCTGCGTGACGACGATCGCCCGCGGGGCGTCGGCGGCTAAGGCGGCCCCGCCATTCAGCATGAGGCATGTTACCGCCCAGATTGCCCTAAACGAGACTGCGCTAAACAAGATTGGCCCAGACATTGCATTACTCCTTCTGCGGCGATGAAGCCGCCGAGATGGCCGCGCGTAGCTCATCGATCATTTCATCGCTGTCGTCGTTGAGCGCGAAGGCTCGATGGAATTGTCCGTTGGTGCTGACGAGATAAAACGCCGTGCTGTGGTCCATCGTATAGTCGTCTAAGCCCTCCAGCGCGCGCTTGGCGTAATAGACGCCAAACGCCTTGGTCACCGCGGCGATTTGTTCCGGCGTTCCGGTCAGGCCGGCGATTCGCGAATCAAAATTCGCCAGATAGTCGCGCAGGGCTTCGGGCGTGTCGCGCTCGGGATCGACTGTGACAAATGCGATTTGAAGCGTGCCGGCCGAATCGCCTAACGCGTTCAGCAGATCGGCGGCAAAACTCATCGATGTTGGACAGACATCGGGGCAGCGAATGAACCCAAAGAATAACAACAGCGCCCGACCGCGAAAGGTCGCATCCGTGACCGGCCGGCCGTTATGATCAATCAGCGTGAACGGCTTGACGGCCGTCGCGACGCTCACCCCTAGGGGCTCTTCCACGGCATGCCTGAGAAATACGCCGGCAACAACGGCGACTGCGACAATCAGCACAGCGGCGAAAGTTTTTGCCGTTCGGCTCATGGAGCTTTACCTAAGATTTCGCGTTCTCGGCATCGGGCCACACCGCGGCCCAGGGCAAGCCGTTCAGGTCTTGAAGAATGATTCCGCTCCCGTCCGCGCTTTGTCCTTGGACGCGATAGCTGCTTCGGCCCGCGCGATTTCGGATTTCAGCTCCAGAATATATTCCTTTAAATCGCCGACCGACATTCGGCTGAGATCCTTCTTGACCGGCTTCTTCTTGATTGGATCAAGTTCTTCTATATCCATTTTCCTCGCTCCGGTGGACGATCATTCACCGACGCCTTATACAATACGCCATGAATAAACCTTCCTCCATGCGTTGTATTGAAATCAAGGCCCCGGGCGGGCCGGAACAACTTGTGCCGGCGGAACGCCCCGTGCCGCTGCCGAAGACGGGCGAGGTCTTGATCGCCGTGGCCGCCGCCGGCGTGAACCGGCCCGACGTCTTGCAGCGCATGGGGCTTTATCCGCCGCCGCCCGGCGCCTCCGACGTGCCCGGCCTCGAAGTTGCGGGAACAGTGATCGCGCTCGGAGCCGGCGTCACGTCACCGGGCATTGGCGAACAGGTCTGCGCGCTGATCACCGGCGGAGGCTACGCCGAATATGCCACCGCGCCTGCACGGACTTGCCTGCGTTTTCCGCGTGGATTCACCGCCGTTGAAGCCGCCGCGCTGCCGGAAACTTTTTTCACCGTCTGGCACAATGTGTTCGAGCGCGGAGGACTCAAAAGCGGCGAGACATTTCTGGTCCACGGCGGTACCAGCGGCATTGGCACTGCCGCCATTCAACTCGCCAAGGCCTTCGGCGCGTTTGTGATCACAACGGCGGGAAGCGACGAAAAATGCGCTGCGTGCCTGAAATTCGGTGCGGATCTTGCCATCAATTATCGCACGAATGATTTCGCGGAGGAGATTCGCGCGAAAGCACCTGACAAAGGCGCCGACGTCATTCTCGACATGGTCGGCGGCAGCTACGTTGCACGCAACATCCGCAGCCTCAAGTCTGACGGCCGTCTGGTGAATATCGCTTTCCTCGAAGGCTCAAAGACCGAGATTGATCTCCTGCCGGTCATGCTCAAGCGCCTCACTCTCACCGGCTCCACCTTGCGGGTCAGGGACGCGGCGTTCAAAGGCGACCTAGCCGAAGCCCTCCGCCGCAATGTTTGGCCGCTCCTCGACCGACGCGCGGTTAATCCCGTGATCGATCGGACCCTGCCCCTTGCCCAGGCGTCCGCGGCCCACGGGTATATGGAAACCAGCCGCCATATTGGCAAAATTATCCTCACCACGAGCTTTAATGCCTAAATACTTCAATAATTTAGGCGAAATTTGCGGTAACGGTTTGACCCCGCAGCCGGAAACCCGATATATAGCC
>CAMDRB010000046.1 GCA_945906455.1 Caenispirillum bisanense
CAAACAGCACATGCGCGCAGCCATGGCACGCAGCTTAGATGCCGTTCACGACGCCGTTGCCAATGCGCTCGACGCCGTCACGCCAGCCGAATGCAGCAACTACATCCGCAACTCAGGTTACGCAGCTACCTAAATGCAAACCGCTCTAATGTGTATAAAATATAGGAACGGTACACATAAAGGATCGCGAAGATGCGAACGAATAATGAGATCGATGACGAGTTGATGAAAAAAGCCACCCGTTCAACCGGCCTGAAAACAAAACGCGCGGTCGTCGAAGAGGGCCTGCGAACCCTGATCCGCTTGTCAGATCAGCAGGCGGTCCGCGAACTGCGCGGAAAAGTACGGCTGATCAATGATCTCAATGAAAGCCGTCAGGGCCCGAATGCGCGATGATCCTGGTCGATTCATCGGTTTAGATCGACTACTTCAATAATATCGAGACGGCTCAAGTCGCCGAGCTGGATCGCCTGCTCGGCCTGGAACGGCTGCTCGTCGGCGACCTCATATTGTGTGAAGTCCTCCAGGGCGCGCGCTCGGAGCAAGATGCCAATGCGGTGGAGAGAGCGCTACGTCGGTTTAAACTGGTTTCCATGTTGGATGCGGAGTTGGCGGTACGTGCGGCGGCCAATTATCGCGCGTTGCGCGGCAAAAGCGTGACCGTCAGAAAAACCATCGATGTGATTATCGGAACATTCTGCATCGAACACGGACATGTCTTGCTGCACGCCGACCGTGATTTCGAACCCATGCGGCGTCACTTAGGCCTGCGGACGATGTAAGCCAACGTTCACCGGACTTGGTAATTGTTGGCCCCGTCCCTTGTATCGGCGGCCTTCACCGCCGAATGCTCTCCAGGGTGTCGCGAACCTGTTCGGCCGTGAGCCGAGGTGGCGCGGTGGCAGAAACTGCCGGCGTTTCCGATTCACTCGCCTCCTTTTCCTTCCACACCTGTTGGGCGATCTCGGCCTCGACCGTGTCCCTTAACCGCTGCTCCTTGGCCGAGAGTCTTTCACTGTCGGTCTTGAGCTGGCCGCAGGCGGCGAGGATATCGCGGCCGCGTGGCGTGCGCACCGGTGCGGTAAAGCCCGCGTCCCACAGGCACTGTGCGAAAGCCTCGATGGTCGCAGGCTCCGAGCACTCATAGGGCGTCCCGGGCCAGGGATTGAAGGGGATCAGGTTGAACTTGCAGGGAATGTCCTTGACCAGCTTGATCAGCGCGCGGGCATGGGGGAGCGTGTCATTGAGCCCCTTCAGCATCACGTATTCGAAGGTGATGCGCCGGGCGTTGCTGGCGCCCGGATACTCGCGGCAGGCGCGCATCAGCTCCTTCAGCGGGTATTTCTTGTTGATGGGCATGATCACCGAGCGCGTATCGTCATCGGCGGCATGCAACGAGATCGCCAAGTTCACGCCGAGTTCGCTGCCGCAGCGGTGAATCTCCGGAACCACGCCCGAGGTTGATAACGTGATGCGCCGCTTGCCGACGGCAATCCCGTCATCGGCCATGACGATTTTCATAGCGGTCGCGACGTTTTCGAAATTGTACAGCGGCTCGCCCATGCCCATGAGAACGATATTGGACAGCATGCGCCGTTCGTCGGTGGGCGTTGGCCACTCGCCGTAGCTGTCGCGGGCAATCATGAATTGACCGACGATTTCCGCAGGCGTGAGATTGCGCACCAGTCTTTGGGTGCCGGTGTGGCAAAAGCGGCAGGTGAGCGTGCAGCCCACTTGCGAGGAGACGCAGACCGCGCCGCGATCGTCTTCAGGAATGAACACCGACTCGGCCTTCTGGCCGTCGGCGAATTGCACCAGCCATTTGCGCGTGCCGTCGGTGGAGGTTTGCTCACGGGCGATGGCCGGCCGCGTCACGACAAAATGGCCTTCAAGCTTTGACCGCAAATCCTTGGACAAATCCGTCATGGCGGCGAAATCGACGGCGCCGCGGTGATAGATCCAATGCCAGACTTGTTTTGCGCGGAAAGGCTTTTCGCCAAGCTCGGCAAAGGCCACGCCGAGGGCGCCCCGGCTCAAGCCCACCAGATTGATGCGGGTGTCCGAGGCGGGATCAGAGCGGGCGGAGTCGGGCGACATAAGAAGGGAGCTAAGCTTTATCGCGCCAAGGGGCAAGGGCAATTGATATTTATCAATAAGAACAGATAGTTATATCCACTGCCTCATGCCCGGGCCCGCGGCAGAAGGCCGCTATTAAAAGTCCGCGCGCGTCACGGCGCGCGACCCGGGCATCCAGGGTTACGGAGTGCCGAGTTTAAGAAATCACGGCGACCGTGTGGTGAGCGCGGCGTCTGCCACCCTGGATCCTCGGGACGCACGAAGACGCGCGCCCAAGGATGACGCTGAGTTATTTGCGGTGCGCCGACAAGTCGGTGATGGTCGCTTGCGGACCGCACAAGGCGCAGGCTGGGTCGGGCCTCACTGTTACCCGGCGCATGACCGCCGAAAGCGCGTCATAGATTAGAAGCCGGCCGGCCATGCTTTCGCCGATGCCGAGGATTTCCTTCAAGACTTCGGTGGCCTGCAGCGTCCCGAGTACGCCCGCGACCGCGCCCAAGACGCCGGCCTCGTCGCACGTAGGGATTTGTCCCGGCGGCGGCGCCTCGGGATAAATGCAGCGGTAACACGGTCCTCCCTTGTGGGGGCGGAAGGTCGCGAGCTGGCCGTCGAAGCGCAGCACGGCTGCCGAGACCAAGGTTTTTTTGGCGAAGAAGCAGGCGTCATTGACCAGAAAGCGCGTCGGGAAATTATCGCTGCCGTCGGCGATAACGTCGTAGCCCGCGATCAGCGCGGCGGCGTTGTAGACGGTCAAACGCATGTTGTGCTCAATCACCGTCACGTCGGGGTTTATCGACGCCACAGCTTGTTTGGCGCTGGTGGTTTTCGCCACGCCGATGCGCGCGGTGGTGTGGGCGATCTGGCGTTGCAGGTTGGATAAGTCAACTTTGTCGTCATCGACCACGCCGATGGTGCCGACCCCGGCAGCGGCGAGATAAAGAATCAAAGGCGAGCCCAGGCCGCCGGCGCCGATCACCAGCACCTTGGCCTTGAGTAATTTTTCCTGACCGACGCCGCCCACTTCCTGCAACAGGATATGGCGGGCATAGCGGTGGATCTGTGCCTCGGTGAAGTCCATGAAACGATTTAGCCGCCTTGAGCGACACCGGTGGAGCCAAAGCCGCCGCCGCCGCGCGCGGTATCCGCGAGCTCGGCCTTTTCTTCCCACATGATGGTGCGCACGGGTGCGACCACCAGCTGGGCGATGCGCAAGCCCCGCGTCACCGTGAACGGCGCCTTGCCGTGATTGATCAGAATGACACCCACTTCACCCCGGTAATCGGCGTCGATGGTGCCGGGGCTGTTGAGCACGGTCACGGCGCTTTTGGCGGCAAGGCCCGAGCGCGGACGCACCTGTGCCTCAAAGCCGGCGGGCAAGGCGATGGCGAAGCCGGTGGGAATAATCGCATGGGCGCCCGGCGCCAAAATGACGTCGGCTTCGACCGCGGCACTGAGATCCAGCCCGGCGGACAATTCGGTTTGGTAGGCGGGCAGGGGCAAATCGCGACTGTGGGGAAGGCGCTTGATCGATACCGCGGTGATGATGGGCACGGGGTGAGGTTATCCCTTAAAAATGGCGTTCAGCGTAAGCGGCGATGCGCTCAGCGAGACGCTCGGCCACGGCGCGTTTGCGCAAAGTAGGCCAGCTTTCCACCGACTCCGCCGTCACCAGATGCACGGTCTTGCTGTCGCCGCCGAAGGTATCGCTGCCGGGCGAGACATCGTTGGCGACCACCCAGTCGCAGTTCTTTTTGGCGCGTTTCAGTTGCGCGTTCTCGATCAGGTTTTCGGTTTCGGCGGCAAAGCCCACGACCAATCCGGGGCGCAATGGTCCAGCCTTGGCCAAGGTCGCAAGGATGTCGGGGTTTTCGCTGAGATTCAACGCCGGCGACTTGACGCCTTTCTTGAGCTTCTGGACGTTGCCCTTCACCGACCAGTCGGCGACGGCCGCGGCACAGACCACGATCTCGGCCGGCATGGCCTCGGCACAGGCCTTCATCATTTGCCGCGCGGTCTCCACATGGGTGACCTTCACGCCGTCGGGATCGGGCTCGTGGGTGGGTCCTGAGATAAGCGTGACATTGGCACCCAATTCCGCCAGCGCCGCCGCCACCGCGTGGCCCTGCTTGCCGGAAGACCGATTGGCGATATAGCGCACCGGATCGATGGGCTCATGGGTGGGCCCGCTGGTCACCAGCGCCCGGAAACCCGTCAGCGGGCCCTGGCCGGCGCTTTTCTGGAAGAAGCGCGAAAGAGCGGCGATGATCGTGGGCACTTCCGCCATGCGGCCATTGCCGACTTCACCGCAGGCAAGATCGCCGGCACTTGGGCCAACCACCTTCACTTCGCGGACCTTCAAGGTCTGCAAGTTCGCCTGGGTCGCGGGGTGAGTCCACATCATCACGTTCATGCTGGGCGCGATCATCACCGGCTTGTCGGTGGCGAGCAGCGCCGTGGTGGCGAGATCGTCGGCCTGCCCGGCCACCATCTTGGCCATGATATCGGCGGTGGCCGGCGCCACCAGGACGATGTCGGCCTCGCGTGAAAGGCGAATGTGACCCATCTCGGCTTCGTCGGTCAGCGAAAACAGGTCCTGATAGACCTTGTCGCCCGAAAGGGCTGCGAGGGTCAGCGGCGTGACAAACTGCGCGCCGCCTTTAGTCAAGATGCAGCGCACCAATGCGCCCCGTTCCCTGAGCCGGCGGATCAGGTCGGGCACTTTGACGGCGGCGATACCGCCGGCGACGATCAGAAGGATGCGCCGATTCTCAAGCACGTGGTCATTCCAAAGGCGAGATTGCCCAGCTCCACTATAACGCTCGAAACTTTAACGGACTATGAGGGCGCCGGCAGGGCAGTTTTAAGCCCTAAATCCCGCTCGATTCGCTGAACCCACGCCCGCACTTGCGGCCAGCGGGCGAGATCCAAGCCGGCTTCGTGGGAAAAGCGCGTATAGGCCACCAGCGCCACATCGGCCAAGCTCAGCCCCTCGGCCACGAAATAAGACCGCGTGGCCAGGTGGTCATTCATGATCGCGAGCACCCGCTCGCACTTGGGCATCAGCGCCGGATCGATTTCCGACTCGGGCTTATTCAGAAAGAATTTGTGATAGCGCCGTACGGCGATAGCGGTCTCGTGGCTGTACTGCTCCCAAAACAGCCACTGGAACATCAGCGCGCGGTCGTAGGCATCTTTCGGTATCAAATCGCTGCCCTCGGCGAGATACAGCATGATGGCGTTGGATTGCGCGAGGCGCCGGCCGTCGGGCAATACCGCCACGGGCACTTGGCCCGCCGGGTTGAGCGCGAGAAATTCCGGCGTGCGGGTCTCGGCTTTCACCATGCTGGTTTCAATCCAGCGATAGGGAATCCCTAAACTCTCGGCGATAAACTTTACCTTCAAGCAATTGCCCGAGCCTGAGTCGCCGTAGACGGTGAGCGCGTCGGCCATGAAAGCTCCTATCGCAAGAGTAAAGCCGCCAATAGCCCTGCCGCCGCCAGCCACGGCGCCCAAAGCCACCAGCGTGCTGTACGGGACGTGCCGGGTTGTTCGCCGCGAATGGCGCGGGCTGTATCAGGATGCAACTTGAGGCCGCTGCGCGCCAAGTCGGCGGTCACCGCATCGACCCGGTCGATGATGCGCGGAAGTTTCCCCAGCGTTGCGATGGACGCGCCGACGGCGTCGGCGATCTTGCCCTCGGGGCCCAAACGCTCGCGCATCCAGCCTTCGATCAAGGGCCGGGCCAACTCCCACATGTTGACTTGAGGCGCTAGCGTGCGGCCGACGCCTTCGGCCAAAAGCATGCTCTTTTGCAGGAGCAGCAACTGAGGTTGGGTTGGCATTTCGAAGGTCTCGGTCACCTGGAACATTTGGCCCAGCAGGCGGGCGATGGAGATCTCGGCGATGGGCTTGCCGAGGATGGGTTCGGCGATCGCCCGGCAAGCCTGGGCAAAGGCATCGACGGATTTGTCGAGGGGGACGTAGCCGGCGCGCACATGAACTTCGGCAACCCGGCGATAATCGCGGGTGAGAAATCCGAGCAGCATTTCGCCGAGGGTTTTTTGTGTCGCCGCGTCCACCCGGCCCATGATGCCAAAGTCCATGCCGATGATGACGCCCCCCGGCGTCACGAACAGATTTCCCGGGTGCATGTCGGCGTGGAAAAAGCCGTGATGGAAGACCATTTTGAAAAATACTTCGGCCGCGGCCTTGACCACCGCGACCGGGTCGACGCCCATGGCCACGACCGCGACGCGGTCATCGACCCGGGCACCGGCGACGCGCTCAAGGGTCAGTACATGCTCGGCCGTGCGTTGCCAGTCCACCGCCGGAACTTTGAAGGTCGCGTCGCCGGCGAAGTTTTCGGCCAATTCTTGTGCCGCGGCGGCCTCAAGGCGCAAATCCATCTCAACGCGCACCGACTCGGCGAAGGTCGCAACGACTTCGATCGGTTTTAAGCGCGAGACCCTTGGCGCATGGCGTTCGGCCAGTTCGGCGAGCCAGCGCAATACATCGATATCGCGGGCGAACGCTGCCTCCACGCCGGGCCGCAAGACTTTGACCGCGACCTCGTTGCCCGCCGTATCGACGGCGAAATGCACCTGGGCGATGGATGCGGCGGCGACGGCGGTTTCATCGAAGCTCAGGTAGAGCTGCCCGAGCGGTACGCCAAAATCACGCTCAATGGTCGCCTTGGCATCGGCAAAAGCAAACGGCGGCAAACGATCCTGGAGACCCGAGAGGTCCGCCGCCACTTGCTCGCCCAAGAGGTCGGCCCGGGTCGAGAGGGCCTGGCCGAACTTGATGAATGTCGGCCCAAGGGCCGCGAGCGCCAGCGCGAGGCGCACGCCGGGCCGCAAAGCCTTGACGGTTTTGTGCGGCCGCCAGAGAAATCCGGCAGCGCGGGCGGCCGAGCGTCCCGCCGGATGGGCCTCGACCAGGAAGAATGCATCGTAGTGCGCGAAATGGCGGGCGATGACCCACAGTCGTCCAAGGTGGCGAAGGCTGCGCAGCATGGGCGACCTCAGATCCGCCAGCCGGAATGCAGCGCGGCGATGCCGCCGCTCAAGTTGCGCACTTTCACCTGCTCCAGACCCGCGGCCTTCAGACGCGCGGCCAAAGCCGGCTGATCGGGGAAACGGCGGATGCTTTCGGCCAAATACCGATAGGCCTCGCGGTCATTGGCAATTAGTCCGCCCAGCCAGGGCAGAACCTGGAACGAGTAGGCGTCGTAGAGTTTGTCCAAGACCGGCACAAGCACCTGGCTGAATTCCAGGCACAGCATCCGTCCGCCAGGCTTTAGCACCCGGCGCGCCTCGGTGAGCGCCTGATCGATCACGGTGACGTTGCGCAGGCCGAAGGCAATGGTATAGGCGTCGAAACTCATGTCCGGGAACGGCAGCGCCTCGGCATTACCGCAAATCCAGTTGACGCCGGTTAGCCGACCCTGGTCGACGGCGCGGTTGCGCCCGGCCGAGAGCATCTCGGCATTGATGTCGCAAATCGTGACCGGTCGGGCGTTATCGCCCATCCGGTCCAGCAGGCGGAACGCGATATCACCAGTGCCGCCGGCGACGTCGATGATCGCCTGGCCCGGCCTCGGGGCCAACCAGTCGACCATGGCCGACTTCCATAGCCGGTGGATGCCGGCGCTCATGAGGTCGTTCATCAGGTCATATTTGGGCGCTACGGCGTCGAATACGGCGCGGACCATCCCTGATTTCTCAGCCTCCGCCACGGTGCGAAAGCCGAAGTGTGTGGTCGGCGATTCGCCTTCGCCGACTTGATCGTCAGGATGCGGGGGTTTGTTCTGGCCCAGATGCGGAGCATTCATCTGCAAACCATAGTCGAAGGCACGCTCAAAAACCATGAATCCACAGAAATTTAGGAACCAACTCGACAGAACGGCGACGGTCGTCCAGTCTCGCCGTCGCCGTGTGATCGCGACACGAGGTTGTCCCCGAGGTTTTTTGTGCCCGAGCTTCCCGAGGTTGAAACCGTCTGTC
This sequence comes from Caenispirillum bisanense, assembly GCA_945906455.1. GTDB lineage: Bacteria > Pseudomonadota > Alphaproteobacteria > Rhodospirillales > Rhodospirillaceae > SHVO01. The sequence goes on from CAMDRB010000046.1 coordinate 8,082, forward strand.
GCGGCCTGGCTGGCGTGCTCAACGGGCGGCGCTTCGCCCGGGTGGAACTGCGGCGCAAGGACTTGCGGATTCCGTTTCCCCGGGGCCTCGCCGCCGCCCTTACCGGGCGAAGGATCGAGCTTATCTATCGCCGCGCCAAGTATGTGCTCATGGCGCTCGACGACGGCAATGTCCTGATCATCCATCTCGGCATGTCTGGCCATATGGCGATCATCAAAGACGACTCGTCCCCGGGGCTCCACGACCACGTCATTTTCACTACCGATGACGGTACGGTGGTACGATTTAATGATCCGCGCCGCTTTGGGCTCATGACCCTCGCGCCAGCCTCGGGACTCGACAGCCACAAGCTGTTCCGCCACCTCGGTCCCGATGCGCTCAGCGACGGATTCACGCCCGACGTCCTTTCGGCCGCCCTCAAGGGTCGCAAGGCGGCCATCAAGACGGCGCTGCTCGATCAGCGTCTCGTCGTCGGAGTCGGCAATATTTATGCCAGCGAAAGCCTCTATCGGGCGGGAATTTCGCCCAAGCGCCCGGCGGGCTCGATTACCGGTCGGCGCGCCGCCGCCCTGGTTCCCGCCATAAAACAGATTCTCAACGAAGCGATCGCCGCCGGCGGGTCGTCCTTGCGCGACCACGTGCAGCCCTCCGGCGAGCTGGGGTACTTTCAGAATGCCTGGCGGGTCTACGGCCGCGAGGGCGAGTCGTGCGCCTGCAAGCGGGCGTTGATCAAGCGCATCGTCCAGGCCGCCCGATCGACGTTTTACTGCACGCGGTGCCAAACCTGATCGACCGCGCCCCCGCGAGTCGGCGCCGGGCTCTAATTTTGGCCGGCATTTGAGCCGCGAAAGTGCGGGAATCGCTGCCGGTTGACTACGTCGGGCGCATCTCCTATAAGCCCCGCTTCATTTCGGCGAAATCCTCAACGGATTGGCCCCTCTCCAGGTAACGACTCCATGGCTCAACATAAATCCGCTAAAACGCGCATACGTCGCAACGCCCGGGCCGAAGCCGTCAACCATTCGCGACTCGCGCGCATCCGCAGCCACCTTAAGGATGTTGATGCCGCCATCGCCTCCGGCGATAAGGCTGCGGCGCGGGCCGCGCTCAAGCAGGTGATGCCGGAACTCATGCGCGGCACCACTAAAGGTGTCGTCCATAAGAAGACAGTGTCACGCAAGCTGTCGCGCTTATCGGCTCGCATCAAAAAAATCGCCGCCTAATTTTCAAGGACTCATCGAGGTCGGCTGCGGAGTCTCGCCGCAGCCGAAGTCGCGCGCGTGCCAATGGCGCAGTGCACCCATGCTTGTGCGTCCGCGTCCACCGGTTAAATGACTCCGCGCCGCGTGACCCCGAGTCACGGCCGCAGCGCGCATTCGTCATTCAAGTCGTTGCGAATCAACGGCCTGTATCGCGAAAAATATTTTAGCTAAAACCTTGATTGCGGTTTGCCGTCGAAAAATTCTGTCAACACATCTTTGCGCTTGTCTCACACGCGTTGCTCGCTAAAGTGACGCTCATCCGAAGCAACGTTGATCAGCGCACGCGGGCCAAGACGACTTCGGGATTAACACGATCAGGATAGAAAATTCACCACAGAGCTATCTCGATTTCGGTACAGCTTCTGAAAATCAATGCGTGTCGGCTGCCGGCGGAAGACTTTTTGGGGTTTGAATTTTTAAGTGAAAGAAGCGCGTTCAGGGCCGCAACCGGCGGCGAATTGAATCGTTGCTGATACGGCTTATCGAGAATCATCGTTGAGGCCGATGCCCGCCGGGCGGGTGGAATCGTCGGTCTGGCGCCGAGGGGGCTAACGTCGCGTGAAGACTCCAGAAGAATCGGCCGTCGATCAGGCTGAATGGGATCGCGTTAAAACGCGCCTCAAACAGGAATTCGGCGAATCGGCATTCAAGAGCTGGGTCACGCCGATTACCGCCGCGACCTTTCGCAATGGCGAAGTTGAGCTGGCGGTGCCGACGCGCTTTATGCGCGATTGGATTGCCACTCATTATGGCGAACGGATTCGCGCGCTCTGGAATGGGGAAAACCCCAGTGTGCGCAAGGTTACTCTAAAGGTCGAGGCTGCGCGGAACGCCGCCATGGCCGGGACCGCGGCCCGCGAAAAACCGCCCTCGCACAAGGCGATCGCGCCCTCACCCCGCACCGCCTCGGCGCGTGCGACCGCTCCGTCCCATGGATTCCCGAGCTCGAACGCCACCGCGTCCCTCAGCCCCGACCTCTCGGCGGCCCTCGATCCCCGCTATGTCTTCGGAAATTTCGTCGTCGGCAAGTCCAATGAATTTGCCTATGCGGCGGCTAAGCGCGTCGCCGACTCCGTTCAAGTCAGCTTCAATCCGCTTTTCCTTTATGGCGGGGTTGGGCTCGGCAAGACCCATTTGATGCACGCCATCGCCTGGGAGATCCGCCACCGCGATCCGTCGCGAAAGGTGATCTACCTGTCCGCCGAGAAATTCATGTACAGCTTCGTGCGCGCGCTGCGTAATCAGGACATGGTTTCCTTTAAGGAACAGTTCCGATCCGTCGACGTCCTGATGATCGATGACGTCCAGTTCATCTCGGGCAAGGATTCCACTCAGGAAGAGTTCTTTCATACCTTCAATGCCTTGGTGGACCAGGGCCGACAGATCGTATTGTCGGCCGACAAGTCGCCCTCGAATCTTGAGGAAATCGGCGATCGCCTGCGCTCACGCCTGTCGTCGGGCCTGGTCGCCGATCTGCATCCAACAACCTTCGAGCTTCGCTTGGGGATTCTCGATACCAAGTCAGAGCAATTCGGCGCGCTGGTGCCGCAGAAGGTCAAGGAATTCCTGGCCCATAAGATCACGTCCAATGTCCGTGAGCTGGAAGGCGCCCTGACCCGACTCGTCGCCCACGCCCAGCTGGTCGGCGGCGCCTTGACCCTTGAAACCGCCCAAGACCTGCTCCAGGACCTTTTGCGCGCCCATGACCGGCGCCTGACGATGGATGAGATTCAGAAGCGGGTCGCTGAGCATTTCAAGATTCGCATGTCGGACATGAGTTCGGCGCGCCGCTCGCGGGTCGTTGCGCGCCCGCGTCAGGTGGCCATGTATCTCTCCAAGCAGCTTACCTCCCGGTCCCTGCCCGAAATCGGCCGGGCGTTTGGTGGTCGCGACCACACCACCGTCATGCACGCCGTGCGCAAGGTCGAGGAGTTGGTAAAGCTGGATACCGCATTCGCCGAAGACGTCGAACTTCTCACCCGTATGCTCGAGAGCTGAACCGCGGGTTTGGTCCTAGAGTCCTTCCCGGCGCGGGTGACTCACCGCGCCGGATGAGAAGGCCTCTAAATCATTATCTTGAGCACGTCCCGACCGGAAAACCGGTGCCCACTTTTCCGGGACGTGCTCTCGGCGCGACCTTAGTTTCGCCGACGGAAATCAGTTTTCAAGGACGGCGCGCGGGCTTTGCCGGATCCTGCTTTCGACCCCCTCAAAGCCAGAGATTCCCGAGCCTTCATCGCGCTCGCACGCCCGGTCCGCCGGGTGTTTTTCCCTAGGTCCCGCCCGCGCTCTCTGGTTATACTTGGAGCCCTTTTCTAGGGGGCGGTGCTGGCCGCTTTGAGGGCCCGGGGCGAGGGGGGTGCTTCGATCACGCACCGTCGGTTCGGGGGATTGAGTTCCGGCGTGAGTCGCAAGATCCAAACGAGCTGAATTAATCAAAAAAAGCCGATTCAAGAACCATGAAACTGATCATCGAGCGGGCTGCCCTCCTCAAGTCCTTAGGCCATGTGCAGAGTGTGGTGGAGCGCCGCAACACCATTCCGATTCTGTCCAACGTGCGCGTCGATGCGGCCAAAGGCCGTCTCGCGCTCAACGCCACCGACATGGACATCGAAATCGCGGAAACCACTGCGGCGGACGTCAGCAAGGCCGGCGCCACCACCGTGCCCGCCCATACGCTCTACGACATCGTCCGTAAGTTGCCCGATGGCGCCCAGGTGGAGGTTAGCTCCAACGGCGACGGCGGCCAGATTGTTCTGGCGGCGGGACGTTCGCGCTTTAATCTTGCCTGCCTGCCGGTTGGGGACTTCCCGGCCATGTCCGAAGGCGACCTCGGCCATAACTTTAAACTGGCGGCGGCGGACTTGCGGGGCCTCATCGACCGGACACGTTTCGCGATTTCGACCGAAGAGACCCGCTACTACCTGAACGGCATCTATCTCCATGCCGCAAAAAGCGACAAAGTCGCGGTCTTGCGCGCTGTCGCCACCGATGGTCACCGCCTCGCGCGCGTCGAGCTGCCGCTGCCCGACGGCGCCGCAGGCATGCCGGGCGTGATTGTGCCGCGCAAAGCCGTTGTAGAAGTCCGTAAACTGATCGAGGAAACCGAAGGCGAGATTTCGATCTCACTGTCGGATTCCAAGATCCGCTTCGGGTTCGACAACGTTACGCTGACGTCCAAGCTGATCGACGGCACTTTCCCGGACTACGAGCGCGTGATCCCGACGGGCAATGACAAAGTACTCGAGGCTGAACGCAAGCCGCTGTTTGACGCGGTCGACCGCGTCTCGGCCATCAGTTCCGAGAAATCCCGGTCGATCAAGATGAACTGCGAAAAAGGCCTGATCACGCTTTCCGCCTCCAGCCCCGAGGCCGGTAGCGCGGTCGAGGAGGTCGAGGCACGCTATGATGCCGGCCATCTGGAGATCGGGTTTAACTCCCGCTATCTCCTGGAGATTCTTGGTCAGATCGAGGGCGAAGCCGCGCGCTTCACCATGGCCGATGCGGCCTCTCCGACGGTCATCCGGGACGTGGCGGACGCCTCCGCCATGTACGTCCTAATGCCGATGCGGGTGTGAGCGCGCTTCGCGAGAAAACCGCCGTTGCTGCGGCGCATTCATCTCCGGCCTCCGCATCCGCGGCGTCGAGCGTGTTCAGCCGCGCTTCAGTTTCAGCACCGGTCGCCGTCACCCGCCTGACGCTCACCAACTTTCGCAGTTATGCCAACCTGCGCATGGACGTTGATGCGCGTCCGGTTGTGCTGACCGGCGCCAACGGCGCTGGTAAGACCAATCTTCTCGAAGCGCTGTCGTTTCTGGCGCCTGGACGGGGCCTACGCGGCGTTCGCCTGGCCGAGGCGGGTCGGCAAACGGCGCCAATCGGATCGCTGGCGCCGCCGCCGCCGATCAATCCCAGGCCGGTGGCGCCTTGGGCGGTGGCGGTGACCTTGGCCACGCCCGACGGTCCCTTGGATATGGGCACGGGGCTCACGGCCGCGACCACCGAGCGGCGGACCGTCCAGGTCAATGGTCAACCCGCCCGAAGTGCCGCTGCGCTCGCCGGGCATGTGGGCGTTCTATGGCTGACGCCCGCCATGGATCGCCTCTTTCTTGATGGGCCGGCATCGCGCCGCAAATTTCTTGATCGACTAGTGACGGCCTTTGACGCCGATCACGCGGGGCGCTCGGCGGCTTACGACCACGCTTACCGCCACCGTCTGCGTTTACTGCGCGATGGCGGCGGCGACGCGCCGTGGTTCGCGGCGCTTGAAGATACCATGGCCCGGCACGGCATCGCCTTGGCGGCCGCCCGTCATGATCTGGTCGCCCGCCTTAATCGCGATCTCGCCGCGGCCTCCGGACCTTTTCCGGCGGCCGCCCTCGCGCTGGTCGGCACGGTTGACGGCTGGCTGAGCGAAATGCCTGCGGTAGATGCCGAGGACGCCATGCGCCGCAGTCTTTGGGATGAACGGCGAGGCGTTATCGGCGCCGGCGCCGGGCCGCACCGTTCCGATCTCGGTGTCGCCATGACCGCGGTTGGACATCCGTCCCATGGCCAGCCTGCCGCCCTGTGTTCGACCGGCGAACAGAAAGCCCTGTTGATATCAATCTTGCTCGCCCAGGCGCGCCTGCAGCGCGCCAAACGGGGTCACGCACCGCTTTTCCTGCTCGATGAAGTCGCCGCCCATCTCGACCAGAACCGGTGCGCGGCATTGTTCAGCGAGGTCTTGCGCCTCGGCGCCCAGGCCTGGATGACGGGAACCGATGCGGCACTCTTCCGGGATTTGGGGGAATCCGCGCAGTTTTATGCGGCCGAAGCCGGCGTTTTGTCGCGCCGCCCGCCGCCGCCCGCATAGTTTGACCACCGGCTAGTGGTCCGATTGAACGGACAATTTCGCAACTTAACCCCCGCGATCCTCTATAATACCGGTGCTGCCAACCTTCGAGATTTCACCATGACCGCAACCGCCGCCAGTACCGCAGAAGCCGCCCTCCAGGCCGCCAAGAAGCCCGAGATGGCCTATGACGCCGAGTCCATCAAGGTGCTCAAAGGCCTCGATGCCGTGCGCAAACGCCCCGGCATGTACAACGGCGATACCGATGACGGCTCCGGCTTGCACCACATGGTTTACGAAGTGGTCGATAACGCCATCGATGAATCCTTGGCCGGGCATTGCGATCGGGTCGAAGTCATTTTACACGGCGACGGCAGTTGCAGCGTCAGCGATAACGGACGTGGCGTTCCGGTCGATATCCATAAGGAAGAAGGCGTCTCGGCGGCTGAGGTCATCATGACCCAGCTCCACGCCGGCGGTAAGTTCGACCAGAATTCCTACAAGGTCTCGGGCGGTCTGCACGGCGTCGGCGTCTCGGTGGTCAATGCCTTGTCGAGTTGGCTCGACTTGCGCGTGTGGCGCAACGGCAAAGAGTACTTCATCAAGTTTCGCCATGGCGTCGCCGAAGCGCCGCTGGCTGTGGTCGGCAACGCACCCAAGATCACCGAGGGCAAACGCGCGGGACAGTTCAAGACCGGCACCGAGGTCCGCTTCCTTCCCTCGACCGAGACGTTCACCAAGACCGAATACGATTACGGCACGCTTGAACATCGGTTGCGCGAATTGGCGTTTCTAAACTCCGGTGTGTTCCTCAATCTCACCGATGCCCGCCACAGCGAGAACAAGTCGGTGGACCTGCATTACCTAGGCGGCATCGAGGCTTTCGTTAAGTATCTCGACCGCACCAAGCAGGCGCTGCATGAACCGCCCGTGGCGATCGTGGCCGAGCGTGAGGGCATCACCGTCGAGCTGGCGATGGAATGGAACGACAGCTATCACGAAAACACCCTGTGCTTTACCAACAACATCCCGCAGCGCGACGGCGGCACGCACCTCGCCGGCTTCCGCGCCGCGCTCACGCGCACGATCAATCACTATGCCAACGACAAGGGCATGGGCAAGAAAGACAAGATCGCGCTAACCGGCGACGATATGCGTGAAGGCTTGACCTCGGTGCTGTCGGTGAAAGTGCCCGACCCCAAGTTCTCCTCGCAAACCAAGGACAAACTGGTTTCATCCGAAGTCCGCCCGGTGGTCGAAAGTAGCGTCTCTGAAAAACTCGGCGAGTGGTTTGAGGAGCATCCCGCCGAGGCCCGCAAGATCGTCGGCAAGGTGGTCGAAGCGGCGCTCGCGCGCGAAGCGGCGCGCAAGGCGCGCGACTTGACCCGCCGCAAGGGCGCGCTTGATTTTGCTTCCCTGCCCGGCAAGCTCGCCGATTGCCAAAATCGCGACCCGGCCGCCGCCGAATTGTTTATCGTCGAAGGCGATTCCGCCGGCGGGTCGGCCAAACAGGGCCGCGACCGCGGCTTCCAAGCCATCCTACCGCTACGCGGCAAAATCCTGAACGTTGAAAGGGCGCGATTCGACAAGATGTTGTCGTCCGCGGAAATCGGCACGCTGGTGACCGCGCTCGGCACCAGCATCGGCGTCGAAGAATTCAATATCGCCAAACTGCGCTACCACAAGATCATCATCATGACGGACGCCGACGTCGATGGCAGCCATATCCGCACGCTCCTGTTGACATTCTTTTACCGGCAGATGCCGCAGATCATCGAAAACGGCCATCTCTTAATCGCCCAGCCGCCGCTTTATAAGGCGAAGAAGGGTTCCTCCGAGGTCTATCTCAAGAATGATAGCGCCATGGAGGACTACCTGATCGGCGCCGGCCTCACCGGCGCCACGCTGGTCACCCATGGCGGAGGCCAGATCGCGGGCGAGGATTTGAAGCGGCTGGTCTATAAGGCACGCGACACCAAGAACAGCTTGCAATTGCTGTCGCGGACATTGCCGTCGCGGATTGTCGAGCAATGCGCGATCGCCGGGGCTTTCAAACCCGATGTGCTGTCCAACGAAGGACTCGCACGCGAAGCGGCCAGCTATGTGGCGCGGCGACTTGATCACCTCGAAACCGAGTATGAAAAAGGCTGGACCGGCGAAGCCGCCGCCGGCGGTGGCCTCAAGTTCTCGCGCACGGTGCGCGGCGTGGCCGAGACGTTCATTATCGACAGCCGCACGCTGCATTCCGCCGAGGCCCGACATCTGGATAGTCTGGCTCCAGAATTGCAGGCGACCTACACCCGCGATGGTGTGCTTCGATATAAGGATGAGGACGTCAAGATTTCCGGGCCTGTGCCGCTGCTCGCCGCGATCATGAGCCACGGCAAGAAGGGCGTCTCGCTGCAGCGCTATAAGGGTCTGGGTGAAATGAACCCGGGCCAGCTGTGGGAAACCACGCTCGATCCCAATGTCCGCACACTCCTCCAAGTGAAGGTCAACCACGCCGACGAAGCCAATGAAGTCTTCTCAACGCTCATGGGCGATGTGGTCGAGCACCGGCGGGATTTTATCCAGGAACACGCCCTCGACGTCCGCAATTTGGATGTTTAGATTCTGAGGCGCGCCTCAAAGCCCTGCTTCAATGGCTGAGCCCTTCAAGACCTGGTTCAACCGCGACCTCGTCGCTGACATGGCGGCGCATCTGAAACGCCGGTGGGGCGGCTTTGATGACGCAGGTTTTACGGTTTTAGCGCTCCGGAATTTTGACCGCCTGGAGCTCAAACAGCGCTCCGATCAGATTGCGACCGCACTCGTCGAACATCTTCCCGCCGATGTAGCCCGGGCCCTGAAGTTGGTAAGGGCCGTGCTTCGGCCCTTGGATCGCCAGGGCCAGCCCGTCACCGACACCACAAAGGGACTCGCCGGTTGGGCGATTTGGCCGCTCGGCGAATATGTCGCCCGCGCGGGCATCGATCATCCTGATCAATCCCTCGCGGTATTGCGCGCCCTGACCATCCGCAGCACGGCGGAATTCGCTATCCGGCCATTCTTGTTGCGCCATCCGCGCAAGACTCTCGCCGCACTCAAGGTCTGGACCAAGGATAAGAACGAGCACGTCCGCCGCCTAGTGGATCAAATCTAAGAAAGAGAATCCATTGGGGATTCCCTGACCGATACTGTCGTGCGAGTCTGGCGGATGCACCAGACAAAGCACGTTATCAAGCGACTGAGTGCCAAGTCCCGCGCGACGCTTGAGGGGGTATTGGC